>PWGO01000111.1 GCA_003554525.1 Syntrophomonadaceae bacterium | reverse complement strand
TGTTTTTTGTTCCCGGGGTTCCTCTGCTGCTTCCCGGTAATAAAAACACTCCGACAGCTCTTTAAATATTTCTGTAAGCTGCCGGGTTTTACTCTGCAGTTGTCCCTGGATGGAGTAATTTATCTTTTCTCCCGGCTCTATATCAAAAGACAAGAGTTCTTTGACCCGGCTCAACCACGGAGAAGGTATTAAGAGAAATATCCCCGCTGCTATTAAATTCTCTATTGCAGCGGTCACCGGTATTTCCCAGGTGCTGGCCAGGGTAATAACCGGGGCCGCCAGTACAAAAGCCAGGCCGCTGCTTAAACGCCCGAACTGCCTCGCCAGGCCTGCCACGAAGCCGCTGAAGGAGAGAGACCCTATATACGTGTAGACGCCGGGGTTCCCCAACCCCAAGATTGTCCCTGTGATTATTCCAACAGCGGCCCCACGGTAGGCTCCGGTGCTATAAGCAGTAAAAATTAACACTATTTTGCTTATGAGGTGAACCAGATTCAATCCACCTGTTTGTATTTGTATATCCCTGATTCCCAGCAGGGCCAGCGCAAAAACTATTACCCCGGCCACTGCTTCTTTATCAGACAAAGGCCTGTCCCTTATAAAAGGAAGTTTTTTGGTCATGGAAATAGCCGGCTTCAAGGCGTACGCCGCTAAAATTCCCAGGCCCGTTTTAGTAAACACAAAAACAATATTTAAATAAGAAGAAAGGGGTTCAACCAGTAAAAAGTAATTACCGGCGGTCACCATTAATATTGTAGATAGTACCAGGGGACTCTTTCTGTTCCACAACCGCAGGCATAATGCTTCCCAAAACCACACTAAAAACATGGAAGCAAACAACAACAGGGCAGGAAACAAACCGTGTGCAGAAACGCACCCCGCTAAAACTGCAGCTGCAGCAGGGTAACTTTCCCGCGGTTTCTCCCTGAGAAGCAGCAGCCAAAACACTGCACCAAAAGGAGCAAATTCTCCCATAAGGCTGGTCCTTCCCAGTAAAAATGCCAGCGGGAGAAAAAAGATATACCCTGCTTTCATACTTGACCAGGTTTCTTTTATTCTGCCGAATATATAACCCGGGTATAAAATTTTTAAACCGTTTTGTTTTGGTAAACCGCGTGAAGAAAATGGTGCATCCTTCATAGAAAACCCCCTGAACACGAGCTGTTATCCTTTACCCATATTATACATATTATCCATGGGATTTTCTGTCTTAATTGGTTGATAGTAAAAATTTTTTTTCCGACATTAACTGACTTGCTTAAAGGTTTTGGGGTTTACCGCGGCAATCTATGCACTACTACCCGGTAGGCCACTATATGATTTATAGCGATCAGGGTATATCCGGCTCGAAAAAGGTATTCCGGAAAGCTTCTTTCTACATACACCCGGCTGCCTTCGTAAACACCCATTGACTGAAGACGGTAAAATAAAGAAAGGGGCATGTTCTCCAGGCGAACTACCACTGCTTTTTCCCCGGGAAAAAGATCACTTAACCTTACTTCTTCATTATCCTCTATTTTTTTCCCCACTGGTTCAACCACCCCTTACTACTACCGAGAAGCATAGTAACTACTCACGGCGTGAAAGCTTAGAGAATAGAAGCCCAGCAGGGCCTGGTGTCTAGTTACCATTATCCACATACACCCTTGGTAGTAACGAAGCATAAATATCCGCCTAAAAATACATGATTCCGTAAATACAATAGATAATGTACCCTGCGCTCCAGGAAACCAGGACAGAGGTTGCAATTACTATAAGGGCATAAAACAGCCCCTGCTCCCGGATTAAAACTATTAGCTGTGCTACGCAGGGTAAAAACAGGGTTAGAACTACTCCGGTAATTAAAACCTGGACAGGAGACAATATCCCCAGCTGCGTTAATTCAAAAAGCCCTGCAGCGCCGTAATCCCTTCTAACAAAGCCCATAATTAATACCATAGAAATTTCTTCTGGCAAGCCCAGGGCCTGTAACGGAATATGGCACAATTGCACCAGCCAGCTCAAGAACCCGCTTATACTGGCCCCCCATATAAGCAGGCTGGTAACCAGAAACATGGGCAGCACTTCTACCAGGTACCACCTGGTCCGGGCTGCCGTTTTTCTGAAAATACCGCTAATACCTGGACGACGCAGGGGAGGTATTTCCATGCAAAATGGAGGGGTAACACCCCCTGTTACCCGGTTGGCTGTATAAGAAGCCCCGGCAAAAACAAAAAGCACAGCCAGCAGCCATACCCATATAGCCGCACCAGAACCCGCCAGCAGCGCCATTATTAAAGCCAGCTGGGCGGAACAGGGAACCGCCAGGGAAAGAAGTAAAGCCGTAAGCATTCTTTCCCTTCGGGTTTCCAGGGTCCTGGTTACCAGTACAGCCAGAGTGCCGCAACCCAGTCCCAGGGCAAGTGGAATAACAGCCTTTCCATTCAGTCCAATCTTGCTAACCAGGTTGTTCAATAAATAGGCCATGCGAGGCAGGTAACCGCTGTCTTCAATAAAACTAAATACAAGAAAGAAGGAAAAAACTATTGGAAGAATAATGGCAAAAGTATACCGTAATCCCAAAGTTATTAACCCGTAAGGCCCGGAAAAAAGCTCTTGAAGCCAATGAAAGGGAACAAACCTGTGTACCGCCTTCTCCACCTGGGGTATAATTAATTCTCCAAACAGGTACCCATCAAGGTAGTCTACCAGGTAACCGGCACTCCAGACACCAACAAACTGGTAAAGACCGAAATACAATACCAGTAAAAGAATAAGGGTGCCGCTTACAGGATTAACCATGAGCTGGCTGATTTTTTCTTCATGCCCGGTTTTGGGTATCAAAGGTGGAAGGTAAACGCCTTTTAGCATTTTTTTTGACCATTGCCGGCGTGCCATATTTATTTCTTGCAGCATGTGGTGGGCTCGGGCGGCATTAATACCTTCTTTACCCGGTTTTCCAGCAATATCTTTGGAAAAAAGAGAAGAAGATAACCCTGTATCAGGGTGAAGAGAGGCCAGGGCCACAAACTCCGGGGCTACATGACCAGGCTTTTTAACTTTTGCACTTGCTGACTGCACGTAGTTCTGTACATAAAGTGGATATCTCGGTCTGGAAGGATAACTGCCGGGGAAAGCTCCTTTAACAGCATATTTTATTTTGTTTTTAACTTCTTCCACCCCATCACCTGCAACCATTGAAGCAGCTACCACGGGGATACCCAGTTTCCTGGAGAGTTCATTGGTCTTAATACGTATCCCCAGCCGGTTGGCTTCATCCATCAAATTAACTACCAGTATAAGCGGTATACCCGTTTCAACAAGTTCTGCGGTTAAGTTTAACATGCGGGGCAAATTTCTAGCATCTGCTACCTGGACAATTAAATCCAATCTTTCCTGCAACAGCAACTTACAGGTCAGCTTTTCTTCTTCAGATACAGCATTTAAAGTATAGGTTCCCGGGGTATCAACAACTTCCAGGCAGTTCTTACCCAGCAAGGCCCGTCCCCGGGAGAGCTCTATAGTGGTTCCCGGGTAATTGGATACTATTGTATACTGGCGGCATAAAAGGTTAAACAACAGGCTTTTCCCTACATTAGGCGGGCCCAAAAGGGCAACCCTGGAGGTTTTCTTCTTCATAAAAAAAGCGCTCCCAATAACTGGTTTGTAATTACTATGAGAGCACAGGAGAAAATATTAATAGTAACTACAGTCCCGGGAATAATTTTCCTTTACCTGGCAGGGTTATATAATTATCTTCTGATCCCGGGTAACAGAACCCGCTAATATATCTCCTTCCGATACTACTATTTCATTTGAAGAAGTATTTCTAAGCAGTACCAGCACTATTAAAGTCCCGGGTATAATAATATCGGCACGGCGCGGATCCATTCCCGGCATTTTTTCCCTTTCTACCCGGGGGTTCTTGGCCAGGTTTACCAGCATATCCTCCAGTTCTTCCATGGTTAAACGCTCCCCGTGGATGAAACGCGGGTGGTACTCTTTTAATCCTTTTTTTACAGCAGCAAGTGTAGTAACAGTTCCACCGGTACCAACTACGGATACTTTGTTCCATATATTAAAACACCCGCTAAATGTTTCCTGTAGGTGCTCTACTGCACGGTTTATTTCTTCCTGGTCCGGGGGATCACAAGCTATAAAGTTTTCGCCCAGCTTGACTGCTCCTACACCATAGCTGCTCCAGTTTAATTCGTCATCTTGCTCCCATACTACTTCAGTACTTCCCCCTCCTACATCCAAAAAAACCGACCCCCTGTAATCACCGCTCAAAGAATTTATAGCCCCCCGGTAACTGTAACGGGCTTCTTCTTCTCCAGACAAAACTTCTACTTTTACTCCCAGGCGTTCATACAACGCCTCCAGGAATTCATTTTTATTTGGCGCTTCCCTGACCGCGCTGGTAGCCAGTATTTTTATATTTTGAATTTCTCGCCTGCGGCACAGGTGGTAATACTTTTTTACTGCTGCAATGCTTCTTTCCATGGGTTCCCGAAGCAACTTTCCCCTGTTTTCTTTAACCCCTTCTCCCAGCCGGGTTGTCTCTAACCCATGCTCTTTACATACTACCTGATGCCGGTCAACTTCCGCTATCAGGAGCCTTACCGAGTTAGTGCCTATATCTATTACTGCTGCGTTCTCCATTTATGTATTCCCCCCTGTCACTGACCACAGACCCCAGGACCTCTAAAATAAAAAGAGGCATCCGTTTACTACAGATACCTTTACCACGGGAAATAATTTTTAAACAAGCGTACAAGTATTTTTTTAACAAAATCGGTGATTTAAAAAGCCTGGCGGTCCGCCGAACGTCCACCTCTTTTAGATTCGGTATGTTTTTTTAGATCCTGCTGTTTTTCATCACTTTCTTTCATGAACTGGCTTAACTTGTCTTCAAAAGAACCGCCTGCTTTCCTGTTTTTGTTGCCGGTTTTGTTTTTCCTTTCCGGCAACGAAGAAGCGCTTTCCTGCTTCTGTGCCTTTTTAATGGAAAGGCCCACTTTGCCGTCTGAACCCACATTTAAAATTTTAACTTTAACCGGGTCGTTTAAATTCAAATACTCGTTTATATCTTTCACATAGGTGTCGGCAACTTCTGAAATATGAACTAACCCGGTTTCACCCCCTGGAAGTAGCACAAAAGCTCCAAAATTGGTTATACCTGTTACCTTTCCTTCCACTATACTGCCCTCTTTTAACGACATGACTAAAAATATTCCTCCTTGCAGATTTCGCAGATTTCAATTAATTGTATTATATCTAATGCATCCCTTCAGGTCAATCCTCGAGGATAATTACCTTTTCCTCCGGGTAAATCATGCCAAGTTCGCGCCGGGCCAGTTCTTCTATGTATTCCCTGGATTTAAGCTTCTCCTTCTTTTGTTCCAGCTGCTTTCCTTCTTTTATATAATGGTTTTCTTTTTCCCGGTAATAATCCCGTTCCGCCTGAAGATCGTTTATCCTGTAGGTGTAAACACAGAATAAAAACAATAAAAAGACTAATATGCAGGCTCCCACGTTTAACACAAGCCTGCTTTTGGTCCAACGCTTCCTGTTTTTACTGGGGTGAGGTAAAACTCCACCTCTTTTTGTTTTTGCCATATAGCCACCCCGGTCTACCAGACTGTTTTTTTCAGGAGTACCAGAATAATTTCTTTACTTTTATTAAAAATTCCTGCCATCCTGCGCAAATTTTTAATATTTTATTTATTTTAACCCCTGTTTTTTTTATTGTCCTCCAAATTTTCACCACGATTTTGTAAACAGCCTTTAGTGCCCGGTCCCAAAACATGGCTACATGCCTGCTGAAAAAATATAAGTAAATTAAATAACCAGATACCAGCCCCAAATAAGAAAAAAAATATACTTCCCCCCACAATTTAATTATTATAAAAGCAATAAATCCAGTAGATACAATACACCAGAAAATAAAGTCCACATAAGGAGTAGTTTTTAACCCGGGGCTAAAATATTTCCTGAACATCCGGTAAAAATCAATTAAAATTCCCAGGGTTACTCCCATCAGTATTGCCGCCCCAAATATTTCAAACTGATACAGCGCCGGCGAATAAGAAACCATGCTACCCCTGATCACTTAAATAATTTTTCA
The DNA here is from genome assembly GCA_003554525.1 of Syntrophomonadaceae bacterium. GTDB lineage: Bacteria > Bacillota > Dethiobacteria > DTU022 > PWGO01 > PWGO01. The sequence continues at coordinate 17,008 of PWGO01000111.1, read as the reverse complement.
ATTAATGATTTATTTTGAATCCCTGCCCTGCCTTTACGTTCCGAATAAGCCAGTTCCATGATAAATCCGGTTATTTTGACTTCACCCTGCTCCAGGTTTAAATTCTTGACATGCAAACCATTTCCTTTAATAGCCAAAAGCCCCTGTTCCGTTTCCATAATTATTTCTTCATCATCAAAACTCTCTACGTTGATTACCCCGGTTACTTCCATCTTTTCTCTGTTTTCCAGGGTAAACTGGTGATAAGAATGCTGGGCAGCATACCTGTTTTCCATTTTTCGTACTCCTCTCCCTTACCTGACTATTAATAAATAAAATAATGTAACTACTCAGGCCAAAAAGATGAGAGGTGTGAAGGGCCTGCTGCGCCTGAAGGGATAGTTTGCCGTGCCCGGCGTAGTCAAAAAAAATGATGAAAGTTATCCCCACTGGCACAGCAGTAAATGCCTGAGTAGTTAATAAATAATTATGTAGGGGGTTGCTTATTTATGCCTTTATATCATGTTTTATTCCCATGCATTAACAATGTCTATGTTCTTATAGTAATATTGAACTATATCTTCAGCAGACTGACCCTTTTCAGCCAGGGCCCTGGTTCCCCACTGGCACATACCTACACCATGCCCGAAACCTTCACCGGACATTTTAAGGGCATCTCCATCTGCTTCTATTTCATCAAGGAAAGTAGAACGCATTTCCGTGCTGTCCAGGGCCATTCGTAAAGCAGGAGCGGGGACTTCTTCTTCCCCCAGTTTAAGCAGTGTAGCCCGCCCGGAGGGGCCTTCCTCTGATATTTCAGCACTTTCAACAGGGCCGGGATTGTTTCCCTCGCCGTTAACCTCTGCCACCGCATTATCCACTTCATCCCAGGCAAATTCCGCACTCCACAAGGCTTCTTCTTCCGGAATTATTTCTTCCACTTCCGGAGGAGAATCTACGATATCTATATAGGGAGGGTTTTCCTTTTCATGGTCCAATCCTTCATCAGCAAGAGCAGTCCTTGGCCCGGCATACGCATGAAACCAACCTTCAATAAATTCCCCGTCGAAAACAGCTGCTTTGCCTTTTGTTTCTTCTACCGCACTTTCCACCTCTTCGTTAACGTTATCCTCATTATAAGCCTGAAACTCCTGTTCATCGGTAGAAGCATGGGCATCGTGATCTGGGACCCCCCCGGCCTCGTCTATCTGTTGAAGAGTAAAACTTCTGGCAATTATAGCCTGCGCCGCCAGGGCTTCCTCATGCCAGTCATTCTCCATTTCTCCTGCTACAACACCGGCTATGTACTCTTCAAAGTCCATTTCTTTTACTTCTTCTTCTTCGTGAAAGAAAACGTTTATACTTGGAGCACTGCCGTCCTCCGGAACCTCCAGGGGAACTTCCGGTGACTCTCCTTCAGGGCTGGCCAAATTGCCACAGCCTGTTAAAGCAAGCACCTGTGCAGTTAAAAGACCCATTACCAGAAACCTGGCCAATAGTCTAACCATACCTGATACCTCCTTGGAATTAATTTTTCACTACTTATTTTTCAACTGTTAAACGAATATATTCTTAAATAAATAAAAAAAGCTGACCCTCAAACTTGAGTCAGCTTTTTAAAACAATTCGCAAAGCATTAAAAATGCTGTTTAAAAAATAAACCCTTTCCTTTGCGTTCTACTTCACTTTATCTTTAAGTGCTTTACCTGGTTTAAATACAGGCACCTTGGTAGCAGGTATCTTGATTTTTTCTCCTGTTGAAGGATTTCTTCCTTCGCGCGCTTTACGCTTCCTTACTTCAAAAGTTCCAAAGCCGATTACCTGCACCTTGTCTCCCTTGTCCAGTGCTTCTGAAATGCTTTCGAACACGGCATTAACTGCTTTCTCCGTGTCTTTCTTGGAAATATCGACTTTCTCCGCCACCTTTCCCACCAGATCCGACTTGTTCACGGTATCCCTCCTTATGTATTTTATGCTTGATGAGAATATTTCTACACTAACCCCCGCCACTCCTTCTATTTGTTTCTTTTTTCTACAAATTTCTTGGCTTCTTCCCACCACTCATCTAGTTCTTCCATATTATAGTGCTCAAAATCCCTTCCCGTTTCGTATACTTTCTCCTCTACGTAGGCAAACCGCTGTTCGAATTTGTTAACCGCCTTGCCCAGACAGATTTCCGGGTTCACCCCAACAAACCGGGAAAAATTGACTACTGAAAACAAAAAATCTCCCAATTCTTCTTCTATTGTTTCCCCGCTGCCCGCGTGGTATGCACTTATGAATTCTTCAAGCTCTTCTTTGAGCTTGTCCACTACCCCGTTTTCTGTTTCCCAGTCAAACCCCAGTTTGGAAGCCCTCTGCTGCGTTTTTAAAGCTCTTACCAGGGAAGGCAGGTGGGCATCTTTAGAAGGGGCTTTTTGGGAGCTGTTTCCCGGTTCATCTTTTTTAATTTCTTCCCACTTTTTTAACACTTCCTGTACTGATGAAGTACGATGGCCACCAAATACATGGGGGTGCCTGCGAATAATCTTGGTATTAATACCTTCCAGCACATCGCTTAAAGAAAATTTATCTTTTTCGCTGGCTATTTGGGCATGAAAAATTACCTGGAGCAACAAATCGCCGAGCTCTTCTTTAAGCAAATCCCGGTCGTTTCTTTCAATGGCCTCTATTACTTCATAAGCTTCTTCAATAAGATAGGGCCGCAGGCTCCTATGATCCTGCCTTATGTCCCAGGGGCAACCTTCCCTGCTTCTAAGCTTCTGCATTATCTCTTCAAGTTCGGCCAGGGTTCTAAAACCAGCGGGAGGAAAATAGGCGCACGTTCCCGCATGGTAGTTCTTAAGGCTGCCTATCTCTTCCAGGGGTTTCCAAAAAAAATATTCCTTCCGGGGGGGGCCATTTTTAACCATAACCCTGTAACCTGAAGGATAAAGTTTCCAGGCAATTCTTTTTACCCGGCTTGCTGTTCTCCTGTTTTTGAGACCGGTTAAAAGAACGCCCCTGTGTTGATTTCCATTAAGCCAAAAGGGTCGCGATGCATCAATTACCAGGGTAGACGGTGCCTCCCCGCTCTGTTGTTTCTTCATTAGTCTTAATATTTCCCGGTTTAAATTTGCTTTCGACACAGTAATTTCTCCCGACAACCGTTTTCCAGCCTGTTGCAATAAGCAGACCTGTTCCCCGGCGTATAACGGGTTATCCATAATATAACACGATATCGCAAATTGATCCATAATGAATCAGTGAATCAGGGCTGACGCATAAAAAATGCTCATGCTCATGCTCATGTCTCAATATTTGCATATTAACTCTTTAAATCATGCGTCAGCCCTGTCGGGGTGTATATAAAACCAGGGTGGGGAAAAAGATTAAGCCAGCACCAACTTGCCCCCGGACTACATTTACTTCATTGTTTAGTTCATGGTTATTGTCCTCCATTACGTCAAATGCCGGTTTTACTGTTCCATTTGCCTGGAAAGGAAGAATGCCGCAGTTTCTACCAGTTTCATTTCCATTTCCCCCATGGGATGGTCCTGGTTGCGGTTACCTATTAGTACGGCCCCTATGGGATCACCTTCCAGAACTATGGGAGCTATTGCTTCATTAATGAATTTTGCCACGGCCCCTTCTTCATCCCTGTATATCTGGTGTTCCGCAGTATTGTTAATCAACATGCTTTTCCTGGCTTCCATCACTTTTTCTACTGCCGGGCTTAAAGGACGATTGGTGAACTCTTTCTTGGGTGCCCCGGAAACAGCTATTATAGCATCCCTGTCCGCAATACAGGCAACGTGTCCCGTAGCTTCATGCAGCGAATCTGCATATTCTTGAGCAAAATCTCCCAGTTCTCCTATAGGGGAATATTTTTTTAATATGACTTCACCTTCCCTGTCTACAAAGATCTCCAAAGGATCTCCTTCTCTAATTCGGAGTGTCCTGCGTATTTCTTTTGGAATAACCACCCTGCCCAAATCATCTATCCTTCTAACTATGCCAGTTGCTTTCACGTTACACAATCCTCCTTTTTCTTGAAGCAGTTGCCTTTATCTCCTTCATCAATTAGTATTTATCGGGCAAGTTGGTTTTATTCACTATCCGTTTCACCACATCACAAATATTACAATTAATAAACCCGGTCAAACAACTTCTGGTAAAAGTGACTTAGCACATCTTCCACTTCTTCCAGCACTTTAGAAGGTTCTTGAAGCTTTACCTTGATACTTACGTTTTCCCCGGTAATATACTTGATCTTCCCAGGGAAGCTTCCGGCCAGCTTCCACAGGTCTTCACCTTTAAGATAGTGCTGTTTCAAGAATCTTATCTGTACCCTGCCGTTCTCCTGCTGCATGCTCTGTATCCGCAGCAGGCGGGCCAAAACCCGCAGCCTGGCTATTCTCATTAAATTATCGACCTCGCGGGGAAGTGCACCAAACCTGTCTACCAGCTCCTTTTCAATATCTTCAATTTCTGCAAATTCATCCGCTTCTTTTACCCTCCGGTAAATGTTGATCTTCTGTCCCTGGTTCTCCATATAAGTGGAAGGAATAAATGCGCTTACGCTGAAATCCAGATGCGGTTTATGCACCTCTTCTTTACTTTCCTCTCCTTTTACTTTCTGCACTGCATCCTCCAGCATCTGGCAGTACAGGTCGAACCCCACCGAAACCATAAAACCATGCTGCTCTGCTCCCAGGAGATTGCCCGCACCCCGAATTTCCAGGTCCCGCAGAGCAATTTTAAACCCGGACCCCAGCTGAGCAAACTCTTTTATTGCTTGCAGCCTTTTTTCCGCTTCTTCACTGATCACTTTCTCCGGGCGGTAGGTAAGGTAAGCATAAGCATAGCGGTTGGTGCGCCCAACCCTTCCACGCAACTGGTATAGCTGCGCCAGCCCAAATTTATCTGCTTCCATGATAATTATTGTATTAACATTGGAGATATCCAGGCCCGCTTCTATTATAGTAGTGCTAACCAGCACATCGTATTCCCCGTTCAAAAAATCGGTCATAAGTTTTTCCAGCTGTGCTTCAGGCATTTGTCCATGGCCCACTGCAACCCTTGCTTCCGGCACCAGCTCTTTTATTTTTTTGCCCCATTTTTCTATATCCTGTACCCGGTTGTATACAAAGTAGACCTGCCCTTTCCTGTTTATTTCCCTGGTGATAGCATCTTTTATAAGCTGGTCGTTGTATTCTGCCACGTAAGTCTGTATGGGATAGCGGTTTTCAGGCGGCGTCTCAATAACACTTAGATCCCGGGAACCAGCCAATGACATGTGGAGGGTTCGCGGTATAGGGGTAGCAGTCATGGTTAAAACATCAACATCCAGCCTCATTTTTTTGAGTTTTTCTTTATGGCGTACTCCAAACCTGTGCTCTTCATCAATTACCAAAAGGCCCAGGTCATTAAAATGGATATCCTGCGAGAGCAACCTGTGAGTTCCTATAACTATGTCTACCGTTCCCTGTTTAAGACCTTTAATTACCCGGTTTTGTTCTTTCCCACTTAAAAAGCGGCTTAGCAGCCTGACTTCCACCGGGAAGGAGTTGAAACGTTCCAAGAAATTGTGGTAATGCTGGTGCGCCAGTATAGTCGTAGGAACCAATACAACTACCTGTTTGCCCTCCATAACTACTTTAAAAGCAGCCCGTAAAGCAACTTCGGTTTTACCGTAACCTACGTCACCGCAGACAAGCCTATCCATCGGATAACTTTTTTCCAGGTCCTTTTTAACTTCATCAATGGCTTTAAGCTGATCCGGTGTTTCTTCGTAAGGAAAACAGGCTTCAAATTCTGACTGCCAGTTGTGATCCGGGGAAAAAGCGTACCCCTCCATGTTTTTCCTGGCCTGGTACAAGGATAGAAGTTCTCGGGCCAGATCCTCCACAGATTTTTCTACTTTCTTTTTGGTGCGCTGCCATTCACTACTGCCCAGCCGGTGCAGGCGGGGCCTCTTACCCTCTACACCGTTATACTTTTGAATAAGGTCTATTTGCTCAACAGGGATATAGAGTTTGTCTTCCCCGGCATACCGGAGGTGAAGATAATCTTTTTTATTCCCGTTGACTTCCAGCGTTTTTATCCCCAGGTATTCTCCTATCCCGTGCTGCTGGTGAACTACATAGTCACCTACTCCAAGTTCACTGTAATGCTTTACCCTGGCTCCTTCATCTTTTTTCTTTTGCTGTTGTTTTTTAACTTTTTGCGGCGGCAGCATATCCTTCTCGGTAATAACCGCCAGTTTCAGGGAAGGCAGTTCAAACCCGTGGGTAAGATTTCCGGTGATTATCACCGGGGAATTCAAACCGGTATCAGAATCATAATAAGCAGGTTCACCTGCAACGTCCACTTCCAGCTCTTTCATTCTTTCCTTTAATGTACGCTTCTTCTCCTCCGAGGTAACAGTTAAAAATACCCGGTAGTTTTTTCTTTTGTATTCCATAATTTCATCTTTTAAAAGCTCCCACTGACCATAAAATGTGGAGGCATTCTTACTTTCCAGGCTGCAGGCAAATCCGTGAAAACCTGATTGCTCTTGCCTGATAAACATATCCAGGTAGAGGCAAGGGAAATATTCTGGTGGCAGCAGTTCATCGTAGCTCCAGTTAATTTCCACTTCGCTCGGGAGAACTACTCCCTCCTGAAGCAGGCTGGCATAAAAATCCCTCCAGTTACGGTGGTAGTACCAAGCACGCTCTTTAATTCTTGCTTCATCTTCCAGCACCACCAGGGAACTGTCATCCAGGTAGTCCAGCAGGGATGATCCTGTTCCGTAAAAGAAGGAAAAATAGCCATACATCCCTTCGTTTAACACGGGAGCATGCAGTGCCTGCAGGTGTTTGTTTACCTTGTTTTTTAATTTAGCGGCAATATCTTCTTTTCCGCTTACTTCCATTCTGTCCATGGCTGCTGCAAGGGTGTCTTTTATTCTATCCAGGCCTGCTTTGTGTACTTTTTCCTCCAGCACCACTTCAGAGGCCGGAAGAATTCTTATACCCTGCAGGGAAGCTACGGACCGCTGTGAGTGGTGGTCAAACTCTCTTATAGATTCCACCAGGTCATCAAAAAACTCAATTCTTACCGGATTCTCCCTTCCTACGGGGTACACGTCCACCAGGGAGCCCCTTACGCTAAATTCTCCTTTTCCTTCTATCATGGAAACTCTTTCATAACCAGCAGCAGCCAGGTGCCTGGTCAAGCTTTCACGCCCGTAAACACTGTCTATTTCAAGAGTTAGCACATATTTATTCCATTTTTCCGGTGGCATCATCCTCTGCATCAAGGAAGCTATGGGGCAGATTAACACCATCCGCCCGGGATTACATATTTCTTCCAGGGCCTTAAAACGCTGTTCTTTAATTTCCTTGCTTTGGGCAATCAGTTCTTCCGCAATTATCATATCCCGGGGTGGAATAATATGTATACTTTCTCCCGGCAAAAAAGTGGTAATATTTTGGTACATCCTTTCTGCATGTTCCATATCCGGGGTCACTATAAAGATGTGGTTATATTCTGTATTCTCAAACCAGGCAGAAACAAAAAAATCCCTCTGCGCTCCTTCCAGTCCGTAAACCAGACCCCTGCGGGAACTGCTTCCTTTTAAGTCCAAAATCATTTTCAAAAATTGATTACTATTATTCCAGTATTGCAGCAGGGACTTCAAAAAAAGTACCTCCCCTATAAAAATGCTTGAAAAAGTACATAAGTTATCCTGAAAACACAAGATAAATACAAAAAAGGGAAACACAACGCTGGTAAAAATTATATCCAGTAATAGCCTTGCAAAAATATTAAGTACCCGTCTAAAACACCGGTGGAATTTAGAGGGTACCTAATTTCTCCGCACAGCTATCACAAAGTGAACTTAGTATTATTCCATCTTCATCGGTGTATTTTATTATATCCAACCACTTTTTTTCCGTCAACGCGTCCAGGCCAAGTTCAGCCAGACTTAAGCCTTCTACGCGGGCAGTATTTATATAGCTGCTGCAGTTATCACAGTAGTAAGTTATTTTCACCGGCAGTTCTCCTTACCAGGTTTTCTACCAGTTAGTCTAACCACCAGAGGCCGATAATATTAACCCGTGAACTACTCCCGCTTTCGCTTCGCTTGAGATTCGGGAGAATTCTTGGCAATTTAGTTAAATGTAAATACAGGGTGCCTGAGCGGTAAGCATATATTCACGGCGTTAATGGTACCAAATACCCGGGTAGAGTTGCCTTTAACTTAACTTATTAACTTTCCCTGAGGATAAGAACCCAGCATCTTGCAGTAAACTACATGTTGCTTTAATTCTTCCAGGGCTTCCCCGGCCCAACTTTCCTCACGATGCCCTTCGAAGTCGATAAAAAACAGGTAATCGCCAAGGTTTTTCCTGGCCGGACGCGATTCTATGCGGGTAAGGTTAATATTTCTTCGGGCAAAAACTCCCAGGACGTTATAAAGACTTCCCGGCCCGTCTTTAATTGAGATCACCAGGGAGGTTTTATCTGCACCCGTGCAAGAATGATCCCGTGTAGATATAACCACAAAACGCGTCCGGTTATCGTTATTGTCCTCCAGGTTTGAGGCCAAAACTTTTAAACCGGACAATTCAGCGGCCCGGCGCGAGGCAACAGCGGCCTTGTTGTTTTCGCCGGAAACCAGGGCTGCAGCTGCAGCAGTACTGTAACACGGTATCTTCTTAACCTCCGGCATTTTTTCCGAAATAAAGCCGCGGCACTGTGAAAAAACCTGGGGATGAGAATAAAGCTCTTCTATAGTAGCAAAATCAACCCCGTTAGAAGCCAGCAAGCAGTGAGAAATAGAATAAATTATCTCTCTGTTAATGTAAATATCCCGGTATTCTGCCAGCAAATCAAGAGTCAGGTTAACGCTGCCTTCCAGGGAATTTTCCAGGGGAACCAGGCCGCTGCCTATTTCTTTTTTGCCTATTGCTTCCACTACCTGGTCAATGGCAGAGTATTCCTTCAGAGTAATTTCTTCTTTCCCGTTAAAATACTTTAAAGCTGCTTCTTCCGTAAAAGTACCGGCAGGACCCAGATATCCAAGTGTATCTTCCATCATAAAATATGAGCCTCCTTTACTTTATGTTCTTCCATGCTTAAAGAAAGATTGCGCCCAACTGCATCTGCTACCGGTTGCAATTCCTTCAACAATTCAAGGAAGTTTTGGTAATTTAAAGACTGCCCGCCGTCACACCAGGCTTCGGGCGGATTATGATGAACCTCAATTATCAGTCCGTCTGCACCGGCGGAAACAGCAGCCCGGGAAAGCGAAGGCACCAGCTTCCAACTTCCCCCGCTGTGACTGGGATCAACAATTACAGGCAAGTGGGAAAGCTGCTTGACCAACGGCACTGAACTGATGTCCAGGGTGGTCCTGGTGTAATTCTCAAAAGTGCGTATGCCCCTTTCACAAAGCACCACCCGCTCATTGCCCTCAGCCAAAATATACTCGGCAGACATCAGCCATTCTTCTACAGGGGAAGCCATACCTCTTTTTAACAAGACAGGCATACTACTTTTACCTACCTCTTTTAAAAGTGGATAATTCTGCATGTTTCTGGCCCCTACCTGCAGCATATCGGCATAAGAAGAAACGGTTTCTACATCACTTGGACTCAGCACTTCTGTAACAATTTTTAGTCCTGTTTCTTTTCCTACTTGATAAAGGATCTCCAGCCCTTCCAATTCAAGCCCCTGGAAGCTGTAAGGAGAAGTTCGCGGTTTATAAGCCCCGCCCCTTAAAACAGGAACCCCGGCATCTTTTAAGAAACGGCCTATAGAAGAAACCTGCTCATAACTTTCCACGGCACACGGTCCAGCCATAACAGGTAAATCCCTGTTGCCTATTTCCACTTCTCCAACTTTGATCACGCTGTCCTGGTCTTTAACTTCCCGGCTCACCAGTTTATACGGCGAAGATATGGGCAGAACTTTTTCCACCCCTTCCAGGGTTTCCAGTTCACCAGGCAGCCGCTGGCCGCTTTTGTCACCTACCGCCCCGATAACCTGCTTCTCTACCCCGTGAATGACGTGAGGAGTAAAACCCATTTCTACTATCCTTTTTTTAACCTGTTCTACCTGGGTTTCAGGAGCGTTCAACTTCATAACCACTATCATAAACATCTCCCCCTTAATTATTTAGAATTAACTTTAAGTAATTATGAAATAAAAAAAGCCGCTGCTTCTAGAGACGAAAGCAACAGCTTTGCCAAAATAAAAAACTTCACATCTCCGGGACGTGAAGTTTTACTTCCGCGGTACCACCCTAGTTGCCCGTAAACACGGGCCCCTTTTTTTCCAGGTACAGAGAATCTATACCCGCTTTCTTTAACGGGAAAGCCCCGGCACAGCCTACTTTACCTGTTCCCAGGTTTTCAGCCTGCAGCTCCAGAGGGAACTTCAGGTAAACTTTTTTAAGCGGAACTTACAGCCCCCGGCTCCGCCTCTCTGCTAAAAAAGAAATACCTTACTTTCCTCTTTCACAGCCATTTTATATATTCGACTTTTTAAAAATATTAACACATGCTCATTAAAAAGTCAACTTAATTATTTGAGTTTAGCTTCTTCTGATGAGCTCTGGCAGTTCAGGCACACATCTTTGTGTGCTTTACATGTATATTCCGGTGTCAAGTGTGTATAACGATCAGCCCCTGGAGGGTGCTTGTTCCGTCTCAATCACTTTGAAATTTACGGTTCCACCTGTTCATGGCTTCGTTAACACCCAGGGCTACTATGTCTTCTACTACTTTAACCGCCGCTTCTTCACTCTCTTCTAAAGCTTCTTTTTCTTCTCCTTCAGGCTTGCCCAACACATGGCGGGAACCTTCCAACCAAGGAGGCGCTTTACCTATGCCTACCCTTACCCTTATAAAGTCGTAATTAGAAAGAGAAGATATTATAGAATTTATTCCCCTGTGTCCTCCGCTGCCCCCACCAGGCTTTATCTTTACCGCTCCAGGGTCCAGGTCCATATCGTCGTAAACAACAATTAGTCGCCCCGGATCCAAGTTAAATTTCTTCAAAGCCCGGATTACAGCCTCTCCGCTGAGATTCATAAAAGTTAAGGGCTGTACAAGAATTACCCTTTCGCTTTCTATTTTACCTTCCGAGTAAAGGTAATTTTTATTTTCCCCCGGTTCAGGGTAACGGTGCTTACCCGCCAGCTTTTCCACTACCCTGAAGCCTGCATTATGCCTGGTGCCTTCATATTTCTTTCCGGGGTTGCCCAGTCCTACAACGATATAAGACAAGAAAATTGCCCTCCGGTAATGTTGTTCCTAATCTTCTTCCTCTTCCGGTTCTGTGGCGCCAGGTGCTTCTTCTGCTCCTTCTTCCTCTTCAGCCTCTTCTTCAGCCGGCTCTTCTTCTTTTTCCGGTGCAAGTACACTTACCAGCGTTTCTTCCATTTCCTCCAGCAGCTCTACCCCTTCCGGTAAAACCAGGTCTTTTGCTTCCAGGCTGTCCCCGATTTGAAGTTCTGAAACCTCCAGTTCTATATGATCCGGGATAGCCGTAGGCAGGCAGCTAACCATGACTTCACGTTTTTGAACCTGCAGCAGGCCGCCTTCTTTAACTCCGGGAGCCTCTCCTATCAGGTTAAGAGGAATATTTACTTCCTGCTTTTCTTTTAAGGAAATACGAACCAGGTCCACGTGAAGAATCCTCTCTTTAAGCAGAATATCCCGCTGAATTTCCTTAATCATTACCGTTTCACTATCGCCTTTCGTATCTTTACCGTTAGTAAGGTTTAATTCAATAATTACGTTGGCTCCCGCTTCTGTGCTTAACACCTTCCGGAATTCTTTTCCCTCCAGCAATACGGGAACCGCATCTTTTTCTCTTCCGTAAATAACCGCAGGTATTCGGTCTTCCTGCCTCAGGTGTTTAAGCTCACCTTTGGTAGTTTCATCAGGGAAGCGCTTTTGTGCAGTTAAGGTTATGCTTTCCATAAAAAATTCCTCCTTGTAGCTCAAGTACTACCTTTACAATAGTTGTTATTATACCCTATATAAAACACGAAATCAAATCAATACATAATTAGCATTCTCATTAAGCCTGAGCAGTTACTCATTGAAAAAGCTCACTTACAGAGCGTTCCTGGTGAATCCTTATTATGGCCTCACCTATTAAAGGCGCCACGGATAAAACTTTAAACTTTTGGTTCTCCGCCTTGAGTGGAATTGTATTGGTAACGATTATTTCCTTTAGCACAGAATCGCTCATGCGGGGTAAGGCTTGTCCGGAAAAAACACCGTGGGTGCAACAGGCATATACTTCTTTGGCACCACGGTTCATTAAAGCCTCCGCACCCTGAACTATTGTGCCTGCCGTATCAATAATATCATCGATCATTATAGCAGTTTTTCCTTCTATATCTCCGATAATATTCATAACCTCCGCCTGGTTGGGGGCTAACCTTTTTTTGTCAATAACCGCAATAGGCATCCCCAGGTAGTCAGCCAGGTCCCTGGCTCGAGTTACTCCCCCCAGGTCGGGAGAAACTACCACTCCGTTTTCTATCTTCTTGTTTTGAAAATACTTGGCCAGAATGGTTACCCCGGTTAAATTGTCGAAAGGTATATTAAAAAACCCCTGGATTTGCCCTGCATGCAGGTCCATAGCTACAATACGGCTTGCACCGGCTGCTACCAGCACATCAGCCAAAAGTTTAGCGGTTATAGGATCCCGGGCCCTGGTTTTGCGGTCCTGCCGGGCATAAGCATAGTAAGGAATTACCGCGTTGACGGATCTTGCTGAAGCCCTTTTAAGCGCATCAATAAGTATTAACAACTCCATAATATTTTCGTTTACCGGTTGGCTCAATGGTTGAACAATATAAGCATCCGCCCCCCTTACACTTTCTTTAATATGTAGGGATATTTCCCCGTCACTAAAACGCCCTACCTCACTTTTTCCCAGCTGAACCCCAATATGGCTGGAAATCTCTTCTGCCAAAGCCGGGTTGGCCGAACCTGAAAATATCTTTATCTTTTCGTTTAATTGAGACATCATTTTACCTCCTGTTAAACTTTTATATTTAACGGTAATCTTAACTATATCCTTATTTTTTAATAAATCTTTTGGCCAGGCCCGGTTTAGTCTCCTGGGGACTACGTGCAATAGCCAGTGCATTCTCGGGAACATCCTGGTTTAACGTAGACCCCGCTGCCACGTAAGCCCCTCTCCCGATTACCAGGGGCGCAATTAAATTGCTGTTGCACCCGATAAACGCGCCTTCCTGCACCGTAGTGCGGTGTTTTTTTCTTCCATCGTAATTCACCACTATGCTTCCTGCACCAAAATTTACTCCTTCCCCTATATCAGCATCCCCTACGTAACTCAAATGGGGCACCTTTGTGTAATTTTCCAGGTTCGAATTTTTAACCTCTACGAAGTCTCCTATTTTGACACCTGTTCCCAGCCTTGTGCCCGGACGCAGGTATACAAAAGGGCCTATAACGCTTTTCTCCCCTATTTCCGTTTCTTCCGCCACCGTAAATCTTATTTCCACCCCGGGGCCTGCTTTTACTTCTTTTAAATGTACCGAAGGCCCAATATTACAGTTTTCTCCCAGGCTAGATGCTCCCTCTATTACCGTGTTAGGGTATATTACCGTGCCGCTTCCAACAGAAACCCCGGCATCTATGTAGGTGGAATCCGGGTCCAAAACTTTAACCCCGGAAAGCATTAGTTGGCTCAGCATATTTTTACGCATTATATTTTCTACTTCCGCCAGCTGTTTCAAGTTGTTTACTCCCAGGCTTTCCCGGTAATCATCCAGACGGCAGGGGACAATATAATAACCCTGTTCCACCATCAGGTGGACAATATCGGTAAGGTAATATTCCCCGGTTTCCTGATCAGGGGTTATCTGCGGCAGCAGTTTTTTCAACAGTTCTACGTTAATACAATATGTGCCGGTATTTATTTCCCTGATCTTTTTAACCTCGTTATCCGCCTGTGCTTCTTCCACGATGGCAGTGATTTGCTTATTTTCCCCTCTTATTACGCGCCCGTATCCTCCGGGATTTGGAACTTCAGCCGTTAGAAGTCCGGCATCCCCTTTCCGGCTTTCTTTAATTAATGTTTCCAAAGAAGCAGCTGAAAGCAGGGGAGTATCTCCACACGTTATAAGCACCATGCCACTCGAAGGAAGGTGAGGTAATGCTTGAAGAACGGCATGCCCCGTCCCCTTTTGCTCCAGCTGGTAAGCATATTTAAAATTGTCTCCCAGCTCGTTTTTTACCGTATCGCTTTTATATCCTATTACCAGAACAATATGAGAGGTTAACCTGCTGACAGCTTCCAACACATGATCTACCATATACTTGCCGCAAATACGGTTTAAAACTTTGGGGGTTTCTGTTTTCATGCGCTTTCCTTTCCCCGCGGCCAAAATAACCGCTCCCGAAAGCTCCAAAACCATTCCTCCCACCTGGAAAATAAATTTTTACCTTTTATATTATACTATACTGATTTAAAAAAAAAAATAAAAAGAGATTTTTAATCTCTTTTTATTTTTTACTTTTTGGAGCTTTAACCAATATCTTTTTTTATACTACTCCCCCATTGGGAATGATTTTTTTGCTTTCCCTTCAAGCAAAGTTCTTCAAGCTGACCTATTTCTACCGATAAAACTGCTTGCTGACCAACCATTGCTTTATTCCAGTCGACAGTATTATCATCACCCGGGCACACTTTATTTTCCATATTTTCCATCCATCTTTTTTACTTTTTTAGTTAAAACTGATCAGGTTTCTATGCTTTCCTTATCTGTGTTCCTTTCCTCCTGGTATTTTTCTATTACTTCTTTTTCAATATGCTGACGCGCTTCCGTATTAATGGGATGGGCTATGTCTCTAAACTCACCGCTGGGCGTCCTCTTGCTGGGCATGGCTACAAAAAGCCCTTCATTACCTTCAATCACCCTCACATCATGAACTACAAATTCGTCATCAAGAGTAATGGACACTATTGCTTTCATTCTACCTTCTTCGTTCATTTTTCTGATTCTTACGTCAGTAACCTTCACGATGTTCATAACCTCCCTGAAAGATTTGGTTCGTTATTAATTTACAAAACACTATACATGAGTTCAACACTGGTTAAAAAAAATCCTTCTCCCTGATAATTTTTTCACTTTTTTATCACCGGCGACACTTAACTTTCCCCCATAATATTTCGTACCATCTCCAGGTCTGAAGGTTTATCTACATCTGTACCTACTTCTATAAAAGGTGTTTCTACTGCTCGGGCGTTTATAAACAGTGCCCGGGATATATGATTTTCCAACTCTTTTATGGTTACCTGCCTGGTTATGAATTTAAACACCAGAACCGGGGAAAGCAATTTTGCATATTTCCAGGGTTTTTTGCGGTAAGAAAAAAACAGTTGCAGTCGGTTGATATTATTTAGGAGGCTGGAGGGCTTTACCAGGGCCATGTTTCCCCCGGTATAAACACCATCTTTTATCTTGAGGTAAGTGCGTTTTGCCTGCGGATAAACTGCTTCACAATTTTTTCTTTGAATTATGGGATAATAAAAATCCCTGTCCAGGGGCAGGCAGCGGGAAATAAAATCTTCCACTGCTTCGGGCTGTATTAAAGGAATATCTGAGGTAATAACCAGGCAAGAACGTTCCGGGGGCATTGCTTTTAAACCTGCTTCCAGGTTTTCTAAAAGCCCTCCCTGTTCCTCAATTATTTCATACGCTTCGGTTATTTCCTCCTGGTCCAACCGTACTTCCCGCCACAAATACCCGGAGGTTACAATACTTATCTTTTCCAGGTCAGAAACCTGGTTTAAAGCTGAAAGTACGTGTAGCATCATGGGCAGGCCTTTGATGGTTACCTGCGCTTTGTTGTCAACATTTTCCTGCTGCTCCAGCTCCTCTCTCCTCGATGAACCCGCCAAAATCAGGGCGTTTATCAAACATTTGTCCTCCTTGTGGATTAATAGTTAAGCGTGGTACAAAAATTGTTAATTATTCACCTGTCCAGGTAGCCCACGCCTGGTATCCCTGCAGCCTTAAACATTCAGCGGCCTGGCCCGCCTCCTTCCAGCTATCCAGCAGGGAAAAAACGGCGGGACCGCTGCCGGTCATTGCCGGAACCATCCCCAGGCTGCGAAAACGTTCTTTTAATTCTTTTATTTGCGGGTAAATACGGGTGGCCGCTCTTTCTAAATCGTTAATCCCTTCCTGGTTCATCCAGGAATGAATCCCCTCCCTGTTTCCATGTTTAATGCTCTCCAGCAAATTATTAAACCCTGCTTCAGGTTCAGAATGCTTTTCTTTCAAACTTATATTGTAGTAAATCTCTCGGGTGGAAACTTCCAGCTCCGGGGGCCTGGCCAATACTACTGCAAAAAAAGGCATGCCGTCGATAAAAAAGAGTTTTTCTCCTTTACCTTCTGCCAGGGCGGTTCCTCCTGAAAAACAGAAAGGAACATCAGCACCCAGCTCTTCTGCCATTTCCAGAAGCCTTCCATCAGGCAAGTCCAGGCTCCACATGAGGTTTAAACCGCGTAAAACTGCTGCAGCATTGCTACTGCCACCTGCCAGTCCTGCGGCCAGGGGAATGTTTTTGTACAGGTTTATTACCGCACCCGCGCTACATTTTTTTTTCTCTTGCAACAGGCGCGCTGCTTTGTAGGCTATATTGTCTTCCAGGGCAATATCCGCCCCGTAAGTATGTACCTCAAGCCTGCTCCTGGTAAAAGGTTTAAAACAAATATAATCTTTAACCGCAATTTGCTGCATTACGGTTATTATATCATGATAGCCGTCCTCCCGTTTTCTACATATTTTTAGTCCCAGGTTAATTTTTGCCGGGGCCTGTAATATCATGCTACTATTTTCCTTTCTCATTATCTTCCTCCCCTTTGGTGCTGATCGTTATACACACTTGACACCGGAGGTAAGAATAAAACCACTAACCTCTAATAAGCACCAGGGGCGCCTCGGGTTTGTGTTATACCTACGCTCGCTGCTTTGCGCATAAAATGTTCCGTGCTCGCG
>PWGO01000018.1 GCA_003554525.1 Syntrophomonadaceae bacterium | reverse complement strand
TCCGAGCGCATACCCACCCTTAACCTCGCGTGATAATTCCCGGGGCAGTCGCTCATCCTCTCCTTAAGCTCAAACTCGAAATGCTCAGGGCCGGATACATACTCGGCCCCTATATCGGGATAGATAAGCTCCGGGATTTCGATCGTATATTCCTCTCCCCTGATCCACCAGTAGCCTCCCTGCTCGCCCTCTATGGGATAACTCCCGGCAGGCGCCAGCACCGTATCTATCCAGTCGCCTATCTCCCTCACCAGCCATTGCTGCTTTTCCGCTAGGCTCATTTTTCTTAAATTATTCAAGCTCCAATGAGAGAACTGCCAACGGTTAAAAGTGCTATCCCACTTCCTATCATAAGTCCGAAACCAGTTAATATCAGCCTCTATTAAATTCCCATTATGGTAGAAGTATATATTTTCGTTCGAGTTATACCAGCCCGTATAAGAAAGCCCGTGATCAAATTCAGCCTGAAAATTAAAGTTCGGCCTATCAGTAGTAGTGCTTGTTATAGTAGGGGTAACACCCGACCTCCCCAGACTATACCCACTCGATGTTTCCGATACGCTGTAATCTGTGCGGAACTCATTCATCCTCGTAACATAATCGCCCAGATTATCGAATACTATCCATGACGGATCGTAATTCTGCCTGATAACCTGCCCGGTAGCACCAGTCCTCGTGTCTATATATTCATCCGGCTCGCTATCCACCCACTCCTCATTTAGCTCGAATTTACGCCAGTAATAATATTTCGTTACCATAACGCTCCCTCCGTATTCCTATCGAGAGGAGTGGGAGAGAGAGCCACAAACAGCACACGGTGTATCCAGACCTGATACCCAGCCACAGCCGGCCGGCTGTCGATTACATCCCTGACTACAACCTGCTTAAACTTCCTATCGTCAACCTCCAGATCCCCCGGCGTGGTCTGATTTAAAAGATACTCCACAGACCTCTTTTCCGCCTGAGAAAAGGAGATAATCTCGCAGTCTATCTCCGTGGCCTCCTGCCCCTTATTAAATACCCGATTAATATTGGTATAGGGGATATGCCTTACATCCTTATTCCGGTGGTAAGCGATAGACAGACTGCCCCGCACTAACTTTAACTCCGTGCCTTTATATATCATCTAAAAGCCCCCCTATACCCTCTCTCTTTCAGCTTTTTCAGTAGATCATCATTGGCACTTTTGGCCGTAGCTGCATCCGGCACTATATACTGCAGATCCATGTGGAATACCTGATTGACATTATCCCCGGTTGCCACACCCTCAGACGCAACGGCCACAGGCTCTATATTCAAACTCCCCAGATCCATATCCGGAACGATGGACTGTGCTATACTCCCAGCCAGCTCCTCACCCATCTTAGCCATATCCTTAATTTTCTCATACAGCCCTAACTCCAGACCTTCACCGACATTCTCGCCTATTTCAACGGCCACAAGCGAGGGCGATTTAATCTTTAGATCATCTTTAAGGGCCTTAACGGCCGCCGAGGCTATCCTCTTAGCCGCCGCCACAGGCTTATCCGCCGCACTCTCCATACCCTCAGCCAGCCCCACGACAATATCACGGCCGGCATCGAAAACTTCATCCCTAAGCTCCACTATCTTATTAACCAGTTTCTCCAGCTCGGTGTTTAGCCCGTGTATCGTCAGACCAAAGTCCTCCACATCATAGCCAGCATTAATCAACGAACTCTGCAGTCCACCCAGAGCCGTATCGCTCTCATTAATAAGCTCATTAAGAGTGGGATAATCAGAAATAAGCTGCTCCACTCTCACTATGAAACTCTCCTCCAGACTATCACCGGCCTCCTCTATAATCTCAGCAAATTCTGCCAGCCTTAAAGTTATGGCCTCCAGAGTTATATCAAGCTCCTCTATATATTCCCGTATAATACCGAATACAATCTCCGCGGATTCGCCCAGACCTCGGATGGTATCATCGATTTGAACTAAAATAGCCTGCAATTGCGCAAAATCCTCTATCTCCAGAGTGCCATCCCCAAGTCCTCCCAGCAGTCCTTCGGCTATACTGCCGCCGGCCTCCTCGGATACTTCGGCAAAATCATTAACCCTCTCCTCCATCACATCAAAAACATCGGTGAATAATTTATCGACTATCTGAAATTGAATACCCAGCTCCTCCGGAGCCACGGGCAGCTCGGCCATACCACGCACGGCCTCCATCTGCTCTATCAGCTCAGCCTTAGCCCTATCCAGTATCTCCGCCCCGGCACTATCTATAACGCCAGATACGCCAGCCAGCTCAGCCTCCAGATCCTCCAGCTCATGGCGTGCCTCGCGCGCCAGAAGTAAAACCTCCTGATCTATCTCCTTTAAACGCTCCGCCATTTCGCTCTCCAGATCCGGATCAAAACCTCTGGCTAACCCGTCCGACACCTCACGCCCCATCTGCTCGAACTCTCGTGCCAGCGGAGCCATATCATCTATAACCCTGCCTATATTATCCTCCAGCGAGCGGGCCACCGGCTCGACATCGGCCAGCCCCCTCTCTAACCCATCGGCTATATCCCTGCCAAACTGCTCGAAAACACGGGAGGGAGAACTGATACCCAAAACGCCAGTAAACCCATCCCTTATCCTGCGGCCCACATCACGCACAGCATTAACCGGAGCCATAGCCATATCCCTGATGCCTCTCGTTATGCCCCGGATAATGCCTCTACCCCAGTCCACCGCATTATCCCTCAGCTCAGCAAAGTAATCAGCTATAGACTGCCCCAAACCCTGAACAGCCTCTACAACAGCATAAACCCTCTCCAGAAATCCATCCCGGATATTGAGAACTAAGTTAATGCCCCATTCTCTGGCCCTCGCGCGGAGATTTCTAAAATAATCGGCTATAGCCCTGCCCAGACTTACAACAGCCTCCAGAGCATCCCCCACCCTGTCGGCTATACCACGGGCGAGGCTGATTATTATATCCTTACCCCACTCCAGAGCCTCGCTTATGAGATCGGCAAAAATCTCCGCCACATCGGCGGCGAAGTCCACAAAACTATCCACGGCCTCCCCCACAAATTCCGGTATGGATCTAAATTTATCAGCCCAGAAATCCACAGCAGTTATCACGGCATCCACCGCAAACTTAACCGCCCCGACTATTTCATCCCGGAAAAATATAAACGCAGCCACCACGCCCAGCACTATGCCTGCCGGCCCTAAAAATACCGCCAAAGCACCGCCCAGAGCCTTCAAAAGCGGGATCAGCCCCACCTTAATAGCGGGTATGATGCTGGTCTTTATTACCGTAACCAGACCGCCGAACTTAACACCCAGACCTCCCAGAGCAGTAGCCAGACCTGCAACCTTAGACGCCACCAAAAGAATCGGCCCTACGATAATACCCAGCCCGGCCGCCAGAGCCAGAAGTGTAGTCGCTACACCCCTAACGGCAGGAGATAAGCTCTCGAATCCCTCCAGCAGTTTTTGAATAACGGGCAGAAATTTATTGCCCACATCGACCAGAATAACCTGCACCAGAGCCTTTATCCTGTCTATCGTGGCGTTTAATGTCTGCTGTTGGATCTCAAAAGCCTCATTCATAGCCCCCGCACTTTCATACATTTCTGCGTTCTTTCTGGCAAACTCATCAGCCTGCTCCCCCACCAGAGGGAGGATACCGGTCAATGCCCGGACATTGCCGAACATTTCGCCCAGAGCCTCGTTGTTTTCCCCTGTATGCGCATAAAGCATCTGCAAGCTCTCGACCAGACCGTTAGATTCTATCATCTGCTCGCCAGTCTGGTATCCCAGCTCCCGCATGGCCTCGCGCAGATCATCGGTCGGCTTTAACATTCCATTTAATATTCCTCTTAACTGCGTGCTGACCTCATTGGCATCTCCAGTAACGCCGGTGAGCGTAGCCATAGTTCCGAAAAGCTCCTCAATATCCATGCCCAGAGTGGATGCCATAGGCGATACCCGTCCAATACTTGAACTGAGTTCCGGGAATGTCGTTTGCCCCAATCTGACCGTCTGGAAAGCCAGGTCAGCCACCTGCTCCACCGCCTCGGCAGAAGTATCCCCATACGCCTTAGTTACCGCAGAAGTCAGGTTAATAGCATCCTGCGTTGTGGACATTCCGGCTGCGGCCGCCTTCGCATTCGTTTCCAGTATAGCCGCACTATCCGCACTATCGCCAAAAGCAGATATGACCTGATACAGACCGCCGGAGAGATCATCCAGACTTTTACCCGTGGCGATGGACATATCCTTAACATTCTCCTCCAGTTCTTTGAGCCGCACCTCAGATCCCGGCCCCAAAAGGGTATGGACTTCGGCCATTTTCTCCTCAAAATCAGCAGCCACTTTCGTGGTAGCACCTATAATGGCAATAGACGCACCGGTTATCGCCATACCCCAGTTGCGCATCTTTTTGCGGTTGGCCTCAGCTGCGCTGGACAGCCCATTCATATCCCGCTTGCTCTCGTCCATTTTACTGCGGAAATCCCTGTTATTGGCCTTTATCATATACATAAGTGATCCCAGAGTTCTAACCATTATTTACCCCCCTTCCACGCCCCGTCTTTCCGATGAAACTCTGCAATTTCTCTTTAATAACCTCCGGATCATCCGGCCCTATCTCGCCCTCGTCAGGAGCGTCCGGGGAGGATGATAGCTCCCTTATCTCCTTAACTATCTTCTCCATATATTCTTCTACTGACCTATCATTCTCTCGCGTATGACCGATCATCCCCGCCACAAGCTCGTTATAATATCCCATATACCTCTTACACTCGGCCTCACGCATCTCGACGTATATAGCCTCCAGCTCGTC
The DNA here is from genome assembly GCA_003554525.1 of Syntrophomonadaceae bacterium. Lineage (GTDB taxonomy): Bacteria > Bacillota > Dethiobacteria > DTU022 > PWGO01 > PWGO01. The sequence continues at coordinate 1,236 of PWGO01000018.1, read as the reverse complement.
CGGATATATATCCCCCAGCACCTCTTTCTTGGACATACGAGTAAACCTTACGAGCCGCCAGACCAGCCGGTCGAAACTCTCCTCCTTATCTAACTCAGAGCCTCGACCTCGCCCATCAGGTTTTTTACTTTTGCCACCAGTCCTTTAAGATTATTGACCTCCAGAGCCGCCTCCACTATCTCCACAGCCTCATCCAGTCCTATATTTTCCTCGACAAAATCCTCATCCTCGTGCAGTATAATAGCCACTACTTCGGTCAGCTGTTCCACACCGTAGCCGAAAAGCTCCGGAAATAGATCCAGCATATCCATAATAGTCATATCCTCAATATACTGGTGGGGATCCTCCACTCCGCGCTGGGCCAAAACCTGCGGCATAAATCCTATAAGCTCACCGATAGCACCGGTAAGCTCCTTATACTTCCCCAGCCCGGCCTTTTTGATAATATACTTTTTCTCCACCACTTCATCGCCCTCAATTATAGCCACGCTGACCTTTTTAATCCTGCCTATGCTTTTAGCCAAAATAAAAACCCCCTAAAAATTTTTAAAAAAGATAAAGCCCCCTTTCGGGGGCAACAAATTACTCGCCAACACCACCAGTAATATCTTCATCACCGTAGGAGAAGAAGGGATACATCTCCTGGCCGTTAATAGTTTCAGATTCTTCGGGTGGCAGAGCGACAAACTGCACATTAGCCACCCTCTGCCCGCTGCGAGAATAAGCAAAGTTCAGCGGCCCCGGCACGGGATAACAGTTATGCACCACGAGATCCCCGCTCTTATCGACGGGATCTTGATTGGCATTGGTAAGAGGTCTAATTATGAGTTTATCGGCATAATCAGACAGCCTCAAACCAACAGCCTTCGGCACAACGAGCCTTTTCTCACCCTCACCCACGCCCTCAGCGACCTCAGCCCACGGTATAATATTAGCCAGACTATCGACATCGGTGTAGAATATTGGCACAGTAACCATAATTGTATCGTCCTCGACCAGCTCATCGAATCTGCCGTCCTCCTCAGTCGCTATTTCAAAAGTTTCCACCTCATAATTGAACTCGGTTTCACCTGTAGTTCTCCCCAGATAAACGGGATTATCGCTCTCGTCCTCACCAAAGTAAGTCAATCCCGGCCCTATATTAATTTTCTCGGCATTGAGAGCCTCCATTAATAATCACTCTCCTTATTTTTTGATGAAAAAATTGATTGATACGCTGGAAAAAGCCTCGCCCGG
>PWGO01000106.1 GCA_003554525.1 Syntrophomonadaceae bacterium | reverse complement strand
GAGCTGTAACTGTGGGCCCTCGACCGATACGAGCCCGAGCCGACACACCCCGCCAGCGGAATAACACTACCAGCGAAAACAACACTACTTGCTTTGCCGGTGTCAAGTGTGTATAACGATCAGCCTGGTGGGGGAGGAATTAAAGGTGGGGGGGTCTTTTCACCTCTAACTTCCCACCTCCCACCTCTTAAACAAACAGGGAGCCCAGGCGCAGGAGTAACCCCCCTATCAGGAACGCTCCCGCGGTGGTAAGGAGTAAAATAAAGGCGGCAAAAGAAAAGCGAAACTCGCGAACCAGGACGGCAATTACCGCAATGCAGGGAACATAGAAAAGCCCTACTGCGGCGCCTACAAAAATCTGCAAGGTGGTAAGCTCCAGCTCCAGCAGCGGTAGCACAGCCAACTCGCGGCGGAGCACACCCAGCACTAGCGGTATGGCTGCCTCACCGGGCAGGCCCAGCCAGTTAACTACAAGAGGACTTAAAAGGTTTCCCAGGTAGGCCATTATTCCTGTTTCGTAGAGAAACGCGGCCAGGGCTACTGCTCCTATCATGGGCAGCGCTCCGTCTACCAGGTAGTGTTTTATACGAGCCCATACCTTTTTTATAATTACCTCTCCCCTGGGCAGCAGTAGTTCCGGGATTTCCATGAGGGTATCCGTGAGCCCCCCTTTTAAAAATGAGTTTAAAAGAAAACCGGTACCAATCATGGACAGCACGGCCAGAGCAACAAGAGCCGGCACCAGAAGAGGCGAATGCTCGTAAAGAAGTGCAATCAGGGCCCCGGTTTGCGATATGCAGGGGACAGTCAGGCACACGATTACCGTAAGGATGGTTCTTTCTTTTTGGGTGTTCATGGAGCGGGAAGCAAGAATGGCGGGAATGGCGCAGCCATAGCCCAAAAGTAGCGGTATTACGCCTGTGCCCGGCAGCCCTATCCGGTTAAGCAGGCCGTCTAAAAGAACGGCCAGCCTGGGCATGTAACCGCTGTCTTCCAGGAGGCCCAGGGCGAAATAAAAAGAGATAACGTAAGGTAGCACCAGGGCAAAAGGCCACTCGATTCCCTTAATTAAAAACCCGTATTCCCCGATAAGGATATTTTGTAGCGTTCCTGTCGGTAGTATGCCGGAAACGAAGGCTTTCAGGTGGGGGAAAAGCAGCCCCTCAAATACCGGCAGCAGTACATACTGCCTCAACCCCATTCCTGCACCTACCACCAGGAGAAATACTAATCCCAAGATTAGCAGTGCCAGGGGAAGCCCGGGCCAGGGGCTGGTTAGAAGTTTATCCCAGTTCCAGCGGAGGAAGGGGCGCTGCGATTCTACCTGCAATACTTTTTGACATAGTTCTTCAACCTGCTTCCAGTCCGCTTCCAGGATTTTTTCCTGGGGGGGAGTTTTGTTTTCCGCAGTTTTTACGGTGTCCAGGAGTATTTCTTTTAATTCGGGTATACCTTTCCCGGAGACGGCAACGGTAGGTATTACGGGTATTCCCAGTTCCCGGGAAAGAGAAAAAGCGTCTATGCGGTGTCCTTTCTGTTGGGCCAGGTCACCCCGGTTCAGTGCAGCTACTACGGGAAGACCTTCCTGTAGTAGCTGCATCAGCAAGTACAGGCTACTTTCCAGGTTGTTGGCATCAATTACACACACCACTGCTTCAGGGGTGCCCGGTGCATGTCCCGCCCCCGGGGTTTCGCTGCAGTGCCCCGTTACTTTTTGACCCGGTTTACCCCGCAGCATTTCTACGGCTACTGCTTCCGCCTCGCATGTAGCTTCCAGTGAGTATGTGCCCGGGACGTCTACCAGGGTATACCTTTCCCCTCCCAGGTCTATATTCCCGGAAGCGTATTCTACCGTGGTCCCCACGTAATTGGCTACACATACGTTTAAGCCTGTAAGGCGGTTAAAAATAACACTTTTTCCTACGTTAGGCGGCCCCATAAGAAGGAGGGTTTTATTTTCCGGCATCATCGGCCCTCACCGCCATGCAGCTCTTTTTGGGGCACTCCAGTTGAACCTGCCTGGCCAGGGAGCGGCTTAAAGCCAGGTTTCTACCGTGTATTTCTACTACTATCGGCCCACCGAAACTCTGGCGGGTTATTAGCCGGGCAGTTTTGCCGGGCCTTAGCCCCAGCAAGGGGGCAAGACGATTTTCGGGAACCCTGGATATAATTCCTTCTTCTCCCGGCTGAATATCTTCCAGGGAAGTAGTTTCATAATGGCAGGAGGAAGTAGCCAGGCTCTTGCCTGGTTGGTGGGAGCTTTTCTTGAAAAGGCTAATCAACTGATACACTGTTTCACCCCGTTATTTTGAATATTTAAATAGCTGTTGCGGATAATAATGCTTTTTACCTTATTCAGTGATTTTACTTCCTGCAGGTATTCCAGGTTTTTTCCGGCTCACCCTGCATCAGCTTTTGCGGCCTGATTTGTAAACCGGACCTTACCTTGTACAAAAATTTGTTAGCCTGCCCTAACAAGAACGCCATTAAAAAAGCAAACCGGATATGTTAACCTCACCTAACTTTTTTTTATCACAATATTTAGCCCGTGTCAATTACTTTTGTAGTTAAGTAACTTCTCAGGAAGTGAAAATCAGGAAGGGAAAAATTAAAGGGTTAAGAAGATCATCCCATTTACTGAAGGCTCACTGCAGGCTGTATAGTACGTTGTTGGCTAGCTGTGACAGGGCATCGGTGGAATTGGAAATAGAGTGTACCATGGAGTTTTGCTCTTCGGTGGCGGCAGCCACGTTTTGGGTGCCGGAAGAAAGCTGCTGTATGGATTCGGTGAGTGTGTTTATTTCTTTGCCCATGTATTCAGTAGACTGCAGCACTTTTAACAGGTTTTCCCGGGTGGAATTTACCACTTCTATGTTTTTTTCCATCTGTTGGGTGCCTTTTTCAATAGAGTCTACTACCTGGCTGGTTTTTTCTGGATTTCTTTAACTATGTTGTCGATTTTGTTGCTGAATTCCGAGGTTTGCTCCGAAAGCTTGTTGACTTCACTAGCCACTACGGAAAATCCTTTACCGTGCTCTCCGGCGCGTGCGGCTTCGATAGCGGCGTTAAGGGAAAGCAGGTTGGTTTGCTCGGCAAGATCCACTATGGATTTGTTAATGTCTTCTATATCTTTCATCTTGGTTTCCAGGTCGCTTATTTCGGTTTTGAAACCGGATACTATGCCCTTAATATTTTCTGTTTTACCTGTCAGGTCTTCCAGCGCTTCTTTTCCTTCTGTGGCATCCCTGGAGGCTTCTTCCCCAAAACTGGAAATATTGTGCATCTTTTCGTTTAACTCCTCGGCGCTGGAAGAGATTTCGTTAATAGAAGCGGAGGTATCTTCAATAGCATTGTAGAGGTTGTTGACGGCTTCATCAACATCTCTGCTGGTTTCCGATGCGGAGTGGGCTGTTTCCCTGGCTACCGCCATAACCCGGTCCAGCTCTTCTTTTTCCTTGGCGGACTGTTCAAAGTCCACCGTAGTAGTAAGTAGTTTGTTCTTTCGGTAGCAGACCAGCAGGATTAAAATCATCATTAAAAGGCTTACCTGTACGTTGGTCCCCAGGGCGGAAGCGTCCACCTCTTCCATGCCTCGTCCCGGGTCGGTAAAGACGTAGTACCCGTTGGCTACGAGTCCTGCTATACCGGCTGTAAGGGTTATTTTTGAAATTAAAATAGAGAAGTGACAGTATGGCGGCAGCCATGAAGTACTGGGTCATGGCCAGGTTTATTTCGTTCATGTGGATCAACATTGTAAATACAATAAAAGAAGTGGCAATCATGAAGTATTTGTTCCAGCTGTGTGAACGCCGGTAATACCAGAACAGGGTGGTGCCGATAAAAACAGCCAGCGATGCCCCAACCATTATAAGGTATTCTCCCATGGTAATATCAATCAATTTTCCTATGACAAACAGGGCCAGGGAGCCGAAGCCTATTACAAATAAAGTCCAGAGAATTTTCATTTGCAGCAGGTTTATATCCTTTTCGTACTTGATTAAAAATTCGCTGTTACCGGCTTGCATAATAATACCTCCTGACATTTTTAAAATGACGAAGAACTTTAAGGTGAGTTAAAAAAAGTTATTTTAAACTGGAAAGCACCTTGCGAGCCTGTTCTGCCATGGTTTCGGTGGACTGTGCAATGGACTGGACCATGGAATTTTGTTCCTCGGTGGCTGCAGCCACGCTTTGTGTCCCGGAGGAAAGCTGCTGTATGGATTCGGTTAGCTTGTTAATCTCATTTCCAATATCTTCTGTAGACTGCAGCACTTTTAAAAGATTTTCCCGCGTGGAATTTACCACTTCTATGTTTTTTTCCATCTGTTGGGTACCTTTTTCAATAGAAGCTACTACCTGGTTGGTTTTTTCCTGGATTTCTTTAACTATGTTGTCGATTTTGTTGCTGAATTCCGAGGTTTGCTCCGAGAGCTTGTTGATTTCCTCCGCCACTACGGAAAATCCTTTACCGTGCTGTCCGGCGCGTGCAGCTTCAATAGCGGCGTTGAGGGAAAGCAGGTTGGTTTGCTTGGCAATATCCACTATAGACTTGTTAATGCCTTCTATATCTTTCATCTTGGTTTCCAGGTCGCTTATTTCGGTTTTGAAGCCGGATACTATATCTTTAATATTTTCTGTTTTGCCTGTCAGGTCTTCCAGCGCTTCTTTTCCTTCCGTGGCGTCCCTGGATGCTTCTTCCCCAAAACTGGAAACGTTGTACATCTTTTCGTTTAACTCCTCGGCGCTGGAAGATATTTCGTTAATAGAAGCGGAGGTATCTTCGATAGCATTATAGAGGTTGTTAATAGCTTCGGAGACATTCTCGCTTGTTTCTGAAGCGGTTTCAGCGGTCTTTTTGGCTACGGCCATGATGCGGTCCAGCTCTTCTTTTTCCCGGGCGGACTGCTCGAAGTCTATGGTGGCGGAAAGCAGTTTGTTCTTGCGGTAACAGACCAGCCCGATTAAAATAATGGAAACCACGGTTATTTGAACGTTGGTGCCCAGGGCGGAGATGTCGGGTTCTTCCATAAAGCGGCCGGGATGGGCTATGAAAAGGAAATATAAATTGGCGGCAAGTCCTGCGGCCCCGGCAATTATGGTAAGCTTGAGGTTAAAATAAAGCAAGGAAAGTATGGCCGCAGCCATAACGTAAGAGGTCATGGCCAGGTTTATCTCGTTTAGTTCTATTAAAAAGTTAAAGACAATGAATGCGGCGGCAATGATAAAATATTTGTTCCAGCTGTGGCCGGGGTTGTTATACCAGAAATAAGTAACACTAGAGAATATTAACAGGGTAACGGCAATCATAATCCCGAACTGGTCCCACCCTATTTGAATCAAGTTGGCTATTATAAAAAGTGCGAATATTCCGAAACCCAACACAAAAATAGTCCATATAACCTTAATTTGCAGCAGATTTATATCTTTTTCGTACTTGGCCAAAAAACTGCTTTCGTTATAGTTCATTAAAAAACCCCCGGTATTTTATGAATTTTGCCATTTAGCTTTGTTGACTGGATAACCCCTTCCCACCCAAACGTAAAGCTAATGATATTGTATATGATTTCGACAATTTCTGCGCTTTATCCTTCTCAAAAATATACGAATATCTTTAAAGTTTCAGAAATTTATTTTTTTTTAAAAAGAAGAAATTTGGGTGATTTGGTATAATTACTTGAGAAGTCAAGAGTGGGACACGGAAGTAACTGCGGCTAAAAAGAATGCTTGAACTTGCAGGTAATATTTACAGCGGTATCGAAATTAATTTCTATAATAAAAGTTCATCTTGAATTTGAATTATTTTTGTGGGGCAATGGAGCTCTCCCCCTTGTCCCACCTGTTCCAGCAGGGAGTGTAGGGGAGGGGCAGGTTTTTTATGGAGGACAATTATATTAAGAATATCCGGGAACTTTCTCCCTTGTGGGATAACCTGTCGGAGATGCTGGTATACCGGGACACTACTTGCCGCGTGGTTTGGGCTAACCAGGCGGCATGCTGTTTTGTACAGCTTCCCCCGGAAGAGTTGAGAGGAAAACAGTGCCAAGAAATGTGGCAGGATTGTGTAGCCTGGCACGGTGGAGAATGCCCGGTGCGGGATGCTGTAGAAACGGGGACTTACCGGTCGGTAGAGCGCAACACCCCGGACGGCAGGTGGTGGTTTGTGGCCGGCATCCCCCTTATGGATAAACAGCACCGCGTAAACGGGGTAGTTGAAAAAATCAGGGATATAACCGCCATTAAATCGGTTCATCTTCGCCTGGAAAGGCAGGAGCTTTTTAACCTGGTTTTAAGTAAAGCAAATCATGTTTTGGCCCGGGCCAGAGAAAGCCGGAGGCTGTTTTCCGAATTGTGCCGTATACTGGTAAAAGAGGGCGGGTTTCCGCTGGCCTGGGCGGGCCTGGTGGATGATTCCGGCGAGCTGCAAGTTGAAGCATGGAGCGCTATAGAGGAAGAAAACCTGGAAAGTATTGAAAATATATTCTGCGACGGCACAGGAGAAAACAGTATAGTCAGCAGTGCATTCGAGAACGGTTTTTACCGGGTGTGCCACGACCTGGAGGAAAAAAACTATGAATACGGGCTGCTTGAAACCTGGAAGCAGGAACTGGTGAATACAGGCTGCCGTTCTGCAGCAGCTTTTCCCTTGCGTATATTTGGCCGGGTCAGCGGGGTTTTTTGTGTGTATGCCGGGGTAAAAAACTTTTTTGGAAAAGAGGAAGTACGCTTTTTAAATGAACTGGTGGATAATATATCCGTTAAACTGGCTTTTACCGGGCCGGAGGCGGAGGAAGGCAGCACTGTTCCAGCATCCGGTGTTGAGGAAAAATCGCAGGTGCCGGAAACTGTGCACCGCAACCTGGTGGAAAGGGCCAATGACGGAATTGTGTTGATCCACAATTACCTCTTAAAATATGTGAATCCCCGGATGCAGGACATCCTGGGTTATACCAGGGAAGAAATGCTGGAAACAAGTTTTACTGAATACGTCCACTCCGATGAACTGGGCAGGGTAGCAGAAAACTACCGGAAACGTATGCAGGGGCTGCCTGCTCCTACCGTTTATGAGACCCTCCTGCAACACAAAAACGGGGAAGCGGTACCTGTGGAATTAAACTTGGGCATAGTTGATTACGGGGGGGAATCCTCCAATATGGTTATAATAAGGGATATAACTGAACGTAAGGAAGCGGAAAAGGCCTTGCAGGAATCGGAAGAAAGGTACAGGGAAATACTGGCTTCTATTGAAGAAGGCTACTACGAGCTGGACCTGGCCGGGAACCTGGTTTTCTGCAACCAGGCTGCTTGCGACCTGCTGGGATATGAACGGGAAGAACTTATAGGTAAAAATTACCGCGAACTGTACCGCAACCCCGATCAAGTAGTTGAATCTTTCAACCGGGTTTACCGCACCGGTAAACCGGACCAGGGATTTATTATGGAATTTGTCCGAAAGGATGGTTCGTATTTTACCGGGGAACTGTCAATTTCTCTTATACGGGACAAGGAAGGAAATATTACCGGTTTTCGGGGTGTGGGCCGGGATATAACCAAAAGAAAACGTGCCGAGCAAAAGCTGCGGGAAAGCGAAGAGCGGAACCGGGCCCTGCTTAGTGCTATACCGGATACCATGTTCTTATTTGATCAGGAAGGAATATTTATAGACTATCATTCTCCCGGGGAAGAACATCGTTTTGCTTCACCCTACCACCTGGGACGACATGTTTCTGATGTTTTCCCCGGGGACCTGGCGGAGCTAATTTTAGAGCGCCTGGAGGCAGTGCTGGAGGCGGGAAAAATAGAAGTATTTGAATACCGCTGCGGGGGGGAAGAACCGCAGGAAACCTTTGAATTCAGGCTGGTTCCTTGTGGGGAAGACAAGGTGCTTGCAATAAAACACGATATTACCGGGCGCAAGCAGGCGGAAGAAGCGGTCCGTGAAAGCCGGGAATGGTACCTTACCCTGGTAGAAGATATACCGGCATTAATATGCCGCATTTCCCGGAAGGGGGTAATTACTTTTGCCAACGATGCCTATTGCCGCTTTACTGGGAAACAAAGGGAAGAAGTGGTGGGCGAAAACTTGTACTTTTTTATTGCTGAAGAATACCGCCAGCTGGTTAGAGATAATTTATCCAGCCTGACCCCTGAGAACAGTATTATTTCCCACGAGAGAAAAAGTATTACCGGTGACGGTAGTTACCGGTGGGTGAGGTGGACGGACCGCGCCATATTCGATGAAGAAGGTGAAGTAAAAGAATACCTGTGTATAGGGGAAGACATTCACGAAAGCAAGGAAGCCCTGGACGCCCTGAGGGAAAGCGAGGCGCTAAAGAGTTCTATTATTGATGCTATCCCCGATATTTTGGTGCAGTACAGCCGGGAAGGGACCATACTAAATATCTGGGCCGGTGATGAAAACAAGCTCTACCTGGCTGCCCACAAACAGCAGGGGTACCATGTTAACCAAGTTTTACCGGATTCCGTGGCGGAAAGGATACTGTCGGGGATACAGGCTGCCATGGCTACCGGCAAAGTGCAGTCTGTAGAGTGCAGCATTTCCACTTCCCGCGGGAGGTGTTATTACGAAAACCGCCTCTCTCCCTGCGGGGAAGATCAGGCCATAGCCCTGGTGCGGGATATAACTGAACGCAAGAACTACGAGGCCCAGCTGGAGTACCTGAGTATGAGAGATCAGCTGACCGGGTTATACAACAGGGCCTATTTCGATACGGAATTGAAGAGGATGCAGAGCAGCAGGGAATACCCTATCACCATAATATCCCTGGATCTTAACGGGTTAAAGATTATAAACGATACCATGGGCCACCTGAAGGGCGATGAATTATTAAAAAACTGTGCTTGTTTATTGCAGGAGGCCTTGCGCAGTTCCGAGTTGATTGCCCGTGTGGGTGGGGACGAATTTGCGGTTTTGTTGCCCCGTACCGGTGAAGAAGAAGGAAATAAAATTCTGGAGAGGATTAATAAAGTTGTAGAAGAGTACAACCGCGAGAATACAAACCTGCCCGTGAGCCTTTCCATGGGGCTGGCAACTGCTTTCGGTTATGAAAAGTCGCTGGAGGAGGTATTTAAAAAAGCAGATGACCAGATGTACCGCGACAAATTTTTACGTAACTCCAGTTCATCCGGGCATTTTATTGAGACTTTAATCTCTGCGCTTTCGGAAAGGGATTTCTTTGCGGAAGGCCATGCAGACCGTGTTAATGAGTTGTGCCAGGAGATGGGCCAGAGGCTGGGCTTTACTCCACAGCAGCTTTCCAACCTGTACCTGCTATCCAGGGTTCACGACCTGGGCAAGATAGGTATTCCCGAGCATATCCTGTTTAAAAAGGGCAGCCTCACCAGGAAACAATGGGAATTAATGCAGCAGCACTCCGAGAAAGGTTACCGAATTGCTCTTTCTTCTCCGGGCCTTGCGGGCATCGCCGGGTTGATATTGAACCACCACGAACGTTGGGATGGGCGGGGCTACCCCCTGGGGCTTGAAGGCAAGGATATCCCGGTAGAATGCCGTGTATTTGCTATTGCTGACGCTTATGATGCCATGACCAGCAACCGCCCTTACCGCTGCGCCATGAGCAGTGAAGAAGCTATAGAAGAAATTAAAAGGTGCGCCGGTTCCCAGTTTGATCCTGGACTGGTGGAGATTTTTCTTGAAGTAGTAAAACAAAAGTAAAGGGGCGAATGGGAAAAGCACTCGCCCCTTTTGCTTTTGTTTTCTTGTTTCTTGTTTTAAGGTTGCTGTAAAAGCTCATAGAATTAAGCCCATAGTTTAACAGGTTGAAAAGAATTAAAAGTAACTTGATAATGTGCTGCAAATTGTGGAGGTAAAACAACTACTTACTTGTCTTCCCGGTCCAGCTTTCGCTCCAGCTTGGTTAGTACTACGGCTAACTTGGTAAATACATAAAGTGCTCCCGCGGCTACAATAACGCCGGAAACTCCCAGCAGCAGCATACTAAATCCAGTTGCACCCATCGGATTCACCTCTTTTTGCCTGCGGGCACGGCAGCTTATTATTCACCCAGTTTGGAAAAGGTATCACCTGCTTTTACCAGGAACATGGCTACTCCCACTGCCACCACGAGGTTTCCGACGGCGCTCAACAGGGTTGCTACATCATCCATATGTAATCTCCTCCTTTTTTGGGATTAGTGTTTGTTACCAATATATAGTTTTCTACAAATGAAATTATTTACCTTCCACATGACTAAATTTTTAAAAATTCAAAAAATAAAACTCAACTCCCAAAAATAGTTTCAAGTTTTTCGTATTGCTTATAGAAAGAGCTTCATCCATTAGTTAGTACTTGCATAATGATAACAATTACTCTTTGTGATATATTATAGTAAATGCAGTTTAAGCTTGTTTGGAAAGGCGGTGGTAAAAGATGTCTGATGCCGGGGATAGCGTGGAGTGGTTAAGTTTTAGCCGGGAAAGGTTGGCCCGGCTGTTTTGGGAATACGCTTACCGGGAGGGTGAGTTTTACCTGTCTTCGGGTAAGGTAAGCAATTATTATATTAACAGTAAAACTGTTACTTTGTTACCGGAAGGGGCTTGCCTGATTGCTGCAGGAATCCTGGAGAAAGTAAGTAAAGAGGATAAAAGTGTCGATGTTATCGGCGGTGCGGCCCTGGGAGCTGCTCCTATTGTGGGTGCACTGGCGGCATTGTGTTATTTTAAGGAAGATATGAGAAAGGTGCAGTTTTTTATTGACCGGCAGAAAGAAAAACAGTACGGCGACCAGAAAAGGCTGGAGGGGCCGGAAATACAGGCGGGTTCCCGTGCGTTAATAGTTGACGATGTGGCTACTACGGGCGCTTCGGCCCTTGAAGTGGCCCGGGAATTAAAAAGGAAGGGGTGCGAGGTAATCAAGGTGGTTTCTTTACTGGATCGCAAAATGGGGGCACGTGAGCTTTTTGATCGTGAGGGCATCCCTTTTAATTCTTTGCTAACTATTGACGACCTGGAGGCGGCCGGCAGCTTTTAACTTTATCCTGTTTGAAAAAAATCCTGTTTGAAAAAAACAAGCGGGAGAAGCCACGGTGGACACCTCCCGCTATTCCAGGGGATATATCAAACTAGAAATCTAAAGAACCTGGTTATTTAACATTAACTATATGGTTTTCCCAGCTTCCGTGAAGCTGTCCCCCTTCTGCTTGAATTCTGATAGGGTCGTCAGCCGAATAGGTTTCTACTATGTGGGAGGACTGCGGTATTTCTGCAAAGTATTCAAAAGTTAAATCTACTGGCACCCATCCCAGTTCTTCCACGTAGAACTCCGCCCAGCTGTGCCTGGTTCCCGCCAGGCTGGTTTGGTGAAAAGGAGTTCTGCGTGGATTGGCAAACCCGGTTACTACTCGCCCTTCTATATCTTTATCTTTGCTCTCCAGTTTTTCTACAAATTTGATGGAAAGTTCGTGGCAGTCTCCGCTACCCGCGTATTTTTCAAATGCTTCATATGCTTTCTCCATGGTACCGCTGCTGGCTTCTACAGAAACACTGCGGGCCCTGACCATGTAGTTTATTAACAGTTTTTCACTTTCTCCCGGCTCCAGTTCATTTAGTTTAAAAGTGCCGGTGCGCCCTTTTAGTTCAATTTTTTCGTGGCTGGTGTTTTCCAGGTTTGTTTCCTGATAGGGAGAATTGTTTTCCAACATGGGTAGTTTAACTTTTATCTCTTCTGCCTTATCTTCACCCTGGTTGGTTATATTAACCTTTACCTGCAGTTCGTAAGTTTTATTATCTCCCCATTCGTAACGGGGTGTTTCCTTGTTTATTTCGGGTTTATTTTGTTCTTGCTGGTTGTTTTTGTGGTGGTAATCTTTTTCATTATCCGGGTTGTTATCTTGTTCCTGTTCTTTATTATCGTCAGGTTCTTCTTGACTTTCTTTATCCGGGGCGGATGTATTTTCGGAAGCTTCTTCCTTTTTGTTTTCATCTTTATTTTCTTTTATATTATCTTCCCTCCCGGCTGCCGGTTCCCCGGTTTCGGTATCGCTTTCAGGTGTTTCCTTGTTTATTTCGGGTTTATTTTGTTCTTGCTGGTTGTTTTTGTGGTGGTAATCTTTTTCATTATCCGGGTTGTTATCTTGTTCCTGTGCCTGTTCCTGTTCATGGTTGTCGTTACCGGTTTGATCTTTCTCTTCACCCGTTGCACCGTTTTTGTTGTTATCTGCGGGTTTATTATTTTTATCTCTTGCAGCGGTATCTTTATCTTGTTTGCTTTCTTTTTCTTCTTTCCTGGTATCGCTGTTATCAACGCTATTTTCGCTGAGACCTGCAAGCTGCTCGCCGGCTTCCGGGCTTTCTTTGGGGGCTTCCGGTGCCTCGTTAAAAGGCTGTTGATTTAAAGTAGCTTTTATCCCGGCAGTTTCCAGGTGGTTTTGAGCCCCGGGACTGTTTTCCAGCCGGTATTCTTTAGTTCCTATCCAGTTTTCCGTTTCTTCTTCGCAGCCAGCAGCAGCTGCAGCCAGTAGGGTAAGCAGTAAAATGCTCAAAAGCAGGGTTAGAATTTTTAATCTGTTTTTTTGTTCTAACATCTTCGATCCCTCCTGATGGTGAGGGACCGATAAGGCGAAACAAAAAACCTGTTTCGGCAGCCTGGCGGTCGTAGCCCTGTTGGTGGTGGGGCCTTAGACCCATAGCTTTGCGCCCCTTCCTTTCGGAAGGTTTGCCCTTATCGGTCAGGTTCCTCGCTAATTTACAAAGGACACCTTTTTAATGTGTTTTAAAATGCAAAAAAACCTGTTTCGGCAGCCTGGCGGTCGTAGCCCTGTTGGTGGTGGGGCCTTAGACCCATAGCTTTGCGCCCCTTCCTTTCGGAAGGTTTGCCCTTATCGGTCAGGTTTCGGTTACCTGATCATTTTTATTCATACCAAGACTAAATTTACTTATAAATATTATACAGTACATTACCTTGAAAGACAAGGGGTGGCGGAAAATTTATTAAATTTACGCAATTGCGGAGTAGTTGCAATTTAAAAACTATTACGTCAGTTGTGAAAGTGCCGTGTTGTATAGCATCACCTGTTTTGGTATATTAAAGGGTAGCCGAAATAAATACTAATAAGATAACGCCATAGTTATAATTCCGGTTTTCGTGAATGCCACCGGTTAGAGCGCTTAAAAAACAAAATGGAGGGTGATAAAGATATGGTTAAACAGGTAAAAGGCGGGAGCTTTAAGGTTTTTGAAGATAGCGATATGAAGGAAATCCATGAGGCTTCGGTTTATTTGATGGAAAAAGTGGGGGTAAAAATACACAATCGGAAGGTCCGGGAGATATTTAAAAATAACGGGGCGGAGGTGGAAGAACATAATGGAGTGGTCAAAATACCTCGCGCCATGCTGGAAGATGCATTGGCTGCCGCACCGGAAAAAGTTATCCTTTGCGGCAGGGAAGAAAAAAACGACCTGGTTTTGGAAGGAACCAATACTTACCTGGGGACCGGCGGTACCGTGCTAAATACACTGGACCTGGAAACAGGAGAAAGGCGGCCTACAGAGGTGCGCGATGTCTCGGGTTATGCCAGAATGGCCGATGCCCTGGAGAATATATCATTTTTTGTAATCAATTGTTATCCCAACGATGTGGAGACTGAAAACGTAGATATAAACCGTTTTTATCATTCCCTGGCAAACACCTCCAAGCATGTCATGGGGGGTATTTATACCTGGAAGGGCCTGCAGGAAGTAATCAAAATGGGTGAAGATATAGCCGGGGGTAAGCAAAAACTGCTGGATCGCCCCTTTATATCTTTTATAACCCTGATGATGAGCCCCCTGACCATGGAGGTAACTTATACTGATTTCCTGGTGGAAATTGCAGGGCACGGTATTCCGGTAGCCGCGCCCTCGGAGCCGCTGGCGGGGGCAACTTCGCCGGTTACTTTAGCGGGCACAGTAACCTGCAACAACGTGGAATCTTTAAGCGGGGTAGTATTGGCCCAGCTGGTAAACAAAGGTACCCCGGTGCTTTACGGCTCTACTTCCAGTATTGTAGACATGCAGGCGGGCATATACATGGCGGGGGCCATCGAGTCTTCGCTTATTAATGCCGGGTGTGCCCAGATGGCCCGCTATTACAAGATTCCTATTTATGCAACCGGTGGCATGTCCGATTCCAAGTTAGTTGATGTACAGGCGGGTTATGAAAGCGCTGCCACCATGATGGGCGTGGCCCTGGCGGGGGCCAATTATATACACGATGCTTTTGGCCTTCTGGAGTTCTGTACCACTTTATCATATGAGAAGATGGTGGTAGATAACGAAATAGCGGGTATGGTTCTTCGCGCGGTGCAGGGGATAGATACCAGCCGGGAATCTATTGCCGCCGAAGTAATTGAGGATATCGGCCCGGGAGGGCATTTTCTGGCCCACCCGCACACGGCCAAACATGTGCGCCGTGAATTCTTTTTCCCCGGGGTATCCAACCGGCAGCAGAGGGATACCTGGGTAAAAGAAGGCGGACTGGACGCCACCTCCAGGGCACGGGATATGGCCCGGAAAATACTGCAGGAACATCGGCCGCTGGAATTTGAAGAAGATATGGAAAAGCACTTGCGGGAAAAATACCCGGGAATCAAGTAGCGGTTCGGTATTAAAATCTACTGCCCCGGGAAATTACACTTGTTTAGATGGTTTTTTTCTGCGCCTGGCTGCAAAATATACCGGCAGTAAGACAATTATAAAAACACTGCCGGTTAAAAGGGCCAGGTTTGCCGGGTTGGGTGTTTTAATGGAGGCTTTTATTAAATTTTTTTTATAAGGGTCTATTTCCCATTCCAGGGTTTTGCCGTCTTCGGAAATGTGGTCTGCATTGTGTTCTTCAGGTTCAACCGGCAAGGTAAGGGCAAAGGAAAAGTCCGGTGCTAAAAAACTTAACAGGCCCCGCTCTTCCATAAGCTCGCCGGTTATTTTCCCCGGATCTACCTCTGCTTGAAAGTGGTGGGTGTCAAACAGGAACCCTTCTTTTTCATGAAAATCAATTTCGCTTTCTATAACCTCCGGGTCTTTTGTCTCTTCTTCCAGGTAAAAATCCTCCAGTGATTCCACGTGCCTGGTGGCTTTAAACCCGGACTTGTTGTTTGTCTCGTATGTTTCCAGTTCGAAGCCTTCCTGTTCCAGTGTTTCCCCGAGTCCTTCCAGGTTTATTTCCGCCAGGCTTTCTGCCCTCTCTATTATTGCTTTTTCTGCTTCGACGGTAATATCTATTATTCCGCTTCCGTCTTTTTCTACGGTAAGGTGCATCCTGGATTCCATGCATCCGCCTGTTTTAATTGCAAAGGTAAGGAGTAATACAAGAATCAATATACGTGTTTTTACATTTATCATAGATTAATCTCCTGTTGGCCGGGGTTATGAGCCCCGGAGGTTATTTACGCTTTATAGAAATAGTAAAGTCAAGTATAATATTAAAGGAGAAAGAAGAAAAATTCAACCGATAACCGGAACCGGGGAAGGACAGGAAGGAGATAATATGAAGGAAAAGATAAAATTTAACAGCGACAACCTGGAGCTGGAAGGAGTTTTGGAAAAGTGCGCCCGTGAAAAAGAATCGGGGGCAGGGGTAGTAATCTGTCATCCTCACCCGCATTTGGGCGGAAGTATGGATAATAACGTAACTTTTGCAGTAAGCAGGGCTTTGACTGGCAGGGGTATTATTGCCCTGCGCTTTAATTTCCGGGGGACAGGCAGGAGTGAAGGAGCTTATGATGAAGGGAAAGGGGAGATAGAGGATGTGATTTCGGCAGTTAACTTTTTGGAAAGCTGCAAGGGAGTAGAGCCCGGAAGAACAGGGATCATGGGTTATTCATTTGGAGGAGCTGTGGCCCTGGCGGCGGCAATGCAGGAAAACGCGGGTAAAGCGGTAGCGGCTGTGGCTCCTACGGGCCTACCCGACTTTAACAGCGCTAAACCCCGTTTGATTGTTTGTGGCGGGGATGACGAGCTGGTTTCCCCTTCACTTATCTATCAGCACGAGGAAACAATAGCAGGTGAAGGGGAAGGAGAAATTAAAGTAGTTAAAGGTGCGGATCACTTTTGGGCAGGCCAGGAGGAAGAGTTAGGGGAAATAATTGCCGATTTTTTTGCGGTCCACCTTTTTTAACTAAATCGCAGGGACTGCCCTTAGAGCCTGGGTAAACTTAGTTAGTAGGTTGCTACTATTGACCAGGAAGCTCCCGCTTCAAAGCGAAGCGAAAGCGGGGGTAGTTCACACCGCGGGCGTTTATAACCAAAAGTCCGCCTTGCAGCAAAATGTAATAATTTGGGGAAAGAGGTGAAGGTAAATGGCAAACCTGGCCTTGAAATACGAGGTAATATACTGGCTGGTTACCGGGGCTACTGCTTTTTTTTCTTTTTCCCTGCTTGGGCTGCTCCTTGCTTCTATAGGGAACATTTACGTCAGGGATGGCCTCTCTTTAGTCCGGGGCCTGGTAGTCCTGTGGTTTATAGCATCGGCGGCCCCCCTGTTTGAAGAGCCGGGAACCTGGGATAAAGTAATAGGCAGTGCAGGTATCCTGGCGGCGGTAGTAGTGTTTTTTTATTATTTTTCCCTGGAATCCAGGGAAAAAAAGCAGGAAAAACATCAACCTTTACTGGTGGCGGTTTTCAGCGCTGCAGTTTTGGCTGTAGCCCTTTACATGACCTGGGCGGGGGTACACGCCCTGACCGGAGCGGCATGGCTTCCGGCCCTGGTTTTCCTGGCTCTATGTGTGTATTCTTTTATGACCCGCAATGGGGCGGAGATTTAAAACCAGCATGCCAGTATATTATTAGAAAATAGGTTTTTTAAACATGTTTTCCGGCAGGCTGTCAAATAATTCTTCTTCAAGGTTGAAATGGAACTCCCATTCTCCCGTTCTTTTATGCACTACCGGTCTTATGCTGGCTTTTTCCAGGACTGCTATCATGGGCTGGTTTTCCGGGAGCACAAATGCGGCCAGTTTATTTATGTTCCTGTTTAACGCGGTGGAAATAAGGTATTCCCGCAGGAATGAGGCAATGCCCAGGCCGTGGTATTCCTGGTCTACTACAAAGGCCATTTCGTAGTGATCCATGTCTTCGTCGTAAGCGTACCTGGCTTCAGCAATAATTTTTTCCATTCCCCTTTTTTGGACTACCCCTACTATGGAGAGGGTATAGTGGTAGTCAATATTTACATAAGGCTGCATTTTGCGGTGGGTTATTACGCGGAAAGGGGAAAAAAATCTCCTGTACCTGGCTTCTTCGGTAAACTGGTAAAGGAGCCTCCGCATCATATCTTCATCGGAGGGTTTTATAGGACGGAAAAATACCTTTAAATAATTTTTAAATATCTGTTCTGTTTCCAGCTCATGGGGGTAGTTAATGGTATTTTCCGGTATATTTATCTGCTCCGGCTGAAGGTAGCCCTGTTTCTTGGCTTCTTCAAAGAGGGGTCTCCTGTGCCGGGGGTGGGCGATTTCAATCAGGGCTAGCGTTCTTTCCCGTATGGACTTGCCAAAAATGTTGGCAATTCCGTATTCCGTTACCACGTAGCTGGTAGTCCCCAGGGTAGAGCGTACGTGTTCTTTGTTGCGGTTATGCTGTATAACTATGTTGCTACTGCCTTGCTGGTCCAGGGAAGGAAGCACCACTATAGATTTACCCTCGCGGGAATGGGTGGCTGCTTCTGCAAAGTTTAATTTTGCGTCGAACCCTGCTACTTGCAAGTCCGCAGAATAGATGGCCACGGAATCACCGGAAGCGTCTATTTTTTTTACGTTCATTACGCTGCACAGCTGCCTGATATTTTGTATTTCAATTTGCCGGCGGGAATAGAGCAGCGGCTCAACTTTTAAGTAAGGGTTCCGGTGGAGATAGCGGTAAAGCCGGTTGGAGCCGATATAAGAAGAAGCCCTTACCGGGCTTTTCCACCTTCCGATTTTCCGTGGTTTTATGGCTCCTGCTTCTATAAGTTCTATTACCCAGTCGGATACCACGTGCGATATAACCTTGAGGTTTTCTTTCTCTTTTAGATGTTCTGCAATGGCATGGTACATCCGGCCTGTACTGAGGGAAACAGTAGAGTTATTGTTTATTAGCTGCTTTACGTTCCAACCGATGGTGTCCATAACCCGGTCGTAATCTTTTACCTGGTATTCCAGCAGGGGCCAGCTGCTTTCTACCAGGTAGTCTACCTGGCTGATATGGAGCCTGGTTTTCCCGCAGGCAATTGGCACGTTTGGGTTTACTTCGGCTATTACCGTAGAGGCTTTTTGAAGGGCAAGTTCCGTTACGTCGGTAACCAGCCCCAGGTTCAGGTATCCACGGCGGTCCGGCGGGGATACCTGGACAATAGCAATGTCTACCCCTATCACGTCAGTGGTAAACAAATGGGGCAAACCTACAGTAGTAGATGGTATCAGGTCTACCTTCCCTTCTTCAAAAGCGTGTTTAATGTTTTCGCCTACCGTAAAGGTTTTTATACGGAAAGTAGTGCTGCTCCCGCGGTTTTGCTCGTATACGTTACCCAGCAGAGCCAGCTGAATGAACTCCAGGTCCGAGCAGTTGGGGTGGTGGGAATTTAGTATATGCTGCAGGCTGTAAACCGGGGTTACCGGTCCGCTGCTCAGGAAAATTCGGTAGCCGGGTTTGATAAGTTCGCATATTTTTTCTACCTTTATTTTTTTCTGCCGATAAATCCTATCGGGCTTGCAGAAAAAAACCACTTGATTTTCCCCCGGAAAGATTAATTGTTTTAATTGTTTATATTATAGCACAATTTTTTATTAAATAACAATATTGGGAATTTTATAAGAGTATTTTTAAATTATTTTCAAAAACCGGAGGTTTAGCCGGTAGAGTTTCCTGTTTTTGCTGCAGCAAATAAAAAAATATAAAAGGATTTTGGGCGTGTAAAGTGGAATTGTATTTTAAGAAGAAAACTGTATTTTAAGACTGCTTTACCTTGCTGCATTACTACACCTGATGTGTGTGGATTCCAGTAATATACAGGCAGGCGATGAAGAAAGGGGTGGAGTTTTCTGATCCGGTTACAGGAAGTTACCAAAGTATACCCGGGTAGCGGTGTGCCGGCGGTTTCAAAAGTAGATCTAACCATAGAGCAGGGAGAGTTTGTTTTTTTTGTAGGTGACAGTGGGGCGGGAAAAACTACCCTGATCCGGCTTGTATTTCATGAAGTAGTGCCTACTTCCGGGGCTGTTTTTTTCCATGGAAAGGACTTGTCCCATTTTAACCCCGGGGAGTTGCTGCGCTACCGGCGCAATATAGGCATGGTGTTTCAGGATTTCCGACTTTTATCCCGTAAAACCGTGTTTGAAAACACTGCTTTTGCCCTGGAAGTTTTGGGTCGCTCTCCAGGAGAAATAAAAAAGAAAGTGCCGCGGGCCCTGGAACAGGTGGGGCTGTCTCACAAGAGCCGCATGTTTCCTTCCCAGCTATCCGGGGGGGAGCAGCAGCGGGTGGGTATAGCAAGGGCTATTGTCAAGGAGCCTTTGTTAATCCTGGCCGACGAACCAACGGGGAATGTGGATCCCAATAATGCCAGGTATATTATGGAGTTGTTTGAACAAATCAACAAGACCGGCACGACTGTAGTGGCAGCTACGCATGCCTGGGAACTGGTAAAAGAAATGGACCAGCGGGTAGTATCCCTGGAAGATGGAAAGGTAAAAAGCGACAGCAAGAAAAGGGGGTTTGCCCGTGTTACTTAACCTGTTACGCTATTCCCTGCGCCAGTGTTTCCAATCCCTGGGCAGGAATTTTGGACTGGGGTTGGCTTCGGTAGGGGTAATTGCTGTAACCTTGATGGTGTTGGGAAGTTTTCTTTTGATAGCTATTAATACCGAACGCCTGGTGCAGGCCATGGGAAGCAATGTAGAAATAGGGGTGTTTATAAACCGGGAAGCCGAACCTGAAGAGATAGAAGAAGAACTGGAGGGTATTCCAGGCATAGAAGGGTATTCTTTTGTTTCCCGGGAAGAAGGGCTGGAGATGCTCTCCGATTGGATGGGCGAAGAAGAAGTAATGCAGGATATGGAAGGGGAAAATAACCCCCTTCCCCATGCTTTTCAGGTACGTGCTGCCGATGCAGCCCGTGTTCCGGAGCTGGCCGGGCAGATAGAGGATATTGCCGGGGTGGAAAAAACGGATTACGGCAGGGACCTGCTGGAGGGCATCTTGCAGGTGGGGCGCTGGGCCAATACGGTTTTACTGGTTGCGGGCATCTTGTTGGCTGCGGCTGCAGTATTTCTTATCCTGACTACAGTACGCCTTTCCCTTCTTTCCCGTTCTGAAGAAGTGGGGATAATGAAATACCTGGGGGCCAGCAACTGGTTTATCCGCCTTCCTTTTCTGCTGGAAGGCATGATTATTGGGTGGGCTGGAACGCTGCTGGCTGTAATTTTGCTGGGGACGGGTTATCATTACCTGGCTTCAGCTGTAGGAGAGGTGGACTTTTTGTTTCTGGTGCGTCCGGTCACCGATCCGGCGATACTTTACCAGGTATGGTTGGGCTTGCTGGTAGCGGGCACCTTAATAGGCGGGCTGGGCAGCTTGCTGTCTTTAAGAAGGTTTCTCAAGGTTTAAAGGGTAATTTAAAGTGAAAATAAAATGAAGTAGTGAAAAAAAAGTGAACTCGCAGTAAAAAGGGGGAGTGCAGCTTGCCCTGGAAGAATAAAATAACCGGTTTATCCTGTGCTGTTTTCCTGGTTGCCTTATTAGTTTTGGGTTGGGGTGCTGCCGGTGTTTTTGGCCAGGATCATGAAGAGGAGTGGGAAGAAGTAGAAAGAACCAGGGAGGAAATAGAAGAACTGGAACAAAAGATAATCAACCTGGAGGCCGGAGTGCGGCAGGAAGAAGAAAAAATGCAGCAGATTGCGGTGGAACTTGAAGAAGTAGAGGAGCGGTTAGAAGAAGCTAAAAAAGAGCTGGAGATAGCGCAAAAAAATTTGGAAGAAGTAAGGGGGCGGCTGGGAAGCCGCATGCGCAGCACCTATGTAAGCGGCGGTTTTTCCTACCTGGAAATTCTTTTTGGAGCTGAAAGCATGGGAGATCTGATACTGCGCACTGAATACTTATCCCGGGTATTTCAACAGGACCGGGAATTGATATCCAGGGTTCGACAGGTCCGGGAGCATGAGCAGCAGCGTCGGCAGGAGGTAGAGGAAGACTATAAAATAGCGGAGAAGCTTTACCAGGAGCACAAGGAATCAAAACAGAGATTGGAAGAGAGACGCGTAGAAAAAGAAGAGATGCTATATGCCGCAAAAGATGACCTTAAAGAGCAGCTGGCCCGAATATCAACCCGGGCGGAAGCTCCACCGGTATATGGTATGGTTATAGATAATTCATTGAGGGCGCGTCCCCAGGACGGCCTGTCGGAGGCCCAGCTGGTTTATGAATATGAAGTGGAAGCCAGCTTGACCCGGTACCTGGCGCTTTTTTCCGAATTTCCTTCCCGGGTGGGTCCTCTTCGGAGTGCCCGGGTTCACAGCGCTATGCTGGCCATGGAAAACGAGGTTTTAATGGTGTATGCCGGGGCCCATGAAAGTGTGCAGGCCAGGCTGGACCAGATGGGAGTCAACCATGTAAATACCCTTTTCAGCAACGGAAGTGTTTACCGCGATACCTCCAGGAGCGCCCCGCACAACCTTTACGTTAACCTTTCCACCCTGGGCCGGGTTCCCCCGCCCGACAGGTCGGAAATCAAACCGGTACATCCCCGGAAAGAAGGTAGCCCGGGTGAAGAAATATCTTACAGCTACAACCACTTTACCAACGTGAGTTACCGTTATGATCCGGTGGACGGCGTATATCAACGCTACCTCAACGGGGAAATCCACCGTGATGCCGGGGGGGACAGAATTAAGCCCCGCAATGTAATACTGCAGCATGTAACTTACCATAGGGATGGGCACGGCAGGCCTACGGCTAACCTGGTAGGGGAAGGGAAAATAGATTTTTATTCCAACGGTCGGCATTTCCAGGGAACCTGGGAGAAGTCTTCTGAAGGAGCTCCTACCCGTTTTTATTACCAGGATGGAACGGAAATAGAGATACCCTACGGGCAAACCTGGATTCAGCTGGTGCGGGCCCGTTAACACGGCGGGTAAAAAATATTTTAACAGGTGGTGATATTTCATGAATTTACGCGGGGAAGAGTCAAGGGACCTTTTAATCAAGATGTTGCCGTATTTAAAAACCTTTATGGGAAGAGATTTAATGGCTTGTGTTACGGACCGGGAAAAGTTCCTTGCTTACGCTAAAGGGGATAAGATTGATGTAGGGATAAAAGAAGGAGATGATATTCCGCAGGAGGCTAATATCCGTAAAGCCATGCAGAAAAAAGAAACAATAATAGATATGGTGCCTAAAGAAGTATACGGGGTTACTTTTAAGGACATAAACACTCCTGTTTTTGATGAAAAGGGAGCGGAAGTTATTGGCTGCGTTTCCGTAGGTTTAAGTATGGCCACGGAAAAAGAGATAATGGAAGTAGCGGAAAACTTAAAGAGTTCTTTTGAGCAGGCTGCGTCTTCGGCCCAGGAAATTAGCGCGTCGGCAAACGAGGTAACCTCTGAGCAGCAGAATCTGGATGACGACATAAAAGAAATTACCGACAAGATATACGAGATAAACAATGTCCTGGGTTTTCTGCATAAGCTTGCTCGAAGCAGCAAGATGCTGGGCCTGAACGCGTCTATTGAGGCAGCCCGGGCCGGTGAGCAGGGTAAGGGTTTTATGGTGGTGGCCGAGGAAATACAAAAATTTTCGGAGCAGTCCATGGATTTATCCAACAAGATAGAGGATCTTACTACTCATATAAACGAAAAGATAGACGAAATAAAACAGCGCTCGGAAAAGACCCTTTCTTACGTGCACGAGCAGGCTTCTTCTACCGAAGAAATCAGTGCCTCGATCCAGGAGCTGGCCTCTATATCACAGGAGCTGGAAAACCTGACATCAAAGTTATAGGAGAAAAATGTGTTACCGGGCTCCCGGGGAAATGCTCCCCCGGGTAACAGCGCCTGCAGCAGCCGGAAAAAGGCGGTGGTAAATAGTGCGCGATATTGAACTTGTGAAAAGCTACCAGGAAGCCAGGGATAACGTGGTTCAATTTTATAAAGATTTAAAGCACGATTCGGGTTTGTTAAAGAACCTTTCTCGTTACAGGAATTGGTACTACTTTCCCCAGCTGGATATGTTCGGACCCAGTAAATTTATTGGCTACAGGCAGATGAATGCCGCTCTGTACCAGGTGCTGCAGCAGGTGGAAAACAATAAACAGCTGAAGGGGCGGCTGGTGGACAGCCGCAAAACGGCGCGGGTTTTATCCCGGTGGTTTAAAAAAGTGGAAGAAGAAAAATACCGGGAAAGATTGCACGAAAAACTTTCCTGCACCCTGGAGCTGTATGGTAAAAGGCCCAACAAAAGATGTAATATTTTTTTGCCCCGGTAATTAAAATTAAAGTAAAAGTTTATTTAGCCCCGTTTATTTAGCCCGGATAGTTGTTTGTTGTCTCTTTAATGGAGGTCGTGCATCAGTGTTCCCGCAATTTGACGAATTTTGTTGTAGATTTATTCTATTTGTTAAAATATTATAAATATGATATTGCCTGACCAAAAATGGTTGACTAACCCCACTATTTCCTATAGAATAACAGTGGAACAAATGATGAAGACAATTTGTAATTGTCAAAATAGTTACTTCAGGAGTCATATTTTTAACGTATTGCAGTCAAGAAGTCTTCCACCTCTAAGGTGGGAGATGAATTGTGACGGAACATTGCCTAGCGAAAACCAAGCAATGGCAATGGTAGAGCATATCATTAGCTGGGTAACTGGCATAATCGGGGCAGGGACTGCCCTTAGAGCCTGGGTAAACTTAGTAGGTTGCTACTATTGACCAGGAAGCTCCTGCTT
>PWGO01000044.1 GCA_003554525.1 Syntrophomonadaceae bacterium | reverse complement strand
GAAGGAAGTAGTTGAAGGAAGTAGTTGAAGGAAGTAGTTGATGTGATTAGTTTTTAACTGCTTCTTTTTTAGCTATCTCTTTCTCTTCTTTTCCGCTTACTTCTTCCCATTTTTTATCGGCTTCATTGCGCCATGCTTCGGCTATTTTATCCAGCCGGGCTGCATTGGAATTATATAGAATATTGTCTGCGCCCTCGTGAGAAGGATAAGCCCTGGATTCTTCCACAATTTCTCTCAAGGCTTCCGGGGTGTCAATTATCGGGCAGGGGCGCAGCAGGTTGTGGCTGAACGGCTGCCGTTTCTGGTATGCTTTGAACAAAGGATTATCCAGTATTTCTTTTAAGGGTTTTCCTTTTATATTGTCAATGGCAAAGTGAACAAAAGCACAGGGTTCTACTTCTCCGCTGGCGTTAATGTGGAAGTAACGTCTTCCCCCGGCAATACATCCCTGGGTCAGGGAGCCGTCGTTCCGGAAATCGGCTATTTGAAGGGGCTTGTTTTGTCTTATATCTATAACCCGGTTTACCAGGTAAGCGCGCTGCTCCGGGCTTATCATCAGGGAAAAATCAGGATTGCTTCCTACCGGTATATAGTGGAAAGACCAGCCGTACAGGCAGCCTTTTTCAATCATTAAATTTATAAACTCATCTGAAAAAGCCTCCTGCCAGTTTTTGCTGGTTATGGTTATGCTGAAGCCAAATACTACCCCGTTTTGCCGGAGGTGATCCATGGCTTTCATAACCTTGTCGAATACCCCCCGTCCTCTTCTCTGGTCAGTAGTTTCCCTGCCGCCTTCCAGGCTAATAGCTGGAGTAATGTTGCCCAGTTTCCGCATTTTTTGTGCTTTCTCTTCGTCAATGAGGGTACCGTTGGTATAAAGCATAAAGGCTACGTCCTTGTGCCTTTCGCACAGCTCAAAAAGGTGGGGCCACATTAACGGCTCACCGCCGGACATTACGATAAAGTAAATGCCCAGCTCTTTTGCTTCACTGACCAGGCGGTCCAGTTCTTCCAGTTCAAGCTCCTGGTGTTTTTCGTATTCCCCCGCCCAGCAGCCCACGCACCGGAGGTTGCAGTTGCTGGTGGGGTCGATGAGTATTGTGTAAGGGATGTTGAAACCCAGTTCATCCGATAATTTCCTTTGCCTGGGTATTCCTACTACGCTGGCGTTGATAAAGAAATTAACCAGCAGATGTTGCTGTACGTTTTCGTCCACGCTGTTAAAGATTTTTTCTACGTACTGCTTTACAGCGGGGTTGTTATCAATCCCTTCTTTAATTTTTCTGGCTTTTTCCTTGTGATCCTGTAGAAGAGGAGCCCTGTTGGCTATTTCGTACAGGCGGTCCAGGTTGTTCACAGGGTCGTTTTTCAAGTAAGTGAAGATCTGGTTGAAAATTTTTTCCCCGAAATAACGCTTTGCCGCTTCTACGCCTAACATAACATAAGCACTCCTTTCTAAACTTGATTGTTTTAAGTTATATATTTAAAATTCTGGCTTGATGAGAAGAGATAGAATTTAAACCTGTATGCCGTGGTAAAAGTAAAACCGGGAGTGGTGCTACATATCTAAATATTTAAATATGTTCTTATAAGTCATTTTACTTAACCTCCCGCCTTTTGTCAACCTGTGACTGTGATCGTATATGATAGTATGTGATAGTATGTGATAGTAGTAGTTGACAAGATAAAGTATTAATATTATATACTTTTTACATAAAGAATATAAGATACATTTTTAAACGACCGGGCTGGTTCTAACATTTTCTAATGCCTGTTAAATGTGCTAAAATAAAAAATAACTGACCGGGCTGGTGGTGTAATGATGCCGGGAACAGCCCGGGTAGCTGCACTGCAGCGAAAAAGCAATCGTTTATCCAAACTGCTAATAAAGGAGAAAAAATATGGAGAAACTAAAAAGACAAATAATATCAGCATTACTTAAAAGACCCTGTACTTTTTGGGAACTTATTACCATGCAGGATCAGCACCTGGCACGGTTTACAGAACTAATGCGGGAAATGAAAGAACAGGATCTCCTGGTGTGGGGCGATACCCACCTCAAGTTGAGTGAAAAAGGGAAGCAGTGGGCCGGGGAAATAAATCTAAAGGAAAGGCAGGAAGTTAGCTGTACCTGTTGTGAAGGCAGGAGCGTGGTTAGAAATGAGCGTTTTGAAGAAGTGTTTAAAAAGATGAATGAAGTGCTGCAGCGCAGGCCCAGGGCCGTGGCGGATTATGACCAGGGCCCGGTGGACCTTGATACACTAATCGCCCGCCTGATGGTGATGTACAACCGGGCGGACCTGGAAAATCAGCAACTTTTTATATTGGGGGATGACGATCTTACCGGTATAGCTGCTGCATTAAGCGGGCTGCCCGAGAGGGTAGTGGTCCTGGAAGTAGACGAGCGGCTGGTGGAATATATTAACGGGGTGGCAAAAGAAGAAGGTTTAACCAACCTTGAAGCTGGTTGTTACGATGTAAGGGAGCCTTTGCCGGATGAGGTTTCCGGCTGTTTTGATACTTTTTTTGTGGATCCGGTAGAAACGGTCCAGGGCATACTGTTGTTTGTTAACAGGTGTGTACAGGCGCTACGGGGAGAAGGCTCTTCCGGCTACTTTGGACTTACTCACCTGGAAGCTTCCCGCAAAAAGTGGCACCTGCTACAAGGCAAGTTCCTGGATATGAACATGGTAATTACCGATATCCAGAGAAATTTTCAGTGGTATGAGCTGTACCGGGAAAGTTTTGTGCAAAGTGATTATCCACTGGTAACCAATGCCCCGGGAAAACTTCCTGTTCCGGAAAGAAACTGGTACAGTTCGGACCTTTACCGTCTGGAAGCTATAGCTCCTCCCAGGACCTCTTCTCTGGAAATACCGGAAGGACGTGAACTTTATTTTGACGATGAAGCATATGCCACGCTTCCCTGAGTGGTTGGAAATACATGGCAACCCGTGTTTAAAAGTAACTAATCAGGTAGGGATAAGCCGGGGTGGGGGGGGAATTTTAGGCGCCCGGTTTTTTGAAAGCTGCCGGTTATTTTTCTTCCCTCCTGGATTTTTCTTTTTCTTCTTCTACCAGCTCTCTTCTTAAAATTTTGCCTACCATGGATTTGGGTAACTGCTCCCTGAACTCGATTTTCCGGGGAACTTTATAAACTGCCATATTTTCTTTGCAAAACTCCTTGATTTCTTCTTCGGAAAGCTCTTTTCCTTCCTTGGGTACAATATAGGCTTTAATGGTTTCGCCCCTGTATTCGTCAGGAACACCTGCAACCACTACTTCCTGTATTTTTTCGTGGGTATAAAGAACTTCTTCTACTTCCCGGGGGAAGATGTTGTAGCCGCCGGCGATCACCATGTCTTTTTTGCGATCCACAATGTAAAAAAATCCGTCCTCGTCCATTTTGGCAATGTCCCCGGTGTAGAGCCAACCCCCGCGCAGGGTTTTCTTCGTTTCTTCCGGGAGGTTGTAGTAACCCTGCATTACTTGTGGTCCGCTTATGGCCAATTCCCCGCTTTCTTCCACCGGCATTTCCCTATCGGGGTTTTCAATGTCCATTATTTTGGCTGTAGTATTGGGCAGGGGCACTCCTATGCTACCTTCTTTTCGGTAGCCGTAGACAGGGTTGCTATGTGTCACCGGTGATGCTTCGGTTAACCCGTATCCTTCTACCAGTTTCCCCCCCGATATATCTTCAAACCTGGACTGGACTTCAACCGGCAGCGGGGCGGCACCGCTGTTGCAAACTTTAATGGAACTCAGGTCATGGTTTTGTATTTCCGGGGTATTAATAAGAGCTACATACAGGGTGGGTACGCCGGGAAAAAGTGTTGGTTTTTCCTTGTCTATTAGCTGTAAAATCATTTTGGCGTCAAATCGAGGGACCAGGACCAGGGTTCCCCCTTTAACAAAACTCAGGTTTAACAGTGTGGTAAGGCCGTAGCTGTGGAAAAAGGGTAGCACGGCCAATCCTTTTTCCCGGCCTTCTTTGTAGTCGGGCATAAAACTGGCTGTTTGCAGGGCGTTAACTATAAGGTTGCGGTGTGTTAACACGGCTCCCTTGGAAACTCCCGTAGTTCCCCCGGTATAAAGCAAACAGGCGGGAGAATCCGGGCCCGGCTCCACCTGAGGGGACCGCTCTGTTATTTGCCCTTTCAAGAATTCGCTCCACCGTGTGTCTTCGGGAGCAATATTCACCCTGTCACCTTCTTTTTTTTCCCTGAACAAAGTGTACAGTAATCGCAGGTGGCCGGGGAAATATTCTTTAATACTGGTGACGACAACTTTTTTTAAGCCGGTTTTTTCTTTTATTCTGCTGATCATGGGATAAAACCGGGTTAAAGTTATAATTGCTTCTGCTTCGGAATCGTTAAGCTGGATTTCCATTTCTCTTTCTACGTATAGCGGGTTGCAGGGGACTACAGTATATCCAGCTTGCAGAGCCCCGCAGTAAGCTATAACGAACTGGGGGCAGTTGGGCAGGTGTATGGCTATTTTTGAACCCTGCGGCAGGCCGGTATGGTTGATTAAAGCGTGGGAAAACTGGTTGATAAGCCCGGTCAAGCGGTTGTAAGAGATTTTGGTTCCCATGAAAGACAGCGCTTCGGTTTGGGGGAACCTGGCGGCGGTTTCCCTATAAAATTGAGGTATGGTTTTGTCAGGAACCTCGATTTCCCTGGGAACACCGGGATCGTAATGCTTAAACCACGGTTTTTCTTCCGGGGCATCATCGACCCTGTCCTCGGTAGCCATAAAAAGCAACCTCCTTACCATAAAATGGGTGGGTGGGTATTTAGTAATTATTATAATAATTCGTTGCAGAATAAAAGAATCCTTACCTCAACTACGGAAATTTCACCTGTTATTTAAAGTAAAGCGCTCCAACGGGACAAACTTCTACGCACTTGCCGCATTCGTTGCAAGGGGTTTCCGAAAGGGGACGGTCTTCAAAGGTAGTAATGCTGCGGTCTATGCTGCGGCGGGAAAAACCCAGGGCTCCCGTTTCGGCCAGATGCCGGTCCGCCCATACACAGCGTCCGCACAATACGCAGCGGCTGCGGTCCAGGGAGAAAGTTTCCGGGCTTTCGTCTATTTCTGTTTCCCTTTCCAGGGAGGGCAGGCGAGTATTTTTAAGCTTTAATCCCCTTTTTTTGGCTATGGTTTGTAATGCACAGGAGCGGTTTTTAGGGCACTTCCCGCATTGAAGGCGGTGGTCGGAAAGCAGTAATTCAAAGGCGGTTTGCACCAGGCGGTCTACTTTTTCGCTCCTGGTGTGCACTACCATTCCCTCTTTTACTTCCCGGGTGCATGAAGTAACGGGATTGCCTTCCCCTTCTATTTCCACGAAACAAAGGCGGCAGCTGGCCGGTGGCCGTTCTATTTCTTTTATCGCACAGAGATTGGGTATATATATTTCGTTTTCCAGGGCGGCCCATAAAACTTTCTCGCCGGCGGGAGCAGTAATCTCTTTTTGGTCAATAAAAAGTGTTACTTTATTACTCATTATTATTCCCTTCCTTTTTTTCCATCTGGTTTATTTGCTCGGGCGGTGAGAGTTTTTCTACCGCGTTGTATTCGGGGGGGCAGGCTTTAAGGCAGTTGTTGCATTTTACGCACTTTTCCTGGTCAATAGCTTTTAATCCGTCGTCTCTGGTATAGATAGCTTCGGTGGGGCAACTTCCTACGCAGGCACTGCATAGCTTGCTGCATTTTTCCGGGACGATGTAAAAGGTAATCAAGTCTTTGCACATGCGGGCCGGACAGCGGCCTTCTTGGATATGGGCTTCGTATTCATCCCGAAAATATTTTAGGGTGGTAAGGACCGGGTTGGGGGCGGTATGTCCCAGGTTGCACAGTGAGCCGTCTTTGACCTCCCTGGCCAGGCTTTCCAGTAGCTCTAAATCTTCCGGGGTTCCAGTGCCTTTGGTGATGCGGGTAATAAGATCGAGCATGTGCCTGGTGCCCAGGCGGCAGAAAGTGCACTTGCCGCAGGATTCTTTCTGTGTAAACTCCAGAAAATACCTGGCTACTGCTACCATGCAGTCGTCTTCATCCATAACCACCAGGCCGCCGGACCCCATAATAGCCCCGGTATTTTTCAGGGAATCAAAATCAATGGGTATATCCAGGGTGGATTCGGGAAGGCATCCACCTGAAGGCCCCCCTATTTGCACTGCTTTAAATTGTTTATCACCGGGTATTCCTTCTCCTACCTCGTAGATCAGGGTGTTAAGAGTGGTCCCCATGGGTACTTCTACCAGGCCGGTATTGTTAATTTTGCCTACCAGCGCAAACACGGCGGTGCCCGGATT
>PWGO01000144.1 GCA_003554525.1 Syntrophomonadaceae bacterium | reverse complement strand
TTATACATAAAACACACCAAACTTAAAAACTACCCTCAAACATAAACACGCAATCGCGCAAGAGAGCAGCTTAAATCCTTACTCAGTTCCTGCCCTGTTCAATTTTCAAAGAGCGGTAAACAAATCAAATCACTAACTTAATGACCTCTTCCGTTGAGCACAGCAATAATGCTACCACAGCACCTCTTTACTGTCAAGCCGGTTAATAAAGCAAAAAACTTTTAATTTAACTTTTGTTTATTTACTTTTTTCCCCGGCGCAAGATTTATACTACCACAGTAAATGAACCCTGTCAAGGTGCCCTAAAGGAGTAATAGTAATTTAAGATATAATTTTGTCGAAAAGTGTAACTGTAGATCTCCTGAAAGATCTCCAAAAATAATTATGGTATCAGTTCCTGCTGCGCTCCCCTGGACAGGTCAAGGTCGATCACGGTTTCCGGTACTTCTCCGGGATATATGGTATCGGCTATAGGAACTGTAGTTACTACCTCTACAGGCGCCGAAACGAAAGGTACTACAATCTGGATTTCTGTGTCCACCTCCAGGTAAACTTTATGCCTGACCTGATTAATACCGGCTTCTTCAAAGCTATCTTCCAGGCGAGTATTTACACGACCCATGGGAATAAGCCTTACAGGTATTCCCGGCCCATATGTAGCCAGCAAATAATTGTCCATGGCCTCTCCTATAGGGATTTTAATTGGCTCCTTTTTCTCCAGCTTTTTTAAAGCCCTCTGGGTGGCGATAGTAGTTTCTGAAAGAAGCCTGTTTACTTCCATGCTGTTCAGTTGTGCCATTACAATATCTCCGTTATTGTTTTTCTCCACATCAATAATCTCTTTATAGCTGGTATCCTCGGTCATTTTTTCCAATACTGCCTCGTTAATTGCATTGGTTGCCAGTATGTCTGCTTTAACCGATGCAATTGCCACTACAGAAGGTCGCAGCTGCCTTTCTAAAAAAAATACGCCTTCTACCAGAAGAAATATTATAACTATTATTACTACGAAAGATAAAAAACCCGGCTTTCTGGAACGACCAAAACGCCGGCTTCTCCATCTCATAAACATCCCCCCGTCTATTATATCTATTTAAGATTAATGTTAAATATTCATCCTTTCTCGTTTACTCCGGGCAGTTGGCAAATTGAAAATAAGCCTGCAAGACTATCAACGGTACCGGGCTATAGATTCAATCCGGTTTTATAATATGCATGGGTGGCTTAGAGGTGAGAGATTAGAGGTTAGAAGTGAGAAGTGAGAAGTGAGAAGTGAGAAAAAGTAATCATATGATCTGTTTACAATAGCTTTCTCACCTCTTACCTCTCACTCCGCTGGCGGACTATTATTCTTACCTCCGTTGTCAAGTGTGTAACAGGGTCAGCCTGGTGGGGGAGGAATTAAAGGTGGGGGGTCTTTTATTTTTCTCTTGCTTCTTGCATCTGACTTCTTGTTTCTTGAAAAGTAGTCTTTTTACTTTTCTCATCTTTTACTTCTAACTTCTGACCTCTAACTTCTAAAAAGGTATCCCCCCCATCTTAATCTTCCCCCCCGGTGGGGGGAAGAAAAATGCCCGCAGCAGGGAAGTATAAAAAAATAACCCGGAGGTAGTAGCTTTACCTCCGGTGTTAAGTGTGTATAACGAATAGCCTGATGGGGGAGGTGTTAAAGATGGGGTGTCTTTTCTTTTCTCACCTCTCACCTCTCACCTCTAATAAGTGTTATTATTCCCATCTAACCTTTAAAAATCTGCGCTTGCCCACTTGCAACAGCAATTCTTTTTTACCATTGACTGTAGCGTTTATATCATTTACCCGCTCACCGTCTACGCGCACACCGCCCTGCTGAAGCAGCCTCCTGGCTTCGCTGTTGCTGGCAGCAGCTCCTGATTTCACCAAAACTTTAACCAGGTCGGGAGATTCCGGCCACTCCTCCCGGTTAAATTTTACTTCGGGTATGTCATCAGGAAGGCCCTGCTGCTGGAAAACCTGCATAAAATGCCTTTCTGCTTTTTTGGTCTCATCAGCACCATAATAGAGACTAATAATTTCCCGGGCCAGCTTCATTTTTGCATCCCGGGGATGCATACTACCTTCCCTAACGCTTTCCATGATTTCTTCAACTTCTTCCCGGGGCATGCCCGAAGCCAGGTGATAGTATTCTTCCATGGTTTCATCCGGTATGGACATTACTTTCCCATAGATTTCTTCGGGTGGCTCGTTGATACCAATATAATTGCCCAGGCTTTTGCTCATTTTCTGAACCCCGTCAGTGCCCGTTAAAATAGGAAGTGTCAAAGCCACCTGGGGCTCCTGGCCGTATTCCCTTTGCAGCTGCCGTCCCATTAATAAATTAAACTTTTGCTCTGTTGCACCAAGCTCCACATCGGCTTCCAGCTCTACCGAATCGTAACCCTGCATTAGTGGATAAAAAAACTCGTGGATTCCTATAGAATAACCTTCCCGGTACCTCCTGGCAAAATCTTCTCTTTCCAGCATCCTGGCCACGCTGTATTTGGCAGCCAGCTCAATCACCCGGGCAAAAGTCATGTTAGAAAGCCAGGTGCTGTTGTATACCAGCCTGGTTTTCTCTTCATCAAGAAGCTTAAACAACTGTTCTTTATAAGTTTTAGCATTGGCTTCAATTTCTTCTTCGGTAAGCTGCGGACGAGTTTCCGACCTTCCGGTAGGATCTCCAATTCTTCCAGTAAAATCCCCCAGCAGGACAATTACCTGGTGTCCCAGGTTTTGAAAGGTTCTTATCTTATGAAGAACCACCGCATGACCCAGGTGAAGATCCGGCGCAGAGGGATCAAAACCCAGCTTTATTTTTAAAGGAACTCCTTCCCGGTAAGAACGCTGTAACTTCTGTATTAGCTCATCTTCATTAATAATTTCCTCCGTGTTCATTTTAATAAGTTCAAATTGTTCCTGAGGACTTGCTTTTACCAACACAATCAACCTCCCGGATAATAATAATACTTCTTCTAATTATTCATTCTTCACTTCTTCGCCGGTTAATATCTTTTCTCCTTCCAGATAACCGCTTAACTCAAGCTTAAATCCATCATACGCAGCAACAACTTTTACCCCGGTTTCTTCGCTGAGCCGGGAAGCCAGCTCCCACGGTTTTTGCTTAAGCATGGTCATCCCAAAATGGGTAAGAACAGCCAGCCGTGGATTGATCTTTCTAATTAACTCCGCAGCATTTTCCAAATCAAGGTGCTGCACTTCTTTATGGTATACCGGCTGGTATAAAACTACATTTAGTATAATTATATCAGACCTGTAAGCTTTGGCAAGTTCTGTAAAAGGCCTGGTGTCAGCAATTAACGAAACCGTTCCCCCGGGGGTTTTAAATTTTAACCCGTAAGTTTCCACACCGTGTATATGGCTGACCGGGGTAGCAAAAACAACATTTTCGCTTATTTTATAACTGTTTCCTTTTTTCAATATCACAACTTCCTCTACCGATTTCCGCAAGTAACGGTACAAAACCGGTTCCTCATCCAGGGCATCCCGGGGCAGGTAAACTTTTCCCTTACGGTTAAAAGTACCGGAGGTCATGGCTTCAACCATTATGTTCATATCCGTGGAATGATCGATATGGCGGTGGGTAAGTACAATACCATCAAGCGATTCCGGGTCCAGCCTGGGTCGGCTTGATAAACACCTTTGTAGTGTGCCCGGGCCGGGATCTATTAAAATGTTGCTGCCCCCCAGAGAACACCACAGCCCCGCAGAAGAACGAAGCTGTTTTGATACCACAAACCTTGCACCCGCGGTGCCCAGGAACTTAATAAAATCAATCAAAACTATTTGTCTCCTTTCTCCTGGTTGATATCAGCCTGGAACACAAAGGCAAGAATGGCGGCTACCGCCTCGTAAAGCTCCACCGGGATTTCCTCTCCCAGTTTAAGGTCCATCAAGGCTTCAGCCACTTCCCTGTTTTGATGCACCGGCACGCCGTGCTCCCTGGCAATTTCAATTATTTTGTCAGCAATACGGGCCTCGCCGGATGCAGCCACTGCCGGGGCATTATCTTCATCCTGACGGTAACGTAGAGCAACCGCCCTTCGCTTTTCATAATTACTACTTTCATGATTATTACTTTTCCGAGACATGGTTATACCGTCCTTTTATGTAAACTCAAGCTTTCTTGTTTAAGGAAAAGCTTCCTTCAGGGGCGCTGCGAAGCAGCTCCTGGCGAACCGGATGCACTTTCCAGTCTATAATCCCGGCGGCAGACTTTCTTTTTTCAGCTCCCTCGTCTCCCAGAGAGTTGAGCGCTTCTTCCTCTAAAGCCTTGCCTGACGCTTCCTCCTCCACCAGGAAAGAGCAGTGTACTTTATCCTCAAAAAGCTGAAGCTTTATCATGATCAAACCCAGGTTTTTTGTATCTACTATAAACTCCAGCATGGATTTCCTTTTTTCCCCCGAAGAAGAAGAACGGTAATAATCCTCGTTATCCTGCTGCGGGTTATACCTTACCAGCACCGGGTAATCCGGGTAACCATCGCCAGGATTCACCAGGAAACTCCATAAAAGAGGCTGCTTGATTTCCCCGGGGCGGCCCCCTTCCGTGTCCTGTGCAAACGCAGAACGGGCCAGAATCCGGTAATGAAGGCGCCCTTTTTTCACTCCGGAAAACTCCAGCAGCAGGTGCTCCCCATGAAATACGGGAGTTTCTATCCTGCCCTGCAGCCTCCCCTGGTTCGACATCAATACAATATTTTGTTTTTCTACTTTTAAAACCTTAGCCAGCAGCCGAAGGGATTGTCCTTCCGAAGATTTGTTGCCAAATATTCCTTTGCTGGAAAAGACTGTCTGGAGAAAATTTTTAATACCCGACATATCCTGGACCAAGCAAACCCCTCCTACACTTCCCTGTACAAATTATCTTAACATATTCTGGTCTTATACTCACTATATAATTTCATTCTAACTTCACCCTACCCCCTCCCCCTTAAAAAAAGGTGCCGCACCTCCATGTGTGTGCGGCACCTTGCTTTTCCCCGAGCAAACCTGTAAGCCGAGTTCTGTTCTCTCCGGTATTCAGCCGCCTCCCGGCTGCTAAATACCGGAGAGTGGTAGTCATCTATCTAGGGCACCAGTTGCCTGGCACCTCCAGCGACCTTTACCCGAGGAGTCAGCGGGCAACTTCATCCCCCTCCTATTCGGTCTTGCTCCGGGTGGGGTTTACCTAGCCGGCCAGTCACCTGGCCGCTGGTGCGCTCTTACCGCACCGTTGCACCCTTACCCCGCGTTCAAGCTGCAGGAGAAAAATAAAGCTGGCTTCGTATTCCCCTATTATGAAGAGAAATACAAAACCCCTAAACACTACTTCAAGTTTTCTCTTCCAGGTTGAACGCGGGGCGGTTTCTTTCTGTGGCACTATCCTTGGGGTTACCCCCACTGGGCGTTACCCAGCACCCTGCCCTGCGGAGCTCGGACTTTCCTCGAAGGCCTTTGACCTCCGCGACTACCTGGTTTACTCGGGAAATTTTCTTTTATAAGTGTACCATAAAGAGTTGAAGGCTGTCAAAAATAGCAACTTGATCAGGCACAGCATCCCTGTACAGAAACCCAACTTCGCTGGAAGCGGCCGGTTCCAGTTTATTTAACTCATTTATGGCTTCTTCTACATCGCCTACAGGAATAACCCTGATATCTCCTGCCGCGGCAGCGGCTTCCCTGTAGTTGCCCGAAGGCACCATAAATATTTTTGCTCCTTTATTTTCCGCAGCATTTACTTTCTGTTTTACCCCACCTACGTTTCCCACCTGACCGTCTATATCTATAGTCCCGGTTCCTGCAATAGTATGCCCGCCGGTCAAATCTTTATCCGTTAATTGATTTAGCACTTCCAGCACAAACATCAATCCAGCCGAGGGCCCCCCTATTTCCCCGGCATCAATATTAATTTCAAATGGAAAATCCGCTTCCCAGCCCAGGGTAGTAATATACACCCCCATGGCAGGCAGTGAAGGATCTTCCGTATGTTCAGTTGTAGGCACCGATAAATGTTTAATCTCTTCATCCCTCTTTACGGTTAATCCCACTTTCTGCCCCACCTCCCTGTCCTGCACTGAAACAACTACCTCATTGGCAAAATTTACTTTATCCCCGTCAACTTCCGTTATTATATCACCTTTTCGCAAAATCTCTTCTGCGGGACTGTCCTCCAAAAAATCATGTACTTCTATTCCTTTGCCCCTGACTTCCACGTCATAACCGGCCCTGCGCAAAGCTACAACCTTGGCAACCTGTTTGCTTTCTTCCATCATTTGAGCGATAATTTCCCTGTACTCTTCTTTATCCATATCGGGAGGCACTACTTCTTCACGGTGGTGGATTTCCACCCC
>PWGO01000031.1 GCA_003554525.1 Syntrophomonadaceae bacterium | reverse complement strand
TTTCCAATAGAATATACAGGAGGTGTAATTTATTGTCTGTACGCATACGACTTAAAAGGATGGGAGCCAAAAAGAATCCGTCTTACCGCATTGTAGTGTCCGATTCTCGTTCGCCCAGGGATGGCAGGTTTATTGAAGAGCTGGGATACTACAACCCGGGTACGGACCCGGTAACATTTAAAATCAACGACGAAAAAGTACAGGAATGGCTGTCGCGGGGCGCAAAGCCTTCTGAGACGGTAAAAAAGCTGCTGCAGCAAAACAACAGCTTGTAGTGTATTTTTTCACCCTAAATCCAAAGGAGGTTTAGACGTTGAGAGATTTAGTAGAGCAAATTGCCAGGGCCCTGGTGGATAACCCCGAGGAAGTGGATGTTCGTGAAGTGGAAGGGGAGCGTTCCATTATCCTTGAGCTGAGAGTAGCCCAGGAGGATATGGGAAAAGTTATTGGCAAAGAAGGCCGCATTGCCAAGGCCATTCGTACGGTAGTAGGTGCTGCGGCAGTTAAAGAGGATAAAAAGGTTATGGTGGAAATAATCCAGTAAGATAAGATAAAGGGATAAAGGCAGTAAAGGTGGATGCTACTCAAAATATTGCCTTTGATGAGAGTCCTGCTCGGGGGTAATGCGGTTGGAAGAAAAGCTTGTCTGCATTGGCCAGGTACTGTCTTCCCATGGGGTTAAAGGTGAAGTAAAAGTTTTCCCTTACACCGACTACCCGGAGAGATGTTACCGCCTGGAAGAGGTAAAGGTAGGGGAAGACAGTGCGGGTGAGTGCCTGCTTATGAAGGTGCAGAAGGCCCGCTTCCACGGGAAATTGTGGCTGTTAAAATTTGAAGGCGTGGAGGATAAAGGCGCCGCGGATGGCTTGCGGGGGAAGTACCTGTATATTGCACCGCACGAAAGGGTGGCATTGCCCGAGGGGCATTATTACTACGACCAGATTACAGGATTGCAGGTGTATACCATGGAAGGTGTATACCTGGGGGTGGTGCAGGATATAATTCCCGCCGGGGGCCAAGATACTTACGTGGTTTCCGGTGACGGTAGCGGAAAGAATTACCTGATACCGGCGGTCAGGCAGATGATAACGGAAATAAACCTGGAGAAGCAGCGCATAACTGTGGACCCGCCGGAAGGTTTGCTGGAGCTTTAGGGCTGGAGATGATCGCCTGTGCGTATAGATATAGTTACTATTTTCCCGGGCATGTTTGACGGGCCATTCCGGGAGAGCATGATCGGCAGGGCACTGGAAAAGAGCCTGGTAGATATCAGGCTGTTTGACCTGCGAGATTTTACGGAAGACAAGCATAAACAGGTAGATGACACCCCGTACGGCGGGGGTAAGGGTATGGTTTTTAAACCGGAGCCCCTGTTTAAAGCGGTGGAGAACATAAAGGCGGAGAGCCGCAGCAGCCCGCAGGTTATTTTAATGTCGCCGCAGGGTGGGGTGTTTAGCCAGCAGAAAGCAAAAGAGCTGTTGCGGCAGGCACACCTGGTAATAATATGCGGTCACTACGAAGGTGTTGATGAAAGGGTGCGCAGCGGTCTTATAGATGAAGAGTTATCCATAGGTGATTACGTTTTAACCGGGGGAGAAATTCCAGCCATGGTTGTAACTGATGCCGTGGTCAGGCTGTTGCCGGGGTTGCTTAGCCGTGAGGCTGTAAATGAAGAATCTTTTGAAGAAGGACTGCTGGAGTATCCCCAGTATACCAGACCTTCCGAATTCCGAGGCATGAAAGTCCCGGAAATACTTTTGTCAGGGGATCACGGCCGCATTAAAGAATGGAGGAGACAGAAAGCACTGGAAAACACCAGTCAAAAAAGGCCGGATCTTTACCGGCAGTTTATGGAAACAACTAATAACGATAGCAGCAAGCTTTAAATTAAGCAGATCAGGGGATTCTTGCTTTCCCGATTTGCGTTGTAACCTGCGGTATGGTGTGGTATAATACTTTTTATCCGGCACCGGGAAAAATATAAAATCATAATATAATGGTATTAAGGAGGCGTAAATAATGGACCTGATACAAGAGGTAGAAAACAGGTACATCCGGGAAGATCTTCCTTCTTTTTCTTCCGGCGACAGGGTCAGGGTTAATGTGAAAGTGGTAGAAGGTGGAAGAGAAAGGACCCAGGCTTTTGAAGGAATAGTTATCCGCAGGAGGGGCGGGGGAATGAAAGAAACATTTACCGTCAGGCGTGTTTCTTACGGTATAGGGATAGAAAGGACTTTTCCCCTGCATTCCCCGGGCATCCAGAGTATAAAAGTGATTAAAAGGGGTGCGGTTCGCAGGTCGCGCCTGTATTTCTTGCGGAAACTGGAAGGTAAGAAAACCCGCATTAAAGAAAAAAGATAAGGGCTTGCTTATTAGATTGACCGGTTCTTTTTCTTTATGCCTGTGTTTACACGGCTACTTTGGTTTTAAGTGCATCTGTTTTATTCGTGCGAACAAATACCGGTTAGTTTTGGCAGCCGGGTACTATCCCGGGTTGTACTTAAACCAGACTTAATCGTAACTACTTACAGTACAGGGTAAAAGTTTAGAGAATAACCCCCCCACCTTTAATTCCTTTCCCACCAGGGGGAAGGAAGATGTCGAGGCACCAATGTGGGTGCTACTTGACACCGGGGGTAAATCTACTATCTCTGGGTTATTTTTTTACTTCCCTGCTGCGGGCTTCTTTCTTGCCCCCACCGTGGGGAAGATCAAGATGGGGGACACCTTTTTGGAAGTTAGAGGTTAGAGGTCGGAAGTCAGAAGTAAAAGACGAGAAAAATAAAGACCCCCTATTCAAGAAGTCAGAGGTCGGAAGTCAGAAGTAAAGTTGGTCCCGGTGTAAAGTTACCTTAACCTGAGTAGTTACAGTTAATCACTTAATTTCTAAAGCGGAGGTGTTTACAGTCAAAGAGCTGTGGGACTGGGTTCGATCTATACTTATAGCTGTTA
The DNA here is from genome assembly GCA_003554525.1 of Syntrophomonadaceae bacterium. Taxonomy (GTDB): domain Bacteria; phylum Bacillota; class Dethiobacteria; order DTU022; family PWGO01; genus PWGO01. The sequence continues at coordinate 3,453 of PWGO01000031.1, read as the reverse complement.
TGCTTGCCCTGCTTATCAGGAGCTTTGTTATTGAAATACTGGTAGTGGATGGGGACTCCATGCTCCCCACCCTTCAACACGGGGAAAGAGTAATTGTAAACCGATTTGTGTACTATTTTAACGAGCCAGAACCGGAGGAGATTGCCGTTTTTAAATATACCAGCAGCCGGGATTTTATTAAAAGGGTTATTGGTGTTCCCGGGGATAAAATTAAAATAGAGAACAACAACATTTATCGCAACGGGGAAATAGTAAGCGAAGAATACTTTGATTTGGTTGATTCTGAAAACAACAAAGTGGAAAGCTATGGCCCGGTAGAAGTGCCGCAGGATAAATACTTTGTATTGGGAGATAACCTGGATAGCAGCAAGGACAGCAGGAGCGAATCGGTAGGGTTTGTATCAGAGGAACGCTTCAAGGGGAGGGCTTTTATGGTTTTCTGGCCATTCTCCAACTTGAGAATACTGTAACCTTAACCGGGGAGAAGTGAAATGCGGGAGTAACAAAGAAAGGAGCAGTTAAAATTGGGGGGTAAAAAGCACCTTGCCCATTCTCAGAAACAATTTAAAAAAGTCAAAGAGATGATAAAGGTTGTGGATGTGGTTCTGGAGCTGGTGGACGCCAGGGCCCCCCGAAGCAGTAAAAACACATACCTTTCCGGTAGCGGTTTTTCCCGTGGACACGCTTTAATATTACATAAATCCGACCTGGCCGATAAAAAAATTACCCGCGGCTGGGTTGATTATTACCAGGAAAACGGTTTTAAGGTTTTTTCGTTTAGCTCCCTGTTTTCTACTGCGGAGCTTTTTTCGTTCCTGCAGGAATACCGGGCTTCAAGCAAGTTTGCCCGGTTTAACCGCCCCCTTCGTTTAATGGTTGCGGGGATGCCCAACGTGGGGAAGTCCACCCTGGTAAACTTGCTTTTAAAGAAAAAAGCTACCCGCACCGGGGACCGCCCCGGTATAACACGGGGAAGCCAGTGGGTGCGCATTCAACCCGGGCTGGAAATGCTGGACACCCCCGGGGTTCTACAGCCTGAAGTGGAAGAGGAGTTTTCTTACCAGTGCCTGGCGGCTATCGGAATCCTGCCTCCCAAAAGGTACGATCCCGTAGAAACGGCCAGCTGGCTGATAGAAATAATGAAAGACTACGGCTGCCTGGGGGGATTGAGTACCAGGTACCGCCTGGAAGCAGGCGAGGAACGCTTGCCGGAACATATGCTGGAGGAAATAGGGCGCGCACGGGGATGTCTTGTATCCGGGGGAGAGGTTGACTTTACGGAAGCTTCAGGAGTACTCTTGAAGGATTTCCGGGAAGGCCGCCTTGGTAAGATTTCCCTGGAAAGGCCCGTTGAACCGGGGACTGATTAGGTTGAATTTATATTATTTCCCTGGTACAGCAATAAAATGGCTGATTGTTAAAAAGTAGTTTTTATTTTGGGAGAGCGACGGGTAAAGAATATGAGGAGCAAATGGACCGTCTCGGAAATTGCAAGCAGCCTGGAACAGGGCTTGCTTTCCGGGAAAGAGATTGAAGAACTAAAAAAAGACAGCCGGAAAAGCGTGCAGCAGCTTCTGCAGAGGCATGAAAAGCGGCAGGAGCAGAAGCGTAAAGAGTTGCAGAGGCTGCGCCGTATGTTTCGACTGGAAAGAGCTGTCCAGAGATCCGGGTACGCTTATGTGGCGGGCGTGGACGAAGCGGGAAGAGGCCCGTTGGCCGGCCCGGTAGTAGCCGCTGCGGTTGTGCTTCCTCCCGGCCTGATTTTAAACGGCCTGAACGATTCCAAGAAAATACCTCACCTGCAGCGGGAACGGCTGTATCAAGAAATCCAAGAAAAAGCGGAAGCATTAGGATGGGGGATGGCCGGGGTGGAGGAAATAGACCGTTTGAATATTTACCACGCTTCCCTTCTGGCCATGAACCGGGCGGTAGGAAAGGTGGAAGAAAAAGCGGACTTTGTACTGGTTGACGGCTTTCCCCTAAAGGGGCTTAATCTTCCCCAGCGCCCGGTTAAAAGGGGCGATTCCCTTTGTGCTTCTATAGCTGCGGCTTCTATTGTAGCCAAGGTGACCCGGGATGAAATAATGCAGGAACTGGACCGGCAGTACCCCGCTTACGGGTTTGCCAGCCATAAGGGGTATGCAACCCGGGAACACCGTGAAGCCGTTAAGCGGTTTGGCCCGGCGCCCCCGCACCGTAGATCTTTTCTCCATAATCTTTGATTATTACTCGGGCCTAATAAACGCCTGAGCTTATTTAGTGATCTTAAAATAGGCGGGGAGTGAACATTACCCGTGAAAAACCGTAGGGGTAAAGGGACCCTGGTAGAGAGGCGTGTAAGGGAATACCTGGAAAGCAAGGGGATGACAGTAGTAAAGAATAATTACCGCTGTCGGTTTGGGGAAGTGGATATAATAGCCAGGGATGGCGGTACGCTGGTATTTGTGGAGGTAAGGAGCAGGTGGAATAACCCTTCTGTAAACCCTGAAGAGTTTATTACCCGGGAAAAGACCAGGAGACTCTACCGGGTGGCCGAACATTACCTGCAGAATGTAGTTAAAAGAGAAATCTCTTCTCGATTTGACTTAATTACCGTAAATCTTGACGAAATCGGCAATATTAATTCACTCAAGCACCTGCGGGCCATAATGTAGCAAAGGGACTCCCGGGTTCCCGTGCGGTGTTAGTGCTATCACCAGTAGCTAAAAGAGTTTTAGGGAGGGGATATAATGCCGTTCCTGTGCGATGTTAGTGCTATCACCAGGGGGGATGATTTCGAATCGCCAACGTAAGTGCTACTTGACCCCCGGGGTAAAGCTACTACCTCCGGGTTCATTTTTATACTTCCCTGCCGCGGGCATTTTTCTTCCCCCCACCGTGGGGGAAGATTAAGATGGGGGGGATACCTTTTTGGAAGTTAGAGGTCAGATGTCGGAAGTCAGAAGTAAAAGACGAGAAAAGCAAAAATACCCCCCACCTTTAATTTTCCCCCCGCCAGCGGAACAACACTACTTGTCTTACCGGTGTCTAGTGTGTATAACGATCAGCACCTTATGAGAAATAAGAAGTATAAAGTTACAAATATTAACTCAAAACCCTCAAAAAAACAACCGGGTTAAATTTGCAAGAAAGCAGATTAAAATTTTTTTATAAAAATTTTTATAAAACCCCAAAAGTGTGACTCAGGTGTGACATGTATCTGATATAATAACCCCAATAAAAGAAAAAGCAAGCATAAATTAACAAAATATACTGTAAATTTATACATCCCCCGGGGAGGTGTAGCATCAATGAATTGCTGTTCGGGCAAACCTTTTGTGTTGCCCTTACTTTTAGCGATCATAGTATTGATTATGGTTGCTGGCGTGGCCGGTGCCGGAAGCGGCAGTGATATAGAAACCGAGATAAGGCGGGTAACACCGGAAGAAACCAAAGAAGAGCCGGAGATGAATA
>PWGO01000136.1 GCA_003554525.1 Syntrophomonadaceae bacterium | reverse complement strand
GCTATCTCCCGGGTATGGCGCCAGACCCAGGCCGGTTCCTCCATCCCCAGCAAAACGGCGGCGCCCAAGTAAACTGTGCCCCCCACGGCTACAAGCAGGGCCATCTGCAGGGCCTGGACGGTAAACGATACGGGAGGCCAGGCGGACTCCAGCAGGGGATACAGGTACCACAACATCCCCATCATAACCACGGCGGCAGCAGCGCTGCGCCACAGGGTGCCAAAGAAACGCAGCCAGCCCAGGGGCTTTAATCGCCGGTGTAAGACAACCGCCAACAGGGCCGCCCCTGCAGTAAGGGACAGTGCCGTGGCCAGGGCAATGCCGCCGTGCTCCAGGGGGCCAATCAAAACAAAATTAAGCCCCACATTCAGCCCCACCATAAAAAGAGTAGCCAACATGGGAGTTCGGGTATCGTACATTACAATAAAAGTGCGGTCCAAAATGAACCGTACCCCCAACCCCAACAGCCCCAGGCTGAACAGGGCCAGGGCGTATGCGGTTAACCCGGTGGCGGCGGCATCGAACTCGCCCCTTTCGTACACCACCCGGATAACCGGTTCGCTTAAAACCACCAATCCGCCCAGCATGGGCAGCATGAGAAAAGCGGTAACGCGCAGGCTTAAATTGAGATCTTCTTTAAAGCGGGCAAAATCACCCCGGGAATAGTGTTCCACCAGGGTGGGGTAAAGAACCGTCAGCAAAGCCAGGATCACTATATTATAGGGAAGGTTGTATACCCGCTCGGCATAATTTAAAACCGCCACGGCGCCTTCAGGCAGGAAAGAAGCAAAAGTGCGGTCTACCAGCTGCTTTATTTCCAGCGCGGCTGTTGATATCACCACCGGGGTCAAAAGCACCGCCATTTTTTTCATGCCGGGGTGGGAAAAAGATACCCCCCGGCGGGGTGACAATCCCAGCCGCAGGGTGGCGGGAAGCTGGATAAAGAACATGGACATCAACCCGGCGAAACTTCCCCAGGCCAACCCCTCTATACCAAAATAAGCGCCCCCAAAAAGGGCCGAGGCGATAATAAACAGGTTAAAGGGAACACCCACCAGGGCGGGACTCAGGTAGCGGTGGTGGGAATGCAAGTAGCCGGCAAAAAGCCCCGCCAGGCCCAGGAATACAGTGGCGGGCAATAATATCCGCATGAGGTGAACCGCGGTTTTAAAAGTGCCTGCCTCAAACCCGGGTGCTATCAGGGAAATCAGGGTGGGGGTAAAAACAGCGGTAAGGATAAACACTGCCAGCAACACCAGGGATAAGAGCAAAGCCACCGTATTAATAATTACATGGCGGTCTTCCTCGCTGTTTTTATAGCGGCCGTAAACGGTAATAAAAACAGTCCGGACCGCCTCCCGCACGGAAACGTAAAAGATGGTGGGAACCAGCATGGCCACCACGTAGGCATCCACCTGGGCAGTAGCGCCAAAAGAATAAGCAATGGCCACTTCTCTCCCGAAACCCAGGAGCCGGCTGGATAAATTCAAGGCCATGATTATCGCGGTCCACTGAAAAAGGGCTTTGTTCTGCCGGTGGTCAATATGCTCCAATTATCTCCCCCGCATCTCCATTTTTTTCTCTACCAATAGTAAAAGCAGTAAAAGCATGGCAAAAGCCCGAACCCGAAAAAGTATAGTTCCGGGAAAGGGGGAAACGATTCAACCGCTCCCCCCGGGCACAGTATTATTCGCCTTGCCCTACTGTTCCTTTACCCGGGCCGGGGTACCATAGACCGATACCCCGGGCGGGACATCGTGCAGAACCACCGCCCCGGCTCCCACCACGGACCAGGCGCCAATGCGAACGTTGGGGGCTACCCTGGCGCCAATGCCCACAAAAGCGCCTTCTTCCAGGTAGCTGCCCCCGGCCAGGTTAACCCCGGGGCCCACCTGCACCCCGCTTTCAAGTACACAGTCATGGCCTACCGTGGCGCTGGTGTTAACAATTACATAATCTCCTACCCGGGCGCGGGGGTTTACCAGTGCGGCTCCCATAAGAAAACTTCCTTTCCCCACCCGGGCAAAAGAAGAAATGTAAACCCGGGGATGCACTGCCCGCGGCTGGCGGTAGCCGCAACTGCTGTAGTAACGGCACCTTTCCAGGCGCTGCCGGTTATCTCCAAAGGCTACAAAAACAGTTTTTATACGTTCCTCCTGTTCAAGCCGGTCCGGGGTCCCCAGCACCTTTTTACCGTCCACAATTTCCTTGCCCTCCAGGCGGGGGTCATCGTCGTAAAAACCTGCAACCGTTTCCCCGGCGGTAAGCAGGCATTCGTAAACACAAGAAGCATGTCCCCCGGCTCCTATTATAGCAATCAAAAAATCCCTCCTATCTCATTCTCATTATTTTATTTTGTAATCATCTTTATTACCTTTATTACTTCTGGCTTCTGACTTCTGACCTCTGTCTTCTTGCTTCTTAAAAACCTCCAACTTCTGAGTTCAAAACTACATCTTTACCTTTTTCTTCCCCCTTTTCTTCCCCTTCCTTCCTACGGCGGGACAGGCTTAAACCCAGGGTGAGTATAAAAACAAAATAAATATCCAAAAACGAAGTGCCGCCTATAAAAAACACTTCAAATATTTTTACCAGCATCAGTCCAATTACCAGGGAAAATATACCGGTAAGGAACACAAAGCGCGGCGTAGCCGGCTCTATTTTGTTTATGCGGTAAAGCATTAAAAACAGCAAGGAAAATAACATACCCAGGTAAGCTGCAAGGCCTACCACCCCCAGTTCCATAGCCATACGCAGGTAAGAATTGTGTACGGAAACACCCCAGTCGGTTACTGCTTGCCACCCGCCAAGGCCAATGCCCAGCAAGGGGCTCTGCATAAACAGCTCCACCCCGTCGCTCCACATGTTTTCACGACCCGCCAGCAACCGGGATATGCGTAAGAATTCCTGCAGCACATCTGCAAACCGGGCCTGCATCCATACCACCGCCGGGACCATTAAAACCAGGCCCAGGTAAAACATCCTGCGCCAGTTAAAAAACAAAAAAAGCGCGACAAAAACAGCCAGGGCCAGGAAAGAAGAGCGGGAAAAAGTAAACAAAAGCCCCAGCAGCTGAAGCCCTATCAAGGCATACACCGCGGGATAAAGCAGGTTCTGATGTTTAAATGGGCGGCGGCAGAGCATGGCAAAAGCAAGCATTACCGTAGAAGCCAGGGAATAGAGCAAAAATATCCCCAGGCTGTTGGGGTTGTAAAAAATAGAGCCTACCCGGGGTAAGCCCGCCTCGTAAAAATGCTCGTATACCTGCAACACAAAAGGTCCCACTCCTATATCACCCAGGAACGCCGTAGCAAGGGCCCCCAGGCCAAAAACCACACCCAGGGCGGAGAGCATCCATAGCAGGGATTCAACCACCCGGGTTCTCCATGCAACTGCACCCAGAAGACCGAAAAAAACCAGCAACACCATTAAAGCCCGCATGGAAAGCGCAAGGCTCAAGGGTTGGTCTGCCGCCACCAGGATTGACAAAAACAATGCGGCCACGTAAAGAACCGCGGAGGCAGCAAACGGCAGGGTAACAGGGGAAACAATTCGGTATACCGGTGCCCGGTCGAACAGTAAAATCAGCAGTAACAAACCAAAAACAAAAGTAAAAAGTGTGGGAACATAGGCACTGTATTGCTGAATCCCGGGCATAAAACCAAGGCTGCACAGGGGCAGTCCCGCCAGGAATACCAATAGTAACCAGTGCAGGGCCTGCTTTTTTCCGGGCAGCAGGAGTAAGAAGCCTGAGGCAAAGAACAGGGCTAAAAAAAAGGCCAGGTAAACATTTACAGATACAGCAGCAAAGCCAAATAAAAGCCCCAGAAAGAGGTAAAACAACAGGCTGCGCAATCCTAAAGGTGAAGATACGAGGAGGCGAAAGCACCTGCCCAGTTTAATGCCGGATTTAACAATCCCCGCTTCCCGCAATTTATTTCCGCCTTTCTATGAACAAAATAAAGAACAAAGTAAAGAACAAAGTAAGCCGGGTTAAGAAGTGCGCAGCCGTTCCCGAAGAATTGCTATAAAACAGGAAAGCGCCAGTCCGATCAGGCCCGCCAAAACTACATTTGTCCTGGGAGTCCCCATGGCATAATGGGGCGCGGCTTCCGCGGACTGTACCATTACCATGTCTTTTTCAGCCATCGTAGTTTCCTCCTCCAGGATGTAATCGCGCACCGCTTCTTTTTCCATAAGCTCGCTCATCTTCTCGGCCCGGCTTTCAAACAGGCTTTCCAGGAGAATATCGGCATCCTCATCCAGCATTTGGTAGAAATCCCGGGGCGATACCTGGTCAATCTCCTCCCCGGATGCTTCACCCAGGTGCTGCATTATTTGCGAATCTATACGGTCCACCGCCCTCTGGTAATTACTTATTTCAAAATCCAGGGCACGAAGGCGGATATCCCTGGCCATATCCACTATTTCCAGGCCCATATTCTTTAAAAACGAATTCAGCTCTTGCTCGTCTTCCCCACGGGCCTGTATCCTGATAAGCTCGGCTTCCTGCACTACTTCCAGCTCAAAGGTGGCTTGCAGTGTAGAGCCGCTTTGATAGTTTTCCGCTATTTCTTCCACCAGGCTTGAATCCAGGGTTTCTTCCAAAACGTAATTGTTGACGTTATAGGCATCCTGGTCCACCACGGCATGGTTGCTGTACATGGTTTCCACCGGGGAAAGCAAAGCCCCGTACAAACCACCAGCCACTACAGCAGCCAGGGTTACAACTACTATAATTATACGCTGCCTCCAGAGCATCTGGGCCAGATCTTGTAGGGTCAACTCTTCCAGGTCTTTACTGCCGTTTTTGCTCACCTTTCCATCTCCTCTCCTTGTTCAACTTCTTATACACTATACCTAATCTATATTAAGTTCAACACTAAAGTCAACCCCTTATTAATCCCACCGCCCGGTTACCCTTTAGCAGGCGCCGGTATATTTTCCCCTTCCGCCTCCTGCATTCCTGAATAACGCATTATTTCCCATTAAAAACCATGGAGGAGGTATTTTTTACGCCATAAAGTTTACATAAATTATCCTCCTTTTATTATAAGCCTTCATGATGTTAGAAATAGTCTATCCTTTTGACATAATACAGTAAGCAATGTATCTTTTAGTTAAAGATGGGCGGTAACCTAGAATTATCACCAAAAAAACCAGGTAGACCCATCTAATATTTATACCAGGAGGGAACGTAATTGAAAAGAATTTGGTTACCCGTTGCATTATGTTTACTAACGTTGTTGGCAGCAGTAATACTGGCCCCGGGAGACGCCGATGCATCGTCGTTCTTCTTTTCCGGTTCCAGTGAAGAACTAAGCACAAATGCAGGCACCTTTTTTGGAACCGCACGTTCCACACCACAGCAGTGGCACACCCCTGCCCCGCAACCACAACCTGAACCGGAGCCCGAACCCGAACCAGAACCCGAACCTGAACCGGAGCCCGAACCGGAACCACCTCAAGAAGAAGAAACTTACAAACCCGCACCTGTTACATTTGGAACCGGGAGTTCCTTTGGAACCGCACGTTCCACACCACAGCAGTGGCACACCCCTGCCCCACAACCACAACCTGAACCGGAGCCCGAACCTGAACCAGAACCAGCACCAGAACCAGAGCCCGAACCGGAACCGGAACCTCAACCTGGAGACGAAGACCTGAACACCCAAGAAGAACAGCTTTTCAGGCTGGTAAACGAAGAGAGGGAAGACAGGGGATTACCACCCCTAAAAGTGCACGAAGAATTAACCGGGCTGGCCCGCTTAAAGAGCCTGGACATGATTGAGCACAATTACTTTGCCCACGAATCCCCTACATACGGCAGAGCAGGTGATATGGTTCGGGACAGGGAAATACCCTTCCACCTGGTCGCAGAAAACCTTGGTGTTGGCGGAAGTATAGACTCTATTTTCAGCGCTTTCATGAACAGCCCCGGGCATCGCAGCAAAATAGTTGACGACCGCTACGAATATACCGGCATCGGCGTGGAATACGAGCCGGGAAGGGGGTACCTGGTTACCCAGATTTTTTTAGCTCCACGCTAAAACCTTGTGTCAAGGTAACTACTCAGGCGGTGAAAACTTAAAGGAAAAAGGCCCCCACCTTTAATTCCTCCCCCTCCATGGGGGAGGAATTATTTTCGGTTAATTTCTCCCCCACCAGTAGCTGACCCAGTTACACACTTGGTTAAATATTATCGCCGGGTATTTTTATACTTCCTTGCCGCGGGATTTTATCATCCCCCTCTCCGGACGAAAAAAAAAGCAGGCTGTATTTTGACGGGTTTTTACCCTGATAATTTAGTTATTTGCGCCACAAATACAGAAAAAATATTTTGCAAAGGGCAACTAAAAGGGCAACTATACAAAGTGAAGTGAAAGTGAAAGTGAAAGTGAAAGTAAATGTGAAAGTAAATGTGAAAGTAAAAGTGAAACGGTCCTTATCGCGTTTACCTGTTTCCCCGCTTCACCTGAACCGGTGCGGCGGGGTGCCCCGGTCTAACGTATCAAACCTGTATCCCTGCTCCCGCAAACCTTCT
>PWGO01000064.1 GCA_003554525.1 Syntrophomonadaceae bacterium | reverse complement strand
TTATAAAGACATATTTGTTGTAGCCATGCTCATCCCCTTTATTTCCCTGGTAGTTCTGATCACGCTGGGTACTTTATTCGGCTCCTTTTAATGTCAAAGGGACTGGGTTGTTGACAACATTTATTTTACATAAACATTTTTTGGTTAATCCTAACCCACTGGAGCTTTTTTTAAACAGTAATATTTCTAATATGTTGTTGCTAGGTTATCTGTTGTCAACAACCCAGTCCCTTTGACATACGTCCTCTTGACATAAAAAGAAGGAAATGACATCCAGAGGTAGAAATACTATACTTAGCAAAAATTAAAGGTGAAGAATAAAAATGTCTCCTATAGTATACCTTACCCTGGCTTACATAACCGGTATACTCCTGGCTCGAAGCTGGCTGGAAGATGCCTTTATTACCCTGGTTCTTTTGGGTATACTCCTGATTATTCTCATATTGTTACAATCCCGTCGGTGGGTTGATGTGCTGACTTTGTTTTTGCTGGGGCTTTTTGCCCTGGGAGGATTTTTTTTCGCTTATGTTTTGTTTTTCCCGGAATCGGGATTGCCGGAATTTGCTGGTGAAAGGGTTGCAGTGGAAGGCACTGTATTGGAAGAACCTTCTCTGCAGGAAGAACGCACCCGTTACGAAATCCGGGTAGAGAAGTTGAAATTTAATGGTGATATCTATGACCCCGGCGGTAGGCTCCAGCTATATCTTTACCACGATATTGGAGAGGACGGCGGCGGAGAGGTAGAACGCTATCGTTTCGGAGAAAAGCTGCGGGTAGAAGGAACCCTGCGTGAACCTTCGTCGCAGCGCAACCCCGGGGGGTTTGACTACCGTTTTTTCTTGAGAACCCGGGGCATGGACGCTTATATGCACGCCCGGTTTTCCCAGTCGGAATCGGCTGGCGAGGGTGATGCCGGGTTGCTGCGTTCCTGGGCTTTTCAACTGCGCACCCGGATGATTAAAGGCATACAGGAAAGCCTGCCTTCTCCGCAGGATGATCTTTTGACAGCCACTCTTTTTGGGCAGCGGGACCGGCTGCCCGAAGATGTGCAGGATAACTTCCAGCGCGCAGGAGCGGGGCACCTGATGGCTGTTTCCGGCTTACACGTGGGCCTTATAGCCGCCCTAATTTTAGCATTTCTCCGCCGTTTCCGCCTGCAGGGGCCCGTGTGGATCGTGATTGCTATAGTTATTGTATTCGGTTATGCATACTTGACGGGTATGAGGCCGCCGGCAATCCGTGCGGCGGTAATGATATCTTTGGGTTTGCTGGCGCTGCTTCTGGGGAGGCAGAGAGATTTCCCCGCTGCCCTGTCCCTGGCTGCTCTGTTAACCCTGTTTTACCATCCTTTGCTTCTTTTCACAGTGGGATTTCAGCTTTCCTACGCGGCTACCCTGTCTATATTTTACCTTTATCCTATATTGGAAAGGGAGCTTTTCTTCTTCCTGCCCCGTCATGTTAAAAGCCTGGTTTCCGTTACCCTGGCCGCCCAGCTAGGAGTGTTTCCCTTGGCGGCTTATCACTTTCATCAGTTGCCCCTTGCCGGCTTTGTTTTTAACCTGCTTTTGCTGCCGGTAATGGCGTTGGTAGTGGGCCTGGGGCTAGGTGGTAGCTTGCTGTATCTGGTTTATCCGGCCTTGTCCCTCGCGTTTTACACGGCCAACCTGCCCCTGCTTACTTATTTGCTGCATGTATCTTCTTTTGCCCGATCACCTTCAGTTTTACTGGATGTGCGCCCTTTTCCCCTGATATATGTTGTAGTTATTTATTTGCTATTTATTTTCATAGCCGCAGCTTACTACCGTTTGCGCCCGCAGGCCCGGCTTACAGAAGTCTTGATGTTGGGGGAACCAGCAAAAGAGGGCATAAAAAATGATGACCGGCTGCTGACACTGAATAATATTGGGCAGTGGATTGCTGTCGGCAAAGTGCTTTTTGCAGCAGTACCCTGGAAAACGGTTATCATAGTTGTGCTTATTTTTGGGGTAGCTTGGTGGTGGGTTTATCCGGCGGTAGTGCCCGACACCATGGAAGTGGTGTTTATAGATGTAGGGCAAGGGGCTGCGGTTTATTTGGAAACTTCCTGCGGTTTTACCGCCCTGGTGGACGCCGGGGGTGAATTGCCTTTCCGGGATAATGTGGGAAAAGAAGTAGGAGAAAGAATCATCCTTCCTTTTCTTTACCACCAGCGTGTGCGGGAAATAGACCTGGTAGTCATTACCCACCCGCATGAAGATCACTATGGAGGCTTTATACCAGTCATAGAGGAAATACCAGTGGATACCCTGATGATATCCCCTGTGCCCGGGGAAAGCCCTTCTTACGATCAGATGTTGGAAGAAGCTCATGCAGAAGGAGTAGAAATAAAAAAAGTAACACGGGGCAAATCTTTTACCCCGGCTCCAAATCTTCAAATGGTAGTGCTGCTGCCCCCGGAAAAGCTTTACAGTGGCACTGGTTGTGATTTAAATAATAATTCAGTGGTGATACGCGCTACTTATGGTAAACAGGCTTTTCTTTTAACCGGTGATATTGAAGAAGAGGCAGTTCGTGATTTGTTGGATCGTGAAGACAACCTGGAGAGCCAGGTTCTTAAAGTGCCGCACCACGGGGGTTACTTTGAATCGGCAGGTGATTTCTTGGAGGCGGTAAACCCTGATGCTGCAGTTATCCAGTCTGGCGAGGACAATCCCTTTGGTCACCCCCACCCGCACATTACCGAAGCTTTGGATGAGGCAGAGGTATTTACTTTTCGCAATGACAAGCACGGCGCGGTCATTTTTCGCACTGACGGCACTTTTTTGGAATGGGATACTATGCTTCCTCGATGTCAAGGGGACGGGGTGAGGGACAAGGGGACAGGTCCATCGTCCCAGTTTAGAGGGACAAGGGGACAGGTCCATCGTCCCAGTTTAAACCCCCTCGATAGATAAATGACAGTTGAATTAGATTACTAAAATAACAAAAGTATTATTCAAAAAAACTACTCAGCATCTAAACCGCATCTGTTACCAGACTGCAGCCCAAGGCTAAGTACTGGTGGCTGGCTAGTCCTTGCCAGACGGGATTCTCACCCGCTCAACACGTTGCGCTTTCACGGCGCACTCCCCTCGTCCCTCGTCTCTCGTCCCTCTCTCTTATCACTCTATAATAAATTGACTAACAATTATTGGTTTGGTATACTTTAATAAATCAAAAAATAACTACGCTTGGCAATTTTTATTATAGCCTGATGCGCGAAATGGCCTCTCGGAGAATGATGCTTAGAAAATAATATTTATGGAGACAAGTTTTCAAATAAAACCGGTGACAGAAAGATATTGATAATGTTTTATTAATCACTTGGTAAAATCAGATTTTCATTGCCTGTGGAAATGATATGCTGGTGGGCTCTCACCAAATTTTGTTTTTTTTCATATACAAAAGCCAAACACAAACGACACAGGCGCTCCGAAAATTAAATTAAGCCTGTTAAACCGGTGATAAGGTGGGGAAATATATGAGTAGCAAAAATAACAATAATGATAAAAATATAAGTTATAATATAAAAAACAACAATGAAAGCTATGATAAGCAGGACGAAAGCTATGATAAGCAGGACAATAAATACCAGCACATTCTTTCTTCACTGGAAGAAGCCTACTATGAAGTAGACCTTGCCGGTAAATTTATTTTTTTTAATGACTCACTTTGCCGTATAACCGGTTTTTCCCGGGATGAACTCCTGGGCAATTCTTACAAGCTTTTTTCCAATAACCCAGAGGCTGTTCATGACGCTTTCAATAATGTTTATCAGACTGGGGTGCCGGAAAAAGGTTTTGTATGGAAAATAACTAAAAAAAATAATGAAGAACTCTTCATCGAAGTTTCAATATCACTAATTAAAGATGAACAAGGACAGGTTGAAGGTTTTAGAGGAGTGGCACGAAATATAAACGACCGGGTCAAGGCAGAAGAAGCCCTGAAACGTTCAGAAGAACGTTACCGACAAATACTCGCCTCTATTGAAGAAGCTTACTATGAGGCAGATTTAAAAGGCAATTTTTTGTTTTTTAATGATTCGCTTTGCCAGATGACAGGCTATAACAGGGAAGAACTGCAAGGAAAAAACTATAGCATTATAGCCGATGATCCGGATAGTGTATACCTCGTTTATAACAAAGTTTACCAGAAAGGTGAGCCGGATAAGGGCTTCGTATGGAAATTGATTACTAAAAGCGGACAAAAAAAATTTGTTGAAGTATCGGTGTCTCTAATTAAAGAAGGAAATATGGCGACAGGTTTTAGAGGAGTAATACGGGATATAACAAAACGAATTAATATGGAAGAATCCTTAAAAAAATCGGAAGAAAAATACCGGGAAATTCTTGCATCCATCCAAGAAGGCTACTATGAGGTTGACTTGAGAGGATATTATACTTTTGTCAATGAAGCTTTTTACAAGGTTACTGGTTATTCCCAAGAGGAAGTAATTGGCCATAGTTACAAGAAATTTATTAAGAATCACGAAGAGATATTTGAAATTTATAACCGGGTATTTCGTACCGGAGAACCAGAGAAAGGGTTTCTTCTCTATTTAATTACAAAAAATGGTGAACTAAAATATGTGGAAAATTCCGCATCCCTTATGAAAGACGACGACGGGTATTTAATCGGTTTCCGAGGTATTTGTCGGGATGTTACCGAACGTATGTTAAATGAATCCCGAATTCATCAGCAAAAAAAACACTTTGAAGCACTTTATACCAATTCTACAGATGCCATTGTATTTTTAAATAGCAACCAGGAAGTAGAAGATGCTAATGGTCAATTTATTTTTCTTTTTGGTTACCGGCTGCAGGAAATTAAGGGGAAAAAACTGGGGGATTTAATTGTTCCCCAGGATAATTATTTAGAAGCTATAAGGCTTGAATATAAAGTTTTTCAAGGGGAATCTTTGCAGCATGAAGCTACTCGCAAAAACAAAAATGGCGATATCCTGGAAGTTATCATTAAAGGAGTACCGGTTATTATTGACGGAGATGTAACCGGTGGTTATATTATATTTTCCGATATTACCAAAAAAAAAGAGTACGAAAACCAGCTTCAATACCTCAGCTTGTATGATCACCTGACCGGAATTTATAACAGGGCCTATTTTGATAAGGTAATAGAAAGGCTTAACAATGACCGTAAGCATCCTTTAAGTATTATAGTAATTGATATTAACGATATGAAATTAATTAATGATACCCTGGGCCATGATGCAGGGGATAATCTATTAAAAACTTGTGCCAATATTTTAAAGAACTCTATAAGTGAAAATGATATTGTAGCCCGTATCGGCGGGGATGAATTTGTTTTAATTCTGCCTGAAACACCTCAAAATAACGCAATCGAAGTAGCCAGGAAAATTACCAAAAATATATCCGATTATAAAAAGGATAACCCGGAAACCCCTTTAAATGTTTCTATAGGAATCGCAACCACAGTTGATGAGAAGCAACCTTTGATGGAAATATTTAAGCAGGCAGATAACGATATGTACCGGGATAAGCTTTCCAGCAGTAAAAGATCCAGGGGAGATATTGTTAATACCCTTTTAAATACACTGGCGGAAAGAGATTTTATTACCGGAGGTCACGCTGAAAGAATGAGCAGAATGTCAAAAAAATTAGGTGAAACTCTGGGGTTGCTTCCCCGCCAGTTAAATGACTTGGTTTTGCTGTCCCATGTTCATGACCTGGGTAAAGTGGGAGTTCCAGACAATATATTATTTAAACCCGGAAAACTCAACCAAGACGAATGGGAACAAATGAAGAAGCATCCGGAAATCGGTCACCGCATTGCCCAATCATCTGCAGACTTGAAGCACATCTCCGAACTTATTCTATATCATCACGAAAGATGGGACGGCACCGGGTATCCGCAAGGCTTAAAGGGAGAGGAAATACCCATAGAATGCAGGATTATGACTATTGTAGATGCTTTTGACGCCATGACAAATGTGCGTCCATACCGTAACGCCCTAACTATCCAGGAAGCAGTAGATGAACTAAAGCGTTGTTCAGGCACACAATTTGACCCCCATCTTATTGACTTTTTTATAAAATTAATTTCAAAAGAAGATCTGGAAACTCTTAAAAAGCAGGAAGACAAAAAAGATAATGAAGAGCAGGAAAATCAGGAAGATTATGAAAAAGATTAAAGATTGGTAACTACTCAGTGCAGCTTTTACGGAGCTCACTCTTTTGCTGTAATATCAATCAGGTAGTTATAACTTAAGGGATGGGTTCTTTTACGCACAAAACTTCCGAATGATCCCAATACGAACCGTCCCCCTGTGTACTGGTGGGTTTTAATCAGGGACAATGGACCTGTCCCTTCGTCCCTCCCTTCGTCCCTCCGGCATCCAGTAATTCTGATTAATTATTGTTGATTTGTTGATTTTAGTTGGTTTTAGTTGTATAGTATTAATTGAGGTGATAATATGTCTGGAGATAAAAACCAGGAGCTGTTAACGGCCTCCGCCCTGGCCGAGGCCCTCAACCTTTCCGTGGAAACTATCTGGAAGTATACCAGGGAAAATAAAATGCCCTGTGTAAAACTGGGGGGCAAGCAGTTCCGCTACCGTCTTCTTGAAGTTATAAGAGCTCTTTCCGATCACTCCG
>PWGO01000046.1 GCA_003554525.1 Syntrophomonadaceae bacterium | reverse complement strand
GGCCAAACGGACTTGCGGTCTCGCTTTGAATACCTGGTGGAGCGTTTTGGTTTCCTCCGCAAGCATTATCCATTAGAAGACAGGCAGCAGCGCAATGCCTTCATAGGGGAGCTAAGGTCTATCCTTGCCGCCTCCTGCATCCGTGCTCTCAGGCCGAACATTGTAGTGCTGGACGAGTTTCAGCGTTTCAAGCATCTACTGGATGGAGAAGACCAGATGAGTCAGCTGGCACAGGAGCTTTTTGAATACCAGGAAGAAGACAGGGAAGTAAAAGTCCTGCTGCTTTCGGCTACCCCTTATAAAATGTATACCATACATCAAGAAGCAGAAGAGGAAGATCATTACCATGACTTTATCAGGACGCTGGGCTTTTTGTTCAACTCCGACGATGTCACGCAAGAATTTTCCGGACTTTTAAAGGAATACCGCAAAGGAATTTATCAGCTCCCTGGTGGTGGTTTTGATAAACTGGTGGAAACCAAAACTAAAATCGAAGATTGTCTACGCCAGGTTATGACCCGCACGGAACGTCTTTCCGTCTCTTCTGACCGCGACGCCATGGTCCGGGAGGCTGAAAATGGAAAAGGAAAGCTAAAGAAAAAAGACCTGGAAGCTTTTATAACCGTGGACAGGGTAGCCCGTGAGATTGAGGCTGGTGATCATACCGAATACTGGAAGTCTGCACCGTACGTGTTAAATTTTATGGATCACTATGTGTTGAAAGAAAGATTCAGGCAGCATGTAGAAACAGGCAATGGCAATTTGGCAGAAGTTTTACGGGATAACATGCATACCTTGCTAAACTGGAGTGATATACAGAACTACCGCAAAATTGACCCGCAAAACTACAAGCTCCGCCATCTAATGGAGCAAAACGTGGAGCAGGGATGGCAGTATCTCTGGGTTCCTCCCGCGCAGCCCTACTATGAACCCCGGGGTGTTTACGCGGGGAAAAAGGCGGCGGATTTCACCAAAAGTATAGTCTTTTCTGCCTGGAAAGTAGTGCCTAAAGTGATTGCGGCTCTTGGTAGCTATGAGGCTGAACGGAAGATGATGGCCGGTGATGCGAATTACCGGTACAATGAGGTATCCGAGAAGCGTATTTCTTTACTTCAATTCAGGGAGCGTGAGGGCCGCTTGACCGGCATGCCCTTGATGACCATGATTTATCCTTGCCTGACCCTTGCTTCTGAGGTGAATATAGCGGCTATAGCCGGTGCACTTGTCAGGGAAAATAAACCGGCTACTCTTAAAGAGATGGAGGCAAAAGTGTCGGAAACAATTAGTTACCTCCTGGGGCAGTGTTCGATAACAGATGGGGGCGAGGCAAAAGGCCGCGGGGACGAGAGCTGGTACTGGGCTGCCCTAACCCTGATGGACCGTCATTTTAATAAAGAAGCGGTTTCTGGCTGGCTGAAGGAAACAGCTGATAAATATTCCTGGTACAGCATGTTAAAGAGCAAAAATGAGAAGGACGGCACCACCAGGTTTGCCGACCATGTGGATATGTTTCAAAGCTTTTTTGACCACCCGTGGGAACTTGGGCCTCTGCCCGGTGACCTGGTTGAAGTGCTAACTAAAACAGCCCTGGCCTCCCCTGCGGTAACTGCACTGCGCAGCTTTGCCGGCACCTTGGGGCGGGATTCGCTTTATACTAAAGAGGTTATTAGTGGGGCGGCAAGAATTGCCCAGGGGTTCAGGACGCTTTACAGTCTGCCCGATTCGGTGAGTTTGATACGGCAGCAAAACCAGCGGGAGCCCTACTGGCTGAGGACGCTTGAATACGGTGTAGACGGCAACCTCCAGGCTGTTCTGGACGAATACTTTCATATCATGTATGAAGCCCTTGGCCTGATGGGTAAACCGGCCGGGGAAGCTGCAGATGCTCTGGCCGAAAAAATTTCCTCTGCAGTTTCCCTGCGGACTACCATAAGCGCTTTTGACGAGATTAAAATTAAGAAAGATAATACTATTACCCCCCAGAGAAAAACGCTGCGCTGCCGCTATGCCCTGCCCTTTGGAGATGCAAGAAATGAAGCGGATGGTGAAAGGACCCGGGAGGAACAGGTGCGCACTGCTTTTAATTCCCCTTTCAGGCCGTTTATTTTAGCCACTACTTCAATAGGGCAGGAAGGCCTGGATTTCCACCAGTATTGCCATTCCATCTTTCACTGGAACTTGCCATCCAACCCGGTAGACCTGGAGCAGAGAGAAGGCCGTATTCATCGCTACAAAGGTCATGTAATCCGGAAAAATATTGCCAGGCATTACGGTTTGTCTGCGGTTAAATCTATTGAAGCCGCAGACCGTGATTTCTGGAAATTGATGTTTGCTTTGGCCAGGCAAGATCATGAAGATGTGAGTGAATTAATACCTTACTGGCTTTTTGATACAGAGGAAGGGCACAAGATTGAAAGGTTTATTCCTCTTTTACCGATGTGTCGCGAGCAGTCTGCTATAGAAGATTTGAAAAAAACACTGGCTCTTTACCGGATGGTGTTTGGCCAGCCGCGCCAGGAGGATTTGGCAAACTATTTAAAATCAGTATTATCTTCAGAGGAGCTGCAGCGAGTTAATGAGTTTCAGATAGATTTATCCCCCAAGTAAGCTTTGAGGGGTAGAAAGGAACTTGGAAGGGATATTTTGAAGATTTGAAGAAAGGAAATTTTAATGAATGTAGAAAAGAATTAATACTTTTGAAAGGCAAGGACAGAACAGAAAGTATAAGTTATTGCAATTATGAAAAAGGCAAATGGTGGGTAAGGTTACAGCCGCGTTCTTCCATGTCTTCCCGGGATACGGGCAGGAATTCAATTTGCACGGGAGAGTGCCTCCTGTAACTTTGCTTCAGGTGTTTGTTGACTTGGCTACCTGGTTGTGCTAACATAACATATGCAATAGCCTGCATATGTCTTCGCTGGAAAGGTGGATGCCATGCAAGATTACGTGTCTTTAATTAAACTTTTAGGCCACTCTACTCGCATACGTATACTCTGGTTGTTGCTGTATGCCAAACAAGAGCTGTGCGTGTGTGAATTGGTGGATGTATTACAGGAAAATCAGTTTAACGTATCCCGTCATTTGAGACAGTTAGACGAGTCTGGTTTGTTGACTTCCTGCAAAAAAGGTAAATGGGTTATGTATTGGACTAAGGATAATTTAGATGAATTTAAGTTTAATTTATTGCAAGCAATTCAAAATATCCCTGAAAGCTATTTTAAAGATGATGCACGACGCCTCCATGAACGTCTGGCCAAGCGTGTGGAAGGTGAATGTGTTATAGGTTTACTTCCCCCTGAGTAAATTATATAAAAAATTAGCATATATTAGCATATTAATGGTAAGTTAGAAATATTTCTTGGATGTTAAGGAGGGTTATAAATGCCTGAAGAAAAAGGAGCAAAAGAACTGGGTTTTTTTGAGAAATACCTTACCGTCTGGGTGGCTATTTGCATAGGCCTGGGATTGTTCCTGGGGGAAACCTTCCCGCAGCTGACGGACTTTTTCGAGGCTTTTGAAATATACGGTTATCCGGTTATCGTGGCTATAGCACTTTTTTTGATGATTTATCCCATTATGGTGCAGACGGATTTTGGAGAAATTATACGGGCCGGTAAATCGGTGAAACCTGTGGCTACCACCCTGGTGCTTAACTGGCTGGTAAAACCCTTTACCATGGCTTTTATTGCCTGGTTGGCTTTCCGGGTGATTTTCGTTAATCTGGTGGGCTACGACATGGGGGGTGACCTCATGGCGGGAATGATTCTTTTGGGAATAGCTCCTTGCACGGCCATGGTCCTGGTGTGGGGTTATCTTTCCCGGGGGAATATGGGTCACGTAGTGGTTATGGTAGCTATTAATTCTCTCTCCATGGTGGTTCTTTATGCTCCCCTGGCCATTTTGCTGTTGCCCGTGGCTGACGTTCCAGTGCCCATGGACAGAGTGGCTTTCGGGGTATTGGCTTATGTGGGGCTTCCCTTGGCCGCGGGATACTTAACCCGCAGAATTATGATAAAGAAAAAAGGGAAAGAAGCCTTTGAAAGGTTTACCTCGAAGCTTCACTACGTAGCGCCTGCGGCACTCTTGTTTACCATCGTGGCCATCGTAACCCCTCAATCAGGGATTGTTCTTGCAAATCCGCTGTTGGTGCTTTTGGTCTTGATACCTTTAACCATCCAGATATTTGCTATATTTGGCGTAGGTTACTGGGGTTCCAAGAAGCTAGGCCTAACTTATAAGGACGCCGCACCCACTGCCCAGATTGCGGCCAGCAACCACTTCGAAGTAGCTATCGCCATGTCAATTGCCCTTTTTGGAATAGATTCTGGAGCTACTCTGGCAGCGGTAACCGGTATGCTGATCGAGGTGCCAATAATGCTGCTGCTGGTTCAGATATGCTTAAAAACTCAGCACTGGTTTCTCTCTCATGGGTGACATTTTCTCAGAACATTTTCAGGGTGACAAGAAGGCATTCAGGGGTCAGGTCTTGAATTATAACTATAATTATCTTATTATATATCCATTATGGCCAGACCATTACGCATTGAATATCCTGGAGTGGTATATCACATAATAACACGGGGGAATGCCCGGAATGTTATATTTCGGTGATAACGGGGATCGTGAAAACTTTTTCGATATCCTCAGCGACACTGTGAAGAGGTGCAATTGGCTTTGTCATGCCTATTGCCTGATGGATACCCATTATCATATTCTCATAGAGACTCCTGAAGCCAATCTTTCCCTGGGCATGAGACAACTCAATGGTGTCTATACCCAGCGTTATAATAAGAAACATAAGCAGGTGTTTGTAACCAACCGGCAAGATGCTCAAAAGGATACCGGAAATTTGTCCGCGGTATGAGCAGGGAATCACCCTGGGACAATTTGGACGGACAAGCATTACTGGGTAGCAAGGAGTTTGTAGAACAGTTTACGGATTTGCTTCAGGAAAAAGAGAGCATAAAAGAAATACCACGGCATCAACGCTTCGCTACCCGGCCTTGTATTGGAGAGATCTTCGCTGAAGCCGGTAGTCAAACAAAAAGTATTAGAAATGAAAAGATTTATGACGCGCACGTTGAATATGGATATACCCTGAAAGATGTCTCGGATTTCCTGGGTATTCATTACACGACAGTTAGCAAAGTAATTCAAAAAATGGGGCAAAAATAAAATATAATATTTCAAGACCTGACCCCGTATATTACTCACCAACTTTAATTAACATGGCGTCACCCTGGGCCTGGCCTGAGCAAATTCCGGCTATACCCAGGCCCCCTCCGCGGCGTTTAAGCTCATAGGCCATGGTCATGGCTATCCGGGTCCCGGTAGCTCCAATTGGGTGCCCGTATGCTATGGCTCCACCGTTAGGGTTAACTTTTTGATCCATCTGATCCCCGGTCATACCAAGAATGTTTTTACCACTGGTCAGGGCCACTGCGGCAAAAGCTTCATTAATTTCTATAACTTCCATCTCATCCAAGCGGTAATCTCTATCCTCAAGCAGTTTCTTAATAGATAGCCCGGGTACTGTGGCAATGTATTTGGGCTCCCGGGATACTTCCGCATAGCCTAAAATACTGAACAAGGGCTTTATTCCCAACTCATCAGCTTTATGTTTTGACATCACCACTACGGCAGCACCGCTGTCATTTATACCCGGCGCATTTCCAGCCGTTACCGTTCCCTCCGGCTCAAAGACAGGGGGCAATTTAGATATAGATTCGTATGTAGTCCCGGGCCTTGGCTCTTCGTCGATCTCCACCGTTTTTGTGTTATTCTTCTTTTCTTTTACTTTTACAGGTATTACTTCGTGTTTAAGCCTTCCCTCTTTAATGGCGTTTTCAGCCCTGTTTTGACTGCGAACCGCCCACATATCCTGCTCTTCCCTGGTAATACCGAATTCTCTGGCTACTTCCGACCCGTTAACCGCCATATGCTGATTGTGAGTACTGCACCATAGCCCATCCCATACCATCAGGTCTAAAGCGGAAGTATGCGGGGTTGCCATTTTAGCTCCCCACCTCATGCCGGGCAGGGCAAAAGGGGCATTGCTCATGCTCTCCATACCTCCTGCCACACATACTTCAGCCCTTCCAGACTGGATTGCCTGAGAAGCCAGGTCTATAGCTTTAATACCCGAGCTGCATACTTTATTAACACTGATTGCGGGAACCTCGTTGGGAATTCCTGCTTTAAGAGCCGCCTGTCTTGCAGGAACCTGTCCGCACCCGGCAGTTACTACCTGGCCCATAAACACGTAATCCACCGTTTCCGGGACAATTCCCGCCCTGCTTACCGCTTCTTTAACCGCTATAGCTCCCAGTTCAACAGCTTTAAACGGCTTTAATGAACCTCCAAAAACACCTATGGGGGTTCTTGCTGCACTGACCACTACAACCTCTTTCAAATATAATATTCTCCTTTTTCTATTTTTAATAATTATACCAAATTCAAGCCCCTGTTGCTTTTACAACAGGGGCTGATAAACAGATTCCAATAATGCATTTTTTATTTTATTCAGGCAACTGCTCCAGTATTGCTTGACTTACTGCTGCTTCTCCGCCAAAGATATAAAGGTTTAACAGGTTTTCCTCGATTTCGTTAAGGTATTCAAACACTTCTTCCGGTAAATTATCGGGGTCTGTT
>PWGO01000012.1 GCA_003554525.1 Syntrophomonadaceae bacterium | reverse complement strand
TTTTATAAAGCTTTGGTAAAATGATCTAATAGAGTGGGCAAATTATATTTCTACTGGCACTCCCTTGACACATTTAACCATAATTTTAAAAAAAGAAAAAAGGAGGATTCAAAATTAATGGAAGGTAAATCCAAGCTGGGTATTTCTGTTAGCTTTTTTGCGTTTTTAGCTTACATAAGCGGGTTGGCCAGTATGTTCGTGCCCGCAATATTTATGCTTTATGCCATGCACTTTGAAGAAAACGAAGAACTCCGTTTTAATATTTTGCAGGCGTTTTCTATAGTAATACTTTTCACAATTGCATCAGGATTATTATCTATCCTGGATAACATCTTTGGGGTAATAAATATGTTAATTATTGACCATATTCAATCCTTGTTGGACAGCCTTTTTGATTTAAGCCGGGATAATTTCCTGTTAACTTTTCAACTGGAACTACCTTTAAACCTGGATATCATACTCAGGAGGCTGTTAAACATTATTGAAGCTGCACTCTTGTTATATGCAGGTATATTCGGCGCCCTTAAAAACAAAACAGTTAAGCTTCCTATTGTATCAAAATGGGTCGAAAAAGCTGTATAGGTTGAATATTTAAAAGTATACTTAAAATGGGTAATAATGTGTCAGGGGATGTTTTTTATACTTTTTTTAATTCTAAAGGATTTTTTGGTTAAAATATTGAATGTTAAGTAAACAGCACCCGAAATAAACAGGCCAGGGGGTATCTCTATGAAAATGGCGGAGGAAATCAGGGGATTAATCAAATCCAGGTACCCGTTAATCTACCTGGAAACTGCAGACGAAAAATATACACTTAACCATTTAAGAGAAATGTCATATGAATGGGGTTCATTACCTACCAGTGGTCTTTAAGCAAGGGGTTAAGGCGACTGGATGCAGAAAAAGCCATATACCAGACCAACGACCCCAACACCATGCTAAAAAGTATAATAGAAATTTGCAACTCCTCTTCTAATGAGTCAAACCTGTTTATCCTTAAAGATTTTCACCAGCATCTCAGTGAACCGGTAACTCACCGCCTGTTAAAAGACTTGATTAAACTAATTAGCGACACCCGGGATACAGTGATTATATTAAGTTACGAATACAAGCTACCCCAGGACCTGGAATTATATGCCACCCACATGCTTTGCGGTTATCCCCATGAAAAAGAAATAAATAATATACTATATGAAACTATAAAAGAATTGCCCAGATGGCACCATGGATCAAGGGTAAACTTAAACGAGTCGGAAGAAAAAAAGATTTTACAATCACTTAAAGGGCTGACCGTGCAACAAATCAGGGGCGTCCTTCACCAGGCGGTTTTGGAAAACAACTGCCTTGACATTAACGATTTGAAAACAATTGAACAATACAGGAGAAATCTTTACGACCGCGAGGGAATGCTGGAGTTCTATGCGCTGGAAGGAGATGAAAATATAGCAGGCTTTAATAACTTAAAAACCTGGTTAAAAGACAGGAAAGAAAGTTTTAAAGCTGAAAATAATTTCAACCTGCCCCCTCCTAAAGGTATCATGCTGATGGGGGTACAGGGGTGCGGTAAAAGCCTGGCAGCCAAAATTGTAGCCCGGGAATTAAACCTGCCCCTGTATCAATTTGATCCCGGCCGTTTGTACGGTTCTTATATAGGCGAAACAGAAAAAAATATGCGCAAAACCCTGGATCTGGCGGACAAATTAAGCCCACTATGCCTCTGGATAGATGAAATAGAAAAAGGATTTAGCGTTACAAATAGTAAAGCCGACGGGGGCGTTTCCCAGCGGGTTTTTGGAAGTTTTCTTACCTGGATGCAGGAGCGGAAAAAAAATACTTTTATCGTAGCTACCGCCAATGATATCAACGCGTTACCACCGGAATTATTAAGAAAAGGCCGCCTTGATGAAATATTCTTTGTGGACCTGCCGGACCTGGAAACCAGGAAAGAATTGTTCCGCATACACCTGAGCAAACGGAACCTCAATCCCGAAGATTTTGATTTAAATCATTTAGCAAAAGCTTCCAAGGATTTCAACGGCGCAGAAATTGAGCAGGCTATTATCTCTGCACTCTACCGGGCCACCCGTACCAAAGAAAAAACAGGCACCAACCAGATTCTGGAACAGCTGGAGTCTACCCGCCCCCTGGCGGTTCTCAAAAGAGAAGATATAGAATCCCTTCGCACCTGGGCCAGGGAACGCGCCACACCAGTATAAAACTTACAGCTCGTTTTCCCTGCCCCTACCCAGGAAAATGTTTTCTATCCCAAATTTTGCCTCCATTTTATCTCAATAAATGTTTTCTATCAAATCAACTTTTTACCGGCGAAGTTTCCGCAGTTACCAGATCCTCAAAATACCTCTCCACCTGTTTATCCGTAAGGGAATCTATCCAGTCTATCAATTCCGGGAACAGTGGAGGGTATACTCTGTACAGATAATCATACATGCGGTCTACCATGAAATCGGCATCCGGTACCACACCCCATACTTTTTGCAAGTGGTCCGTGGCCATAAAGACTGCCAGGCAGTATTCCTGTAAGAGAAGAAGGGCCTGCTTCATAAGATAGTCAAAAGGAATGTTTTGATCCTGCGTAACCCGGTACAGCTCTTCTACCCTGCTTACAGCTTGCTCTTTCCAGGAAAACACATTTTCTATCTCCCGGTAAGCCTGTGACAGGTCCCCTCCTTTTTCCGCCATGTACTTTTCCAGACCATAGCGCAGGTAATCCACACGCTGGTCAATAAATACTCCCAGGGTTTCATTTAACCCCACCAGGTCGTGAGAATTTAAAGGGAGGGGGGAGCGGTGAAAAAGCATATCCGAAGGGTAGAGCTGCATCTTTTCCAGGAGGGTGCGGCATAGCAGGTAACCTTTCAAACAGGGTCTTTTCTGCCTGCCTTCCGTGGGTCTCCAGCCCCAGTTGCAGGCTCTCTTCATTAGCCGCAGATACAACACCGCGCGGCTGTCCAGGTCCTCTTTGGACAACTCGTATCCCGTAGCATCCAGCCGCTGTGCGGTTACAGGTAGGTTCATGTCAATATTGAAATTGTGCACCAGGGTGTCAAAAATACTACAGAAGTACTTGCCGTTTTCCCAAAACACCAGGGGATGATGGTACGTCCCGGTCCGGCGCAGATCGTAATCTCCCGTCCCTTTTACTCCCAGCGGGGGATAATGGCCATCGGCACGAAGAACCACCCGAAGCTCGGGAGCCCAGCATATCTGCGTAAATTCAAGCTCAGGGAGCCGGTTCATATCTTCAGGCTTTAAAACTTCATCAATGTACTCATCCGGAGTAACAAAATGGACCTCGTACCTGCCTTCATCCTCCTTGAGCACCTCTTTCCAGGCCCGGGACAGTATTTCTATAGCCAGGTCACCGTAATCCATCAACTCCAGGTCCTGCATATAAACCAGCACCCCATCAGGGGGCGCTTGCTCTAGTTCCCGGCGCAGTATTTCCTTATACATCTCCACCCCTTCTTCCCAGCTTATGGGGTACGGTTCGCTGTTTCCGGTGAGATATTCATTGTTAAAGACGGCAAAATCACCCAGCCGGTAACCCTGGTTTTTCACCTCATCCCGCTTCATACAGGTTATGGGCCTCCAGATTTCTTGCGAAATGGAAAAATTACGCGGCAGAGCCAGGATATTTTTGCCCCTACCTTGTATCCAAAAAGGCCGGTAAGTGGTATCTCCCTTGCCATGCACCCGGTAAGGAACCTTGTCGGCACTCAAGTGAGGAAAAATCACGTAATCTATGTTTGCATTTTCCATACCTTCAACCCTGTCCCGGTGGTAAGAAGCTTCCGGCGAAAACAGGCCCCTGTAGCGAGGAAAGGGGGCTTCCATAACATGGTGCAAATATTCCATGTTCCAGCTAATTTCCCGGGCTACCTCTTCATTCTGCAGCAAGGATACGTGGGTATGGTGCGCGTGCCCGTAAAGGGGGTAAAGGCGGCCATTTTTGTACTCCTCCTTGATTTTTTCAAATACTTCAGGAAGCACATCACTTATCTGGTGCAGCAGTTCGTTGGAGTATTCCACACATACAGGCGCTTTTAGCTTTTCCCCCAGTTTGATGCCCAGGGAATACACATCACGTCCTTCTTCTTTTCTTTTTTTCATATAATTCATATCCAATATAGTATCCTTCATGGGATTACCTTTTTCCAGGTAAGAGAGCATTTTTTCCGGCAAATCCCATAAAAGCTCATGAGCGTGGAAAGACAGTATAACGTATACTTTTTTCATTTTTACCCTCCTCGTAAAAAATTAAATTTCTCCCCCCTTACTTCCCAGGCAGCGGTAAAGAAAACCGCTGTAAGGTGGAAGCACAAAGTGACTATGGTTACTTTTGTTACCTTCTTCAAAAATTACGGAATCGTGATCGGCGGGATCTTTATTTCCTTCCGGAGGAAGGTCATTTACCTGTTCCAGGTCGGCCAGCTTCACCCAGCACCCGGGAGTACCAAAATTCACTTCTACGGGCACTTCTTCTGCTTCAAAGTTGAGCATTACCAGCATGCGTTTATACTCTTCGCTTGCGTCCATGGTTCTCCATCCTATGACTCTGCGGGAGCCCCCCTTTTCATTATCCATCCAGGGGCCCAGGACCCAGGTAAAGGTGCCCTCTTCTATGGGATGGTAACCGCAAACTTTTAAACCATCGTAGCGCCGCCGCAACCTTATCACTCCCCTGCTCCACCGGTAAAATTCTCCCTGAGGAGAGTGCCGCCCCCAGTTTACATCAATGCGATTGCGCTCCCTCTCAATCCCGTATTCCTGGCCCATGTAAATCATGGGCTGGCCTACTGCCATTATGGCAGCAAAAAACCCCAGGCGGGCCTTGCGGTCTTTTACCTGCGGATCTTGCAGGTAGTCGCCCCCAGTAGCCACTTCGTAAGGTACGCTGTTTTCATCGTGGTTTTCGCAGTAATTGACCACGTTGTTGGTGTGCGCCGCAAAGTCATCCTTACCAAAATAAAACATGGAGCCCATTTTTTCAGGGCTGTTTTCTACTCCTTCAAATTCGCCTTCTCGCAAAAGGGCTTTTATCTTATCGTGGAACAGGTCATGCCACTGGGCATAGCCGTTAAAACCGTCCAGGTTTAAATCTGCTTCGTTGGGAAGATTTTCCGCTATTAATATACAGTCGGGTTTGAAACCGGTATCTTTAATTTCGTGCGCCAGGCGATGCAGCAGGCGGTGGTTGAGGAAAAAACTGTGGGTAGCATCAAAACGGAAACCGTCTACGTGGTATTCTTTCAGGAAGAGCTTGCAAGAATCAATCAGCATGTTGTCAACTTCTTCCCGTCCTGTAGCAATGCGGTTACCCCACATGGACTGCCCTTCGTAATAAAGCCCACCGTCATCCGAGCCATCGTCTATCAGATACCACAGGGGATTGAAATCGTTGGAGTTATGGTTAAAAACCTGGTCCATAATTACCGCCAGGCCGTGATTGTGCGCCACATCCACCATTTGACGGAACTCTTCAGGGGTGCCAAAATCTTTTTCCACACTCATGTAAGTGCAGGGCTCATAACCCAGGCCTTTCTTGTGGGGGACTTCTGCGGTAGGCATGAGGGCCAGCGCGTTAACGCCCAGTTCAGTGAAATACCCTTCTTTAATACGCCTGATAATTCCTCGGAAAGTACCCTGCTCTTCTTCCGGTATGGCAGGATCGTTGTCGGTAAACCCGTATACATTCAGCTCGTATAGTAGCAAATCTTTCACCAGCGGAGGGCGCCAGCCGTGGTCACTCCACTGAAAGTTTACCGGCACTACCACGCGGGCATTGCGCTCCCGGTAGCTTTCCCCGTAAACCCGGGTGTACGGGTCGGTAACCATGCGATCCAGCTGATCCGTGCCTCCCCGGATCAAAAACTTGTATTCCACTTCCCCGGGAGGTTCGGGCGGAGTAACCCGGGCCAGCCAGATATTAGGCTGGTAGTAAAACCCGCGGTAAAGTTCCATCTCTACAAACATCTCTTCCTGGGGCAACGGATGAACCGGGCTCTGCCACTGGTTAAAGGTGCCGGCCAGGTAAACCCGTGCCGCCCGGGGGTGGTACAATCCAAATAAAATACTCCCGTCCTTAAGCAGGTTGGCTCCCAGCATGGAAGGTGTTCCCAGGCCGGATACATCCGTGTCCGGTACATAAAAATTACGGTTATAAATCAGGTTTTCCACCCGATGATAATATTCACGGACGTTTCCTTTAAGTAGAGCCGGCGGAACATGATATACATTATGCAGGTCGGAAACCGTCCAGATTTCCGGGCCCATTTCCCGGTGGTAATAACGGTCCAGGTCCCTGCTTTCCCAAACCGGTTTTTTCCCGCTTTCGTCCTTGAACTTGAAATGAAAACCGCTGCGATTGCTTAACACTTCAAAAACGTAACCGTATTCATCGCGAGAAGAAGGCTCCACTTTTTTTTCCACCGTGGTGCCGTCCGCGGCCCACATCCAGAGGCGGGGTTTGACAAAATTATTCCCGTTGTCGTAATGAACTGTAACCCTGTGCTTCAAAGAAGGCACACCTTCCTTATTAAAATTGGCAACTCGCAGGCCTATACAAGTCACTGCTAAAACTCCTCACACTTATTGTTCCTAAATGAAAAGAAATAATGTAAAGCAGGTATAAGGCTGGCAGGCATTAATATTCATGTTAACTTAAGCAACGATCAGAAAAGTGATCAGAAAAGAGATCAGAAAAG
>PWGO01000055.1 GCA_003554525.1 Syntrophomonadaceae bacterium | reverse complement strand
TCCTGTGCGTTGGGAGGCATATTGCCCAGCCGGGAAGTAATACCTTCCTCTACCAGCTGATTTAAAGACTTGCCAAATATCTCGGTTTCCCAAAGTTTTTCCGGGTTTTCTTCGAATTCCGAGAGCAGAAAGTTTACCAGGTCCTCACTCTGTTTTTCTGAACCAACTATGGGGGTAACTTCCGAATTCACATCCACCCGTATCATATGCAAAGAAGGCGCCGTAGCTTTCAAGCGGACTCCAAACCTTCCCCCCTGGCGGATAATTTCCGGTTCATCCAGGACCATCTCTTCCACTACCGGCGGCACCACGCCGTAACCGGTTTCCTTGACTTGCTCCAGGGCGTCTTTCAGTTTATCGTACTCTTTCTTGGCAACTGCGTAATCTTTAATAATCCTAAGTATATCGGCGTCAGTAGAAACCTCCTCCTCGGCAAACTCTGAAAGAACCTGTTGGAACAGTCCCGGTGTAGCCTTCAAAGAAACCGTGGCCTCCCCGGTCCCCAGGTCCAGGTTGGAAAGCCACCCCTCTTCTACAAAAATATATTCCCGCAAGTTTTCTACCACATAATCAACTTCCCTGACCTTGTTGACTGCCTCTGTGTTTTCCTGTACCGCTTCCATAAAGTTTTGTTTAAGCCAGTGGTCTTCATCCAAAACCTCCACCCAGTCCGGCAAATCCACCATAACTTCTTCCACGGGAAACTCGTATAAGATTTCCTCCATAATCTGGTTTAGATCTTCTTCCGTTAGTTCCAGGCAGCTTAGAGCAATCACGGGAACCCCGTATTTTTCTTGCAGTTCTTCTTTTAACTCCCTGGTGTCTTCACTTTCCGGGCGGGTGGAGTTAAGCAGCACTACAAAAGGCTTGCCTATCTCTTTTAATTCTTCCACTACCCTTTCTTCCGCCTCCAGGTAATTCATCCGGGGAATATCCGTTACCGTTCCGTCCGTAGTAACCACTACCCCAATGGTGGAATGTTCGGCTATAACTTTCTGCGTTCCCGTTTCTGCGGCTTCCTCAAACGGTATTTCATAATCGAACCAGGGAGTAGATACCATGCGGGGTCCACCCTCATCTTCGTAGCCGTTTGCGCCGGGCACTGTGTATCCCACACAGTCCACGAAGCGCACGTTCATGAATATGTTTTCCCGGATCTCTATTTCTACAGCATCATCCGGAACAAACTTGGGCTCAGTGGTCATAATAGTTTTGCCTGCACTCCCCTGGGGCAACTCATCCCGGGTTCTTTCTTGATCCGCCTGGTCTACCATGTTGGGCAGCACAAAAAGTTCCATGGACCTGCGGATAAAAGTGGATTTACCGGTTCTTACCGGTCCTACCACTCCCAGGTATATATCCCCGCCTGTGCGTTCAACAATGTCCTTATAAATATCAAATTCCAATTTATCACTCCTTCCTTTAGCAAAGTATAAAAGACAACCATGATCAAACATGGCTTAACAATATATATATATGATAAAGAAAGGGTGAAATTACCTCTCATAAAAAAAAGATGGAAGATTCGTAACTCCCATCTAAAATATTCATGCTGCCCGGGCTTTTGCTGGGGGGTCTTACATCTTGCATCTTGCTTCTTGATATGCAGGGCTATTCATCAAAAGCTATGTCTTCAACCTCTTCCTTCTTTTCTCTTTTCATAAGATCTTTTAAAGCCCTCCTGGGATCTTTATCGTAACTGGTTATGTAATAAATTTCTTCGGTAATGGGCATCTCCACTTCCTTTTCCCTGGACAGGTGATAAGCCGCTTTCGTAGTATTAACTCCCTCGGCAATCATGCTCATATCAGACAATATATCCCTTAACTTACGGCCCTCACCCAACTGTATCCCTACTTTAAGATTGCGGCTGTGCCGGCTATAACAGGTAACAAAAAGGTCTCCCAGTCCGGCCAGCCCGGTAAAAGTCCGCCCTTTAGCTCCTACGGCATTACCCAGCCTGATTATTTCTACCAGTCCCCGGGTGATCAGGGCTGCCCTGGTATTGTCTCCTAGCTGCAGGCCCTCTACAATACCGCTTCCCAGGGAGATAATATTTTTAAGCGCACCTCCCATTTCTACTCCTACCAGGTCCGAATTGGTATAAACCCTGAAATAAGGGGTCATTAACAACTCCTGCACTTCTCGTGCTGTTTCTTCACAGTTTGAAGCCGCCACGGTAGCAGAGGGTATCTGCCGGGAAACCT
Organism: Syntrophomonadaceae bacterium; assembly: GCA_003554525.1. GTDB lineage: Bacteria > Bacillota > Dethiobacteria > DTU022 > PWGO01 > PWGO01. The sequence goes on along the minus strand of PWGO01000055.1, from coordinate 4,533 downwards.
CTTCCGCATGGTTGGGGCCGGATATTACCGCAAGCCGGTACCCGGGGAAATCTCCCATTTCCTCCTCTATTACACCTGACAGCCTCATGTTAGTGCTGGTCTCCAGACCTTTAGCCGCGTTCACCAGCAACACTGAAGATTCCAGGTAAGTTCTCAAGCGGAAAATTGTTTCCCTTAAAGCATGGGAAGGCACTACCAGGAACACGTATTTTTTGCCTTTTACTGCTTCTTCCAGGTCCAAAGTAGGTTTTACTTCGGGAGGAAGTTTTACCTCGGGCAGGTAATATGTATTGCACCTTTTCAACTTCATTTCTTTATACAGCTCACTGTTTCTCATCCACAAATAAACGTTAAAACCACGGTTAGCCAGCAAAAAAGCCAGCGCAGTGCCCCAGCTTCCCGCCCCTATTACAGCAGCTTCCATTTTGTTCTTCACTCTCCCTGAACTTTGTATCTTTTAGCCCGATAACCGGTCCGGTCGGGTTTAATCTTTGGTAACTGCTCAGGCTGTGAAAAATTAAAGGATAAAAAGAAATACCCCCCTTTAATCCCTTTCCCTCCACCATCTTTTTTCTAAAACAGAACCCAGGGGACACGTGAACTACACTTTTACTTTCTGGCCCAGTTTCGACTCTTCTCCACGCAACAAGCGGACAATATTTTCCCGGTGCCGCAAGACAATTATTGCTGCAACTGCTGCCCCCAGTAATATGAAAATACCATCCAGGTCCGGGGCAAAGAGCCACAAACCTAACGGGGCTAAAACAGCGCCGGTCATGGAACCCAGGGACACGTAGCGCGTCAGTGCTATCAGCCCTATGGCAATTATCAGAATTACCACAAACTGCAGCTGAAAACCCGGGATGCTTAACATGACGCCCAGACCGGTAGCCACGCCCTTACCCCCTTTGAAACTCAGGAAAACAGGGAAACAGTGCCCCAGTACCACCAGCACACCGGTAACTACAGTTATTTCTGGAGTTGCTTCCAGCATTACCGGCACCCTTACGGCCAGAACACCTTTCCCCACATCCAGTAAAAGCACCAGTACGGCAGCAGCAGGTCCTACAATACGCATTACGTTTGTGGCTCCCACGTTTTTACTTCCATGTTCCCTTATATCTACTTTTTTTGCCAGTCTGCCTGTCAACAGCCCAAAGGGAACCGAGCCCAACAGGTATGCCAGAACCAACAGCAGGTACTCCATTTCATTCATTGTTCACCCCTCCCCATTCAATATGCTAACGTACCGGGGCTTTAGTATTCCGTTAGCCCCTGGGCTTTAACTTTATTCTTATTGGCACTCCTTCAAAACCAAAAGCTTCCCTTAACCGGTTTTCCAGGTAACGCAGGTAAGAAAAATGCACCAGCCCGGGATCGTTTACAAAAAACACAAAACCGGGCGGTTTTATATCCGGCTGAGTCACAAAATAAAACCTGGCCCTGCTCCCTTTCCGGGAGGGCGGCGGGTTTACCAGCACCGCGTCCTGGAGCAGCTCGTTTAAAACCGGGGTGCTTATTCTTTTGGCGTGTTCTTCTTCTACCAGTTTTATTCTATCAATCAGCCGGTTAACCCTCCACCCGGTTAAGGCAGAAATTATAACCACCGGGGCAAAAGAAATAAAAGACAGGTCCTGTAAAACTTCACTTTTGAAGCGGTCAATGTTTGCACCTTTTTCTTTCACCAGGTCCCACTTGTTAACGGTAATAATAATACCCCTGCCGGAATCATTTATATAGCCCGCAATTTTTTTGTCCTGTTCCGTGATTTCCCCGGTACCGTCTACTACCAGTAAAACTACATCCGAGCGATCTATGGCTTTTAAAGAACGGTTAACACTGTAGTATTCCACAGACTCTTTAACCTTGCTTTTCTTCCTGATGCCGGCGGTATCCACCAGAAGCAGGCGGCAATCCCCCGACTGCAGAAGGACATCCACGTTATCCCTGGTAGTTCCCGGCACCTCGTTTACTATTGACCGTTCCTGCTCTACCAGCCGGTTTATCAGCATGGATTTACCTGCATTAGGTTTTCCTACCACTGCAACTTTTACAGGATCCCCGTGGGCGTTTTCCTCTTTTCCGGGGGGGAGTTCTTCTATAATTTTATCCAGCAGATCTCCGATGCCCAGGCCGTGGGTCGCCGAAACAGGAAGGGGATCTCCCATCCCCAGCTGGTAAAAAATATAACTGTCTTCCTCCCGGCCCGCGGGATCTACCTTGTTTGCCACCAGGAGCACCTTTTTATTGTACCTGCGCAGGTAAGCCGCTACTTCACTGTCCAGGGAAGTAACTTGTTGCACTGCATCAACTACAAACAGGACCAGGTTAGCTTCTTTTACGGCTACCTCCACCTGCTCCCTTACCTGCTGCTGAAGAGTATATTCCTTTGAAAAAGTTAAACCCCCGGTATCTATAACTGTAAATTCACGGCCCGACCACTCCACTTTCCCATATACCCGATCCCGGGTAACCCCGGAGGTCCGGTCCACAATAGCCTGTCGTTTTTCCACCAAGCGGTTAAAAAGAGTTGATTTTCCCACGTTAGGACGGCCTACTATAGCTACTACCGGTTCAGTCATGAATAATCTCCCCGTTTCTAATAAGCAGATACTGCATTTTCTTCTACTAGCCCTGGAGCTGTCACTCTTACTTTATCCCCTGTTTTTTACTTTTAGCTTCCTGGAAAATTATTTCTTCCACTTCTTGCAAGTCCGCTGCCGGAAACAGGGGAGCGCGTAACGGTACTGCAGCATCAGCCGGGGTTCGGTTGTCCAAAAAGCTTTCCGTCATTTCCCGGAGCATTACCCGGGGAAAAATAACCGCGTCTCCAAGTTTTTTCCCGGACAGCCCATACTCCAGGTCCAGGCCCGTTAACAACCCGGCCACGTTAACCAGGGGACCGTAAAAAATACTGTCCACCACTTCTAAATTAACAGCCAGGTTCTCCACAGCTCCCTCCAGTTTTGCCGCAACTTCTCTAAAAATGTCCTCTGCAGCCCTGCCGGTTACCAGGGTTATTTCCAGGGGTGCCTCAAACCTGTCCAACTCTGCGAAAGGCTCCCAGTTCTTGTATTCTTCCCATTTTAACCGCAGCAATCCCACACCGTTGGAAAGCTGGGGATAATTCTCGTAATCTTCCTCACGGGGTAGAGAGTATCCCGCTTTAAGGTAAAATTCATCAGCGGCAAAAAAAACGCGGCTTCCCCTCCGGGCCAACATCGCTTCCTGGTAACCGTGGACTGTATCCAACACTCTGGCAGCGGTACTTTCATCTACGGGCTGTAATGTATTCAGCCCCGCGCGGTGCCGGGTGATTCCTACCGGAACTACCGAGACGCTCTGGATTTGGGGACCCAGTTCGGCCAGCTCACGCAGGGTTCGCTCCAGCTCGCTTCCATCATTCCAGCCCGGGCAAAGCACCACCTGTCCGTGCAATATAATACCGCTAAGAGCCAGGTACTCTAGCCGTGAAAGTATATTTCCCGCATTTTTGCTGCGCATCATCTTCTGGCGTAGAGAAGGGTTGGTAGTATGAATGGATATATAAAGCGGAGAAATCCTTTCCCGGGCAATTCTTTCCAGCTCTTTGTCCGTAGTGGAAGTCAAAGTAATATAATGACCTTCCAGAAAAGAAAGCAGATAATCGTCGTCTTTAAAATAAATACTGTCCCTCATACCCGGCGGGTTTTGATCAATAAAACAAAATATACAGTTATTGGAACACCTTTGCACTTCTTTTATATGGGGAGGCCTGAAACAAAGGCCCAGCTCTTCACTGCAGTCTTTTTCGATGTCTATTTCCCACAGATGGCCGTTTTTTTTAAGTATTTTTAATTTAATTTCTTCATCAGCCGCAGCCCACCGGTAATCAATTATATCCCGGGGTAGCTTTCCATTTATGTCCAGCAACATGTCTCCCTTTTCTATCCCTGTCTCCTCACCTATGGAGCCGAGATCTACCCTTTCAATATAAATGCCACTGTTATCCTCTTCAGGAAAACTGCTCAACCAGGACCACACTCCCACGTATTAATTTTTATGCTGTATTTAATCTAACACGGTTACAAGTAAATTTCAATTAATTATCCTACAAATACGCGGGAGAAGTCAAGAAAGCAGGGAAATAAAACCTGGAGGAAATCTTCCTCCTATATCTTGCATCTAGCGTCTTACTTTTTGAAGGACATCTTTTCTTTTCTAACACTAACCTCTAATAAGCACCAGGGGCGCCTCGGGTCTGTGTTATACCTTCACTCGCTGCTTTGCGCATAAAATGTTCCGTGCTCGCGGCTTCAGGCCGCGGCAAAACTCGCAGGCTAAAGCCTGCTCAAACAGTTGCCACGGCTTATCTTCAGCCGCTGCGCGCGTTTGATATAGCAAATCAATGCTCGCTGCCGGTATAAACACAACCCTTTTGCTTACTGCACCACAAGGCAAAGCTCGTTGCTTTCTGACCTCTTACCTCTTACCTCTTACCTCTTACCTCTTACCTCTGACTTCTTGAATGGATGGTCTTTATATTTCTCACCT
>PWGO01000010.1 GCA_003554525.1 Syntrophomonadaceae bacterium | reverse complement strand
AGGACCGCTACGAGACTGCTGTTGAAATAAGCAAGGAAAGCAAGGAATCCGCTCAGTCTGCAGTGATAGCCCGGGGGGACGATTTTCCTGACGCTATATCCGGAGTTCCCCTGGCGTATGAATACAACGCTCCTATTTTGCTTACCCGCAGCGACCAGTTGATGGAGGTAACAGTAGAAGAAATAGAAAGACTGGAGGCTGAACATGCGATAATACTGGGGGGTACAGCGGCTATTACAGAAAGCGTGGAACAAGAGCTTGCCAACATGGGGCTGGAATTGGACCGCATAGGAGGGGAAAACCGGTACCATACTTCCAGGTTGATTGACGAAGAATTCGACGATTTGAGACAACCTGTGGTAGTGGAAGGCACCGATTTCAGGGATGCCCTGATTGCTTCGCCTTATGCGGCACAGGCAAACAGATCGATTATATTAAGCAGGACAAACGAAGTTCCGGAGGAAGTACTTCCTGTGCTTCAAGGGACTGAAAACCCGGTAGTACTGGGTGAGGCGGTAGGACCGGTTGAAGAAGTTCTGGAGTTTGAAGCTAAGTCCATAAACAATCCTCATCATTATACCAATTCGGTAGAATTTGTAGAAGAGTTTGTGCAAACTCAAGAAGGGCTTTCTACCCCGGAGAAGGCTTTTATAGCCACGGGTGAAGAATTTCCTGATGCGCTGGCCGGAGGGGTAATGGCAGCTGAAGAAAACGCGTGTATATTGATGGTTGATGACAGGGTTCCCCCGGAAGTTGCCGATTTTATCCGGTTAAATAATATTAACGAGATACGTATCCTGGGTGGAACGGAAGCGGTTAGCGAGCAGGTGGAAATCGGGCTTTCTGGAAATTGATAACCGGGACAAATACTGCTGGTTTGGCAGCAGGTTTCTTTAACAATTGAGACAATCAAACAAGCGCAGCGGCTTATCTTTAGCCGCTGCGCTTGTTTGATATAGCAAATCAATGCTCGCTGACGGTATAAACACACCCCTTTTGCTTGCTGCACCACAGGGAATGTTTTCTGCTGACATAAAAATAACCCAAAGGTAATAACTTTACCCCGGCTCAAGTAGCACCCACACTGGTGCTTCGACATCTTCCTACCCCCTCCATCTTGCATCTGGCTTGGGTAGCGCTAATTTAATTGACATAAAAAAAAGATAGAGGTAATATATATTACAAATGCAAATGAGTTGCGTTTACTGCTGCCTGTAAATTAAAGGGGGTAATGCTGGTGAAGCCATGTTTTTTACTGCGAAAAGCCCTGGAAGGTGTGCTGGTAGCTTTTTTGGCTTCTGTTATTATAGTTTCCGGTTGCGCCATGGAGGAACAGAAACAGGATGGAAAACCGGGGAAAATAAAAGTGGTTACCACTATTTTTCCTCTTGCCGATATTGTATGCAGAGTAGGAGGAGAAAAAGTAGAGGTTAAATGTCTACTTTCTGCGGGAGACAGCCCACATACCTTTGAGCCCACTCCCGGCCAGGCTCGCGATGTGGCCCGGGCCGAATTATTGTTTTACATAGGAGGTGGCCTGGATGATTGGGTATTAGGCCTGGCCGGGGAGGAAGAAGCTGTTGAAATTGAAGTGATGGAGCATTTAAAAGGGGAGCAGTTACTGGATTATGAACACCTGCATTTAGAGCGGGACCGGGAAAAACAAAGTTATAAAAAAAGCCACGATCACAACCACTGCCATGGCCCCCGCGACCCCCATGTTTGGCTGGATCCAATAAAGGTAAAGGAAATAATATCACCACTGGTGAAGGAAAACCTTTCCCGGGTATCCCCGGAGAAGGAAGATTATTTTAATAATAACCTGGAAGAATTTCAGCGAAAGTTAGCAGAACTTGATGAAGAGATTAAAGAAACGGCTACCGGTTTTACCCGAAGCGGATTTATTTCTTATCATTCTGCCTGGAACTATTATGCGGAACGTTACGGGCTGGAAGAGGTGGCGGCGGTAGAAGAGTTTCCCGGAGACGAACCCTCCGGCATGTGGTTACGCGAGCTGGTGCAGCTCTCGGAAGAATACGATATCGAGGTAATATTTGCCGAGCCCCAGTTGAGAAAGCAGAATGCAGAAATAATTGCAGAAGAGATTGATGGGGAGGTTTTAATCCTGGATCCCCTTGGCGGGGAAAAAGTTCCCGGTAGAGACGGCTACCTGGAGTTAATGCGTTACAACACGGAGTTGTTTGAAAAAGCTCTGGAATGAGATTGTTTTACTTGAGCTGGAGGGGATTCCATGAAGGAAGGGGAAAAAACAGTAGTTTATACCAGCGAGGTGTCGGTTAGCCTGGAGGGCAAGGCTATACTAGAAAATATCAGCATGAAAGTAAATGCCGGGGAAGCGGCGGGAATTATTGGACCTAACGGGGCGGGCAAAACTACTTTGCTACGCCTTTTACTGGGCATGCTTCGCCCGGATGGAGGTGCTATAGAAATATATGGAAGCAATCCCTGCAGGATGGGTAATAAAAGGGATAAAGTGGGATATATGCCGCAATGCCTCGATGTTTCACCCGAGATTCAACTTTCTGTTTTAGATGTGGTGTCCATGGGACTTTTTACTCCCCGGCTAATGGGAAGACCCTGGAGGCTTGCTTACCGCAGCAAAGCCAGGGAAAGCCTGAAGGAGGTGGAAATGGATGAACACCGGAATCAGCCTTTTCACTGTCTATCCGCAGGACAGAAACGGCGGGTTTTCCTGGCCAGAGCACTTTCCAGGGGACCGGGACTATTGCTTTTAGATGAGCCAAATACTGGCCTGGATCTTCCTACCCGGCACCGTTTTATGGACTTGCTGAAAAAACTTCAGGAAGAGCGGGGCTTAACAGTAGTAATGGTATCTCACGACCTGGCTGCTGTAGCCACCCACATGGAATGGCTTTACTGTATTAACCGTACCATGCATTTACATGGCAGACCTTCAGAGGTATTACAAAGCCCGCGCCTTGGGGAAGCGTATAGCTGTGAGTTGGGAATGCTGGCTGGATACAGTGTTATGGAAAGGAGACGAGTAAAGTGATTGTCTTGGAGGAATTCATGCTTTACGGTTTTATGCAGAGAGCGCTTATGGCCGCAGTTATGGCCGGGCTGCTGTGCTCGATACTTTCTTTTTTTGTAGTTTCCAACCGGCTGTCTTTTATGGGGGCCGGGGTTTCCCATTCCATGTTGGGCGGGTTGGCCATGGGAGCCCTGGCCGGGGTTAATCCCCTGTACACCGGCGGCGTTTTTGCCGTGGTAGTATCCCTGCTGGTGGGGTATATAACCAAGCAGGGAAAAATGCAGGCGGACACGGTTACAGGTGTTTTTTTTGCCGGAGGGATGGCGCTGGGAGTTACCCTGATAAGCTTGAAAGAAGGTTACTACCCCGAGCTTTTTAGCTTGCTCTTTGGGAACGTACTAACAGTTTCCTACAACGACCTTTACTTTCTGGGTGGGGTTATGACAGGGGTATTGTTGTTTATTGTCTTCTTTTTTAAAGAACTGCTGGCCGTATCTTTTGATGAAGAGCTGGCCAGGGCCAACGGGCTGCCGGTGAAACAAATTTATTTGGGCCTGATGGTGGCGCTGGCCTTGAGTGTGTTGGCTTCGGTAATGGTGGTAGGGGTGGTTCTGTCTTCGGCACTGCTGGTAATACCGGCGGCGGCGGGATACCGGTTTAGCCAAAATTACAAGGGAATGCTGGCCATTTCTGTAGTAGTAGGCCTGTTCAGCGGAGTATCCGGCCTTTTGTTTACCTTATATTGTGATATTCCTTCCGGTGCTGCTATAGTGCTTTGTGCAACGGTAATATTTTTTATTTCCCTGTTTTATAAACAGGTGAAAAACTATGTATTCAGGCGGTTTGCTTCTGGCTAAGACAGTGGTACAATCATATTTAAGTAAAGATATGCGGTAAGCACCGGTTAGAAATGGTGATAAAAATGAAAAAAGATATAGCGGGAAATATGCTTAAAGAAGCGGGCCTTAAAAGGACAAGCGGTAGAAAAGCTATTATAAATATTCTGCATGAAGCTTCCCGGCCCCTTACTCAGCAGGAAATATCGGAAAGGCTTCCCGCCGGGGTAGAGTTGAATTATGCTAACGTATACCGCTCGCTGGAAGCTTTTTTAAAGGCCGGCCTGGTACACCGGGTGGAAACAGGAGACCGGGTATGGAGATTTGCCCTGTGCGGATGCGGGAGCAGGGGGCACTGTCACCCTCATTTTATTTGCAATTCCTGTGGAGCTGCGGAATGTTTGCGGGATATAAAAATGCCCGGTTTTTCCCGCCGCCTGGAAAAGGGATACGTAATCCAGGAGCAGGAATACTATATAAAGGGCTTGTGCCGGGAGTGCGCTGCCTCCCGGGGATAGATAGCGTGCGGGTTAATTCAGGCGGAAGGTCAAGTGGGCCTGGAAGTAAGCCAGGCTTAGTCTTTTTCTTTATCTTCTTCTTTTTCTTTTCCCTCATTTTCAATGATTTCGATAAAAACTTCTACCAGCCAGGGATCGAACTGGCTTCCCGCGCAGCGCCTGAGCTCTTCCAGGGCTTTTTTATGGCTTAAAGCCCGGCGGTAGGGGCGGTCGCTGGTCATGGCGTCGTAGGCATCCACTATAGACAGGATACGGCATTCTATGGGTATCTCTTCGTTTTTTATGCCCAGCGGGTAACCGTTACCGTCCCACCTTTCGTGGTGCCTTAAAATCAGGTTGGCAATGCCGGCCAGGTCGCTGGAGGAAATAGCAATACGGTAACCTTTTTCCGGGTGTTTGCTCATGGTTTTCCATTCTTCTTCAGTAAGGGCTCCCGGCTTAAAAAGTATATTGTCCGGGATTCCTACTTTGCCGAGGTCATGAACCCGGGCCAGGAGTCCAAGGTCGGCGAGCTGCTTCTGGGAAAGTTTAATTTTTTCCCCTGTTTTAAGGCAAAGTTCTTCCATCCTGCGCAGGTGGCCTTCAGTAATAAAATCCCTTTCCCCCAGGGTAGTTAAGAGGGAGTTAATTATCTGTGACCTTGCCCCGGCTCCTTTATGGAGCTTATCGCGGTACATGGCATCGTCAGCTTCCTTGAATGTTTCCTGTAGCAGGCAGTTTTCTTGCCTGGCGCAGGCTATTCCCAGGGACAGGTTAAGGGGAAGTTGCTGGTGTTCCCGGTTGTAATTTTCCATGTGCTGGCGGATCCTGCTCACAATTTTTTCACCCACTTTTTCTTCTGTACGGGGTAGTATAGCGGCAAACTCATCGCCGCCAACCCGTGCCAGTATATCAGAGCTGCGCATAGAATCTTTTAGCACTTGGGCACAGGATACCAGCAGATCATCACCTTTTTCATGCCCCATGGTATCGTTAACCAGTTTCAGGCCATCCAGGTCGGCGGAAATAATGGTAATGGGATATTCACGGCTTTGTTCCAGCCTTTTTAATTCATTTTCAAAATAAGCGCGGTTATAAAGGCCGGTAAGCTGGTCGTGGAAACTCAGGTATTTCAATTGTTCTTCGTAGCGCTTGCGTTCCGTCAGGTCTCGCCCTACGCCCCGGAAACCGGTAATATTGCCTTTTTCATCACGCGTAGGGGTAATGGAAAACTCGCCGTAGCGCACCGAGCCGTCTTTACGGATCAGATCCAGCCCTACGTTGTGGCTTGGGGTGCCGGTAAGGTAAACCTGGTTAAATTTGCGGTAGACGTCTTCCGGGTCGGTGCTTAAATCTTTAAAATCAAACCCTATTAATTCATCCGGGCAGAAACCCATCATTTTGGCGGCGGCCCTGTTGCAATCGGTAACCACGCCGGCAAGATTAACTTCGTAGTAGCCGTCTTCCATGGTAGATAAAATTTCCCGGTGTCTTTCTTCCGATTCTTGCAGGGCTTCCTCGGCACGTTTGCGGTCGGTAATATCTATAACCATAATAAAGCCCGCCGGCTTACCCCGGTAAATAGTAGAAGCTCCGGATAGCGATACCCACTTTTCTTCCCCGGTTTTACTAATAATTTTAAAATCATAAGGAGAGGGGGCGGGCTCTCCGGCTTGCCTTTTCCTGCCCCTTTCCCGGATTAGTTCCCTGAATTCGGGGTGAACTATGTCCCAAAAATTCAATTGCAGCAGCTCTTCCTGCGAATAACCGCAGATATCTTCTGCCGCGGGATTTGCGTAAACCCACTGGTCTTCCTGGTATATCATTATGGCGAAGGGAGAGTTTTCCGCCAGGGTCCTGAATTTTTCTTCGCTTTCCCTCAATTCACTGCGGGCCTGGTACTGTTCGGTTATATCGGAAAATACCATAACCACGCCGGTTAACGCTCCTTCGTGGCTGCGAATGGGAGATGCGCTGTCGGAAATAATACGCCTGGTTCCTTCCCGGGAAATCAGGGTAGTGCCCTGGGATAAATAAACAATTTCCCCGGTTTCCAAAACTTTCTGCACCGGACTGGTAAGTGTTTCCCCGGATTGTGCACATGTTATACGAAAAATCTTGTCCAGCGGTCTATCAACTGCTTCCCGGAAAGACCATCCGGTGAGATTTTCCGCCTGCTGGTTTAATAAAGTAACGTATCCGTGGTTATCGGTAACGATCACTCCATCTCCAATAGAGTGCAGGGTTATAGATAGCTGTTCAATGTTTTTCTGCAGGAAATCTTCTGCTTTTTTACGCTCGTTTAACGAGACTACCATGCTGGAAGCGTTTTGCAGGTGCAGCAGAAAGTCAATATCCTCCAGGGGTAAAAGAAGGTAATCGTAAATATCCCAGAGGTAAGCCTCATGCAGGATTTCTTTATTTTTCTGCTCTAAGATCAAAATTACCGGAGCTTCAAATACCATGTCTTTAATTTTTTTTAGCAGCTCCAGTTTGCTTGAATTGTCAGGATCTGCATAAAAAATAATAATATCTATATTTTCGCTTTCCAGGTAATAGAACGCTTTTTCCTGGTTTACAGCTTGCCTGAGGCAGTAATTATCGTCCAGGTCATGGTCCAGCAGGATTTTATTAATTTGTTCGTAAACCTTGTGGTTTTTATCCACCAGCAGAATATTCACTTGGTTCTTCCACCTTTAAAATAAATACACAAACAAACAATACGGTAGGAGGTACTTCCTACTACTTTTTACTTTTTATTTAAAACTTCTAATAAAGCATCTCCTGATACTTGATCCAGGAGAAAACCCCTGAAAAACTAGAAGCCACGAAGGTTACTCGTAGCCTCCCCCGGGTTCCAGGTTTTCGTAATCAAATACTTTGTTTTCCCAGGTTCTTATGGTTATCTTGTTCCGCCCCATACCAATCAGGTATTCCGGCAACATGGGTGTTTTCCCGTGGCCCTTTGGAGCGTTTACCAGATAGGTGGGAATAGCCAGGCCCGAAGTATAGCCCCTCAGGTGTTCCATAATTTCCATCCCTTCTTCCACACGGGTTCTAAAGTGAGAAGTTCCTCTAACCTCTTTGGCGTGAAAAATGTAATAAGGACGAACCATGATTTTTAAAAGCTCGTGGTTAAGCTTTTTCATAACATGGGGATTGCTGTTAACCCGGTGCAGCAATACCGCCTGGTTGCCCAATGCTACCCCGGCCCCGGCCAGTTTAAGACAGGCTTCCCTGGCATCCGGTGTTACTTCCAGCGGGTGATTAAAGTGGGTATTTACATACACCGGAAGATGGCGGGACAGTATTTCCACCAGCTCGTCATCAACCCGGTAGGGCATGGTTACCGGGGTGCGTGTGCCTAAGCGCTTGATTTCTACGTGAGGAATCCGGTCAAGTTCGGTTAAAACCCAGTCTATAGTTTTGTTTTCCAGCATAAAAGCGTCCCCGCCGGTTATAAGTACATCTCTTATTTCCGGATTGTTTTGGATGTACTCCAGGGCTTTTTCCACGTCTTCCCGGGGGGCATGGTAGTCTACTTCTCCAATGTTGCGGCGCCGCTGGCAGTGCCGGCAATACATGGCGCACTGGTTGGTAATGTTTATTATCAGTCGGTCCGGATAGCGCCTGGTTATCGCCGGAGCCGGGGAAGTGTGTTCTTCATCCATGGGATCCTGATCGCCTTGAGTGTCGTAATATTCCTGTATAGTAGGTATGCACTGCAGGCGAACCGGGTCTACCAGGTTATCCGGGTTGATAAGACTTAAATAGTAAGGAGAGATAGCCCAACGGAAACGGGAACCGGTAGTGCTAATTTCCTCGTATTCCGATGAAGAAAGGTTAATCAGTTTACTTAGTTTTTCTGCGTCATTAACACGGTTGCGCAGCTGCCACTTCCAGCTGTACCAATCATCAGAAGTGGCTCCAAGCACCTCCATAATTTTTTCCTGGTTTTCCTTGATCCGCTCCCATTCACGAAAACCGGTAGGTATCTCCCGGGCGGCATCCAGGTAGTCAGCAATACGCCCTTTAAGTTCCTTGGCTCTTTTTTGCGATATTTCTCGGCTATTAGTCTGCCTGTCTATACTCATATATTCTATGACCTCCTTCCTGGTTTTATCTGGGATATAACTGTAAAACTGTATGGAAATACACAACAAAAAATGTGCGTTACTAATATTATTTTAAACGCAAAATTTTAACTGTGCAAGGTAGAAAGGTAGATAAGGTAGAGTTTTTTGAATGTAGCCGGAGATATACACTTGCTATAACCTGGGGGAATAACAGGTGGAGGCGAAAAATTACATAAAAAAGTGCGGGAGGAGAGAAGGTGCTGGAAATTATGGCCCCCCAAAAAACAAGAATGCAGGCTCCGGAAAAATAATCACCGCCGTTTAGAGCAAAAATTTGAGTAGAACGTTTTGGGGGAGGAGGAGGGGGAAAGAATTGATTATTATTTCTCGGGAAATAGTAATCAACATCAACATCAAAATATGAATAAAATTTGACATAATAATATGCATCTGATAAAATAATAATCAAACATGGTAGAAAGGAGGAGAAATATGGCGAATGAAAGAGTAAGCCCGGTAAGGGAGTTGAGGGAGCAGATTGGGGTAAGCCAGAGAGAGCTTGCTGATGCACTGGGTGTCCACCATGCCCTGATAGCCAATCTGGAGATGAATGTTATTAATATAAACGATGATGATGCGGAAACCCAAAACAAGACCAGGAAAGTATTTAAAAAATTGTCGGAATACAGCGGCATACCTGAAGAAGAGCTTATTAAACAGCAGATGCAATGTACAAAAAAACAGGAGACTTCGATACAGGAACGGGTTTTGGAGCAGTTAAGCCTGGCCTTGGAAAAACTGGTTGGGGTGGAAATACTGGAGGAAAAAAACGATTTTGACCTTTTTATGCGCAGGGTAGACAGGGCCTGCCTTGAAGAGGGCAATTTACGCAGTCCCCTGCAGTTAATCAGGGAGGCCGCGGAAGTGACCCAACGCCAGATGGCCCAGGCGGCGGGAGTTTCACAGACGCTGGTAGCCCGCATTGAATCGGGCGAACTTTCTTTTGCAGGGCAGAACAAGGGCCACCGGATACTGAAACTTGTTTTGCAAGGTTTGGGCATATCAGAAACTTCGAAGGATAAGTATAAATTTGATCCCACAGAGCTTTACGAAACCCTGTGTGAAATACAGGAAGAATTCATGCAGAAAAATACGGAAACAAACAAGAGAAAAGTAGAAGCAGCGTTTCAAAAGTTAAAGAAAGAAAAAAGGAAAGAAAACAAAGGTTGAAATAACCGATTTTTGGCGGCGAGAAGATAAAATGGGACCGTCTACCTATAAAAGATGACAAATCTTTCATAAGGCCTTTAAATAATTTCTTATGATGGATAAAATGTAGAAGTAGCTTCCCGGCTATGAAAGGATTTACGTTTTGGTTCTTATGGTGAACTGGTATTTAACCCGTTTTTATCTTACTTAGTCGAGGCCTTTTTTGTAAAATTGATATTATTATAAATAAGTAAATTATGGGAGTAGTGCTACCTGATGATTGAGAATATTGAAATGAACCCGCAGTTTGAAAAAGCGCTTGACTTGATGGAAAATAGCGAGAAAAACGTATTTGTTACTGGCAGGGCGGGAACTGGAAAATCCACACTGCTGGAATATTTCCGCTGCCAAACGGAAAAGCAGATTGTGGTGTTGGCTCCTACCGGTGTCGCGGCTGTAAATATTGCGGGCCAGACTATACACTCTTTTTTTGGCTTTAAACCGGATATAACCGTGCAAAAAGTAAGGAAAAACGCCCGCAAAAAAGATGATCCCATATACCAGAAGCTTGATGCAATTGTAATTGACGAAATTTCCATGGTGCGGGCCGATCTCCTGGACTGCATAGACGAGTTCTTGAGGATAAACGGCAAGGCACCCGGACTGCCTTTCGGGGGCATTCAGATGATTTTCGTAGGCGACCTTTACCAGATCCCGCCGGTAGTCGTGGGCCAGGAGCGGAAAATTTTTCGGGAGTTTTATGAGAGCGAGTATTTTTTTGCTTCCCGGGCTTTTAAAGAAATGGAAATTGAATACCTGGAGTTGGAGAAAATTTACCGCCAGTCCGATAAAACCTTTATAGAGCTGCTGAATAAAATCCGCAATAAAAACATAATCGAGGAAGATATCCGGGCCCTTAATTGCCGGGTTCTTGAAAGTGAAGAGCAGTTGCCGGAAGATGTAATTTACCTGACCACCACCAACGCCATGGCGGTGGATAGAAATGAGAGAGAGCTAAAGAAGCTGCCGGGGGCACTGCACCATTTTGAGGCCTTAGTCAAGGGCGAGGTGGACAAAAAGCACTACCCGGCTGATGAAGTGCTGCAGCTAAAAGAGGGAGCCCGGGTAATGCTCTTAAACAACGATGCGGAAGGCCGCTGGATCAATGGGACGGTTGGCACAGTTGACCGCATCAAGGATGACTGCCTGGAGGTAACCCTGGAAAACGGCAACCTGGAAGAAGTAAGGCCGAACAAATGGGAAATAACTCGTTTTTACTGGAACGAAGAGGAAGAATCTGTGGATTCGGAGGCTGTAGGAACATTCAAGCAGTTTCCGGTAAAACTTGCCTGGGCAATAACCATACATAAAAGCCAGGGGAAAACCTTTGACCGCGTGGTAATTGATCTGGGTAAGGGTGTGTTTGCCTCCGGGCAGTTTTACGTAGCCCTGTCCCGCTGCCGCAGCCTGGAAGGAGTTTTCTTGAAGCGAGCCGTAAGGGAAAAAGATATATGGGCTGACTGGAGGGTGATGCGTTTTATCACCAATCACCAGTACCAGCGCTCTGAAAAGCAAATGCCCCTGGAGCAGAAAATCCGCCTCATTGAAGAAGCCATAGAGAACGACGCCTGCTTGCAGATCACTTACCTGAAAAACAGGGACGAAAAAACCCGGCGGGAAATTAAGCCCGAAAGAGTAGGGGAGATGCACTACCGGGGGAGGAGATTTACCGGCCTGGAAGCGTACTGTTTTAATAGAAAAGAATTCCGGAATTTTCGGGTAGACCGCATCCTGGAGATGCACTACAGTTGCTAAAAATAAACTTTTTCGCCTGTTGTTTTTTAACAGCTGTACAATATTCATCATTTTACCAGGCAACCTGGCCCCTTAACCTCTACAAATTATTATAAACCTCCTGCAATATACACAATATACAAATGTTTTGTCTCCACATGCACATGTTTTGTCTCCACATGCACATGGTTTGTCTCCAAATATGTTCCTTCTTTTTTGCTTAATACGCCGGTTATGAACAGAACCTGACATATGTATAATATTAAATTTATAAAAATAGTTTAAATTATTTTTGAGAAGTAATTTTTGTGCTTTTGTGACTCAGGTGTGACAAGTATTTGATATTATATACATGTAGTAAAAATTCATAAAATATTCATGAATATGTCAGGTTACAGGGTGTCCGTCAGCAACCCGGGCTGTTGGCAGGGATCATACACATAAATCTGGATTTAACCCAAAATAACCTAAATAATTTCAGGCCTGTACTTCTGCACTGGCAGGAGTTTTATATTACCTAAAAACAAGGAGGAAAAATATGACAAGGAGTGGGATTTTAAATAATTTTATTACTGAAAAATCTACCATTGTAGATTTATTGCAATCCAGGAGCAGGATTCATCCGGAACGCAGGGTTTATACTTTTCTTGAAAACGGCGAGACCGAAAACCATGTTTTAACCTATGAAGAGCTTGATAAAAAAGCAAAAGCGGTAGCGGCACATCTTCAAAGCATGCAAATCAGGGGTGAAAGGGCTGTCATGTTTTATCCCCCGGTTTCCCTTGATTTTATTGTAGCTTTTTTAGGGTGTTTATATGCAGGAGTTATTGCGGTTCCTGCTTATCCCCCGGGAGTAAGCAATAATATAAACAGGGTGCTTTCAATCCTGGAAGATGCTGAGCCTGCGTTAATTTTAACTACTTCATGGATAGTAGAATCATACCGGCAAGAAATAGATGCTCTGTTACAGATACAGGGTATACAGGTTTTTGCAACCGATGAAATTTCGGATGATGATGCCGGCCTCTGGGAAGAAATATCAATAAACAGGGATGACCTGGCTTTTTTACAATATACCTCCGGGTCAACCAGTGCCCCAAAAGGAGTCATGGTTAGCCATGAAAATATATTACATAATGAAATGATGAGTAACCGGTATTTTGGACTGACGGAAGAGGATATTGGTGTGGGTTGGCTTCCCCTTTATCATGACATGGGGTTAATTGGAAATGTTTTGCAAACTGTTTATGTAGGCGGTGTTTGCATCATGATGTCTACGTTAGATTTTTTACAGAAACCCATGCGCTGGTTAAGGGCAATATCGCGTTATAACGCCACTACCAGCGGAGGCCCCAATTTTGCATACGAAATGTGTAGGCGCAAGGTTACGGAAAAAGATAAAGAAATCCTTGACTTGAGTTCCTGGAGGGTTGCTTTTAACGGTGCGGAACCTGTTTCCAATGAAACCATGCAACGGTTTTACCAGGAATTTAAAGAGAACGGTTTCAGTAAAGAGGCTTTTTCTCCCGTTTATGGCCTGGCGGAAGCTACACTTTTTGTAACGGGGGGGAACAGCAAAAATTCCCGTATTTACGAGGTTATTGATGTGGAAGAGTTAAAACACGGTCGTATCGTGGAGGCTGAAAAGGGGGACCCTGGATCAAAAGAAATTGTTTCCCTGGGTGAACCCCCGCCGGAGTGTATGGTCAGGATAGTTGATCCTGAAACTATGGTTAATTGCGCTCCAGAAACCGTAGGAGAAGTATGGATATCCGGTTCAAGCGTGGCCCAGGGATACTGGAATAAAGGGGAATTGACGGAACATACGTTTAATGCATATATAAAAGATACCGGTGAGGGGCCTTTTCTTAGAACCGGGGATCTGGGGTACTTTAAAAAAGGTGAGCTTTATATTACCGGGCGGTTAAAAGATTTGATCATTATCCGGGGAAGAAATTATTATCCTCAAGATATTGAAGAAACTGTAACCGAAAGCCACCAGGATTTGCGCCCCGGTTGTTGTGCAGCATTTTCTATTGAGGCAGACAATGAGGAAAAACTGGTAATTGTGGCTGAAGTGCATAAGCACCTGGAAGCAGCTACAAAAGAAAAGAGTACGGAGGAACTGGTGAATATACGGGAAGAAATTGCTGTAGCTGTAAGAAAAGCCGTAGCAGAACAATTCCAGCTGCATGTTTTTGATATGAAAATTATCAAACCAAAAACAATTTCGGTAACTTCGAGCGGCAAGATTCAGCGTGGCTTAAACAAAAAAAGGTACCTTGAAACAAATTTAGAATTGTGGGGCGAGTAATTATTATGGAGAACTTGAATTTCAAAAAAAGCAAAGAAGAAGTGGAAACCTGGCTGGTTAAGCAGATTGCCGAAAGAATGCATTTGTCAACTGCACAGGTTAATACCAGGGAAGCTTTTGTAAACATGGGCCTGGATTCCAATGAAGCGGTTATGTTATCGGGGGAACTTTCAGAATGGCTGGGTTGTGAGTTGCCTCCCACCATTTTTTGGGATTACCCCTCTATTGCAGAGTTGTCGCAGTACCTTGGCGGGGAAGAGATGGAATCCGTCGGGTGCTCCGGGAAAAACGAGGATTTGACCCAGGCGAGAAAAGATGATGTGGCCATTATTGGTATAGGAGTTCGTTTTCCCGGAGCTAATGGTCCGGAGGAATTCTGGAATTTACTCCGGGACGGGGTTGATGCGGTTACTCCGCTTCCGGAAGAGAGAAAAAGTTTGATTACCGCTTACCGTAGGGGGGGAGAAAATGAATACAGCCTAAAAGATCAACACCGGGGAGGTTATTTAAGAGAAATTGAGTATTTTGACTACCGGTTTTTTGGAATATCTCGCCGGGAAGCGGAAGCCATGGATCCACAGCAACGTATTTTGCTGGAGGTGGTTTTTGAAGCCCTGGAGGATGCAGGAATGGCCTGGGAAAACATGTTTGGAACCAGTACGGGCGTTTTTATAGGGTCTTCTGCCAATGATTACGGAATGCTGCGCTGGAGCGGTTTTGAAAAAAATAATTTTGATATTTATTCTATTACCGGAAATTCCTCCAGCATCGTATCCAACCGTGTTTCTTACCATTATAATTTCAAGGGGCCAAGCTTGACTGTCGATACGGCCTGTTCTTCTTCCCTGGTTGCTGTTCATTATGCCTGCCGGAGCTTGCTTGCCGGAGAATCTACTCTTGCGGTAGCCGGCGGGGTTAATTTAATTCTGCTGCCGGCGGTGACTGAAGAGTTCGCCCGGGCAGGGATGCTGGCTGCGGATGGCAAGTGTAAGGTTTTTGATTCCCGAGCTGATGGTTATGTGCGGGGGGAAGGGGTTGGAGTATTGATATTGAAACCATGGTCCAGGGCTCTTGAAGATAAGGATAATATATATGCTGTAATCAAGGGGAGTGCGGTCAACCAGGATGGACAGAGCAACGGCCTTACTGCACCCAGCCGTAGATCCCAGGAAGAAGTAATAAACGAGGCATGCCAGGATGCGGGAGTGTCCCCGGGGGAACTTCAGTACGTGGAGGCGCACGGGACGGGGACGGAGCTGGGTGATCCCATTGAAGTAAAGGCTCTTGGTAAAATACTGCAAAAAGATCGTCCGTCGGGGAAGAAATGTGCGGTTGGATCCGTTAAAACAAATATAGGTCACCTGGAAGCAGCAGCGGGAGTGGCCAGCCTGGCAAAAGTGGGCTTATCTTTAAAAAAGGGTATAATTCCGCCAACCATAAATTATAAAGAACCAAACCCTTATATACCGTTCCGGGATTTACCGATAAAGGTCCAGGAGGGCCCCGGTGAGTGGGAAAAAGAAAATGTTTCTGTTTTAGCCGGTGTAAGTTCATTTGGTTTTGGCGGGACCAATGCCCACATTGTCCTGGAACAAAATGTAATGCAGGAAAACTCCATGGGAAATCATTCGGACGGGGGAAACCTGGAAAGCCCGGAAACCTTGGATGGACGGGCATTTTTACTACCCCTGTCAGCCCACGACCCGGAAACCCTGAAAATGCTGGCGGAAAAATACTATCATTTTTTAACGGCACCGCCAAAGGGAGTAACTTTAAATGATATATGTTACACTGCGGGGCTCAGGCGCAGCCACCGGGAGTTTCGCCTGGCTGTAGCCGGTGAAACTCCGTCGCAAATAGCAGAACGTCTTGCAGGATATTTGAGCAGTGCCCGGGTGGTCCCGGGAGGCTTGAAAAAAAGAATAGAAGACCACCCCGGGAAACTGGCATTTGTTTTTTCTGGCCAGGAGAGCACTTGTCGCCACCTGGTGGGAAGGCAATTGTATGAAAGTGAACCGGTTTTCCGGGAAACGGTAGAAGAGTGCTACCGACTGGCCGGTAGTTACTCTGGCTGGCTGCTGCCGGAAGAGATGTTTAGGGAGAGAAACAAAGAGGGTAACAAGAAAGGAAACGGGGAAGGAAACGGGGTATTTTCTCCAGGAGAGGGAAATAACCTGCTGGAAGTATTTGCATTACAGGCTGCACTGGTAGAACTGTGGCGTTCCTGGGGTATTACCCCGGATGCCGTGGTCGGCTGCGGCGTTAACGAGGTAGGGTGTGCTTATGCTGCCGGCATAGTTAACTTAAAAGATGCTGTTAGAATCGTATACTATTTTTACCGCTTTATGCAAGATGAAGGCAAAGAAGAAGCGGAAACAGCGGATCCCTTGATTGAAGAGTTAATAGGTGATTTGAAACCCCGGCTTTCAAGGATTTCAATTTATTCAACCGTTACCGGCGAGGCGGCACCGTTTAAAGACTTTACTAAATATTACTGGGGCAAAAATGCACGGGAGACACCTCTGTTTTCCAGAGCGGTTAGAAATGCCGGAGCAGATGGCTATAATTTGTTTGTGGAAATTGGGCCCGGTTCGGAGTTTTCTGAACGTATCAGGCAGGAGTTTAATAAATTGGAGCGGGAAGTGAAAATCTATCCTTCTTTAGGGGGAGGAGATAAAGAAAGAGTTACCATGCTTGATTCCCTTGGGGGGTTATACGAGCATGGTCATAAAGTACAGTGGGAAAAGCTGTACTTTACTAAAGGAAATTTAATTAAACTGCCTGCATATCCCTGGAAAAAAGAAAGATGCTGGTTTGAGGTAAAGCAGGAGAGCGCCCCGGGAACAAAAGAAACTACAAACACCCCGGATACAAAGGGAACAGAAGGAAGCACTGGAAAAGCAGCCGGTGTTTATTATAACCATACAGATACACATGAAAACGGGAAAAAATTATCACAAGCCTGTTCTTACCAAAAAGATACTAATTTTGGGGGAGGGGAAAATATAGAGATGGAAAACGTAAGCAAGGTAGAAGTGATGGAGCTGTTAAGAGAGCAAACTAATTTAATAAAAAGGCAAACCGAGTTAGTAACCGCTCTTTTACAGGACGGCTCTAATAAGGGAAACGGCAATGGTAACGTAGGCGTAAGTGGCCGGGGGCAGGAACTGCAAGAAGTAAAGCCGGCAAAGGAGGTGGGGAACGAATCCTCCCCGTATGAAACCAGCCAGGGGTTGAAAGAGCAGGTATTAAAAATAATATCGGCGGTTACGGCTTTCCCGTTAGAACAGATAAAAGAAGAACACCACATATTTGACGACCTGGGGTTTGATTCTATAATGGTAAGAGATATGGCAGCTCAACTTATGGAGTCTTTTCCCGGTCTGGAAAAAGATGATGAAGAATATTTCACCTATTTTAATAACCAGGAAATTACCGTGGGAAATATAATATCTTTTCTGGAAAGGGAATTGCAAGAAGGTGACGGAGGTGCGTCAAATATAAACGACACCCGCGTTTTGGGCAGTGAAAAAAAAGCTGGCAATTCTTTGGGGGAAGCAGGCAGTGATGAAATAAAGCCCCGGCTGGATAACCACGGCAGCCATGAAATGGAAAATACAGGGGGAAGCAGCCAGGTAATGGTTGATAACGGCGTCAGCGAGATGGAATGCAGTTTTGGCCTGTTCCCGGAGTATGTAGAGCTAAAAGACAGGTTGGAAGCTGCCGGAGAATTAAATCCTTATTTCAGGGTTAATGAAGGTAAAGCTTGTGATATAATACAAATTGAGGGAACAGAAAAGATAAATTTTGCTACCTATAATTACCTGGGGTTAAACGGTGAGCCCGAGATAATTGAGGATACCGTGCGGGCCATAAACAGGTATGGAACCTCGGTTTCCGGTAGCCGCTTGTTGTCGGGGGAAATTCCCTTGCATCGGGAGCTGGAGAAAGAAGTGGCCGGGTTTTTGGGCACTGAGGATTGTATTGTGTATATAGGGGGCTTTACTACAAATGTAACCACCATAGGACATTTGGTTGGAGAAAAGGACATTATTTTACACGATTCTTTAATACATAACAGTGTTATACAGGGCAGCCTGTTGTCAGGTGCGGCCAGGCGGCCGTTTCCGCACAATGATTGGAAGGCGCTGGATGGTATGCTGGAAATGCTCCGTCCAAGTTACAGGCGGGCGTTGATCGTGGTAGAGGGTGTATACAGTATGGACGGCGATATGGTTAACTTGCCGGAATTTATCAAGGTAAAGAAAAAGCACCAGGCATTGTTGATGGTAGATGAAGCCCATTCTGTGGGAGTAGTGGGTGAACACGGTAGAGGTGTAGGGGAGTTTTTCGAGGTTAACCGGGAAGATGTAGATTTATGGATGGGCACATTCAGCAAAGCGTTGAGCAGCTGTGGGGGGTATATTGCCGGAAGCAAAGAAGCTATAGATTATTTAAAATACACTGCCCCGGGTTTCATATTTAGCTGTGGTATGTCGCCGGCAAATGCAGCAGCGGCGCTTTCTGCATTAAAAATGCTGCAGGAAAACCCCCAAAAGGTAGAAAGGTTGAGGCAAAACAGTGAGTATTTCTTGCAACTGGCTAAAGAAAGTGGTTTGGATACCGGTTATAGCGAAAATACTCCCATTATTCCTGTAATTATTGGAGATTCATTGAAGTGTGCCTTGCTGGCTCACTCCTTATGGGAAAGCAATATTAATGTTCTACCTATTATTTACCCCGCGGTAGAAGAAAATGCGGCCAGGTTAAGGTTTTTTGTTTCAGCGTTACATAATAAAGAACAGATAGATCATACTATTAATATTTTAAGTGAAGAAATTAAAAAGCTGGGTTGAAAACCGGCAGGGAAAAATAAATAGATTAATAAAGGGGTATAAGGAGTATGCACAATTTAGAAGCCAAAATGGATATTATGGAGACAATTAAAAAAAGGGCGTCAGTGCGTTCTTACCTCCAAAAGCCGGTGGAAGAAAACAAGTTGTCCAGGTTTAAAGAGCTAATGGAAAGGCTGGGGGAAGGTCCTTTTGGTAATCCGGTACGGTTTAAGATTTTAAACCTGGAATCACTGGATCAAAAAGAGATGCGGAGCCTTGGCACTTACGGGGTAATCAAGGGGGCACGCTGTTTTTTAGCGGGGGTGGTGAAAGAAGGAGCCGGCTGCATGGAAGACCTGGGATACTGCATGGAGCACCTTGTTCTTGAAGCAACCTCTATGGAGCTGGGAACTTGCTGGCTGGGGGGAACCTTTCGCAGGTCAAATTTTGCCCGGCAGGCTGCCCTTTCCAGTGACGAGCTTTTGCCGGCTATAGTAGCGGTAGGGCACCCCGCCGACAAGGATACTTTTGCCAATCGTTTCATGAAGGTAACCGCAGGTTCACATAAACGAAAACCCTGGGAAGCGGTATTTTATAGTTCGGATGGGAAAACTCCTCTAGGAGAAAATCAGGCTGAGGGCTATGCTACAGCCCTGGAAGCAGTGCGCCTGGCTCCTTCCGCACTTAACCGGCAACCCTGGAGAGTAGTAAAGGGGAAGGAGCACCGTTATCATTTCTATTTAAATGAAAGTTTTATCTATAACCGTACCATGGGCAAGATACATTTGCAGAACCTGGATATGGGAATTGCCATGTGTCATTTCAGCCTGGCGGCTCATCGAGAAGGCTTGTATGGCAGTTGGGAACAGGACAAAGAAGCACCCCGCTTGAAAGGGTTGCAGTATACCGCTACCTGGGTACCGGTTTAGAGGTGGGAGATAAATTACTAAAGTATGTTAAAAACCTGGAAGATTACGGAGCGAAATATGATTATGGTGTGGTGATACAAGAATTGGAGGATAACAGTACCAATGATTTCAAAATAGAAGAAATTGAGCAGCGTTACAGACTCATGGATCCGTTTCTTAATGAGCGAACCAGGAGATTATTTGCTGCCGGTGAAGCCATGGTTTTTGGAAGGGGTGGTGTTGCCTTGTTAAGCCGGATCACCGGGCTTGCCAGGAATACCATTATGAAGGGATGTCGTGAACTTAAAGGGGAAAAGATAGTGGAGGGTAATAAAGTTAGAAAATCCGGTGGCGGTCGGAAATCTATTGAAGAAAAAGAACCGCAAATACTAAAAGACCTGGACAAATTGATGGAGCCTTTTGCATGTGTAGATTATCCTTCTGTTATACGTTGGAGCACCATGAGCAACGTTGCGCTGGCCAAAATGCTGCAAAATATGGGTTACGCTGTTTCCGCCAATACAATACCCGGGTTGTTAAATAAAATAGGTTACATAATTGCAAGGAACCGCCAGTCATGGAAAAGCAGCAAACTACCAGAATGGAATCAGCGGTTTTGGTTTATCAAGAAACAAACGGAAATATTTCAAAATAACGGGCAACCGGTCATATTTAGCGGGAAAGTTAATAATTCAACTCATATAATGGAATGTGTAAATCAATGGTATTTCACCATAGGGCAATATCTTTACCCTGAAGCCACCCGCTTGCTTATGGTTTTGGATACTAATGAAAGTGGCGGGAATTTAAGTGAAATGATAGAGGAAAAAGAGTTGCAAAAGTTTTATAAGAAAACAGGCCTGGAAATTACAGTTTGCTATTTGCCCCCCGGAATTTATAGATGGAGCATGATTAAGCACAGGTTTTTCCCTTTTAGCGGATCAAACTGGGAAGAAAACTCTATTGCAAGTTGCCAGGTGTCTGTAGATGTAATTGGCCCTATTATTTCCGGCGGGGATATAGAAGAAGCGCGGGAGCTGGATGCAGATAGCGTTCAACAGGAGGAAAAAATATTGAGCGGGCAAGAAAGATAACAGGTGCAGGTCAATTAAATGAAACACGGGCAGGTAGTGGTTAAAATTTTCGATGAAGAGAAAACAAATGCTTGAGAATAACCTTCATTTTGAATATTTAAATTTAGAAAATTCTGATAAAATTTTTAAAGCGGTACTGTGTTTTTATCTGTTTTCTATTCCGGAAGATTATAAAACGTTACCGCTTTTTTTACACCCACAGGAAGGGAAATATTATGAGAGTTTACAATTTGAAAGGCGTATAAAAAACTTTCTTTTAGGCCGTTATGTTGCAAAAAATGCAGTTGGCGCTTTTACAGGTGAAAAAAGTTTAAAAAATATTTTAATTGAAGCCGGTATTTTTGCTCAGCCGGTAGTTATATCAGCTAAACCAAATGTCCAGGTAAGTATTACTCATTGTGGTGATTTAGGAGCTGCTGTTGCTTTCCCCGAAGCCCACCCCATGGGAATAGATCTTGAAGTAATTGATTATAAAAATCGAAGGGTCCTGGAAGGGCAAATGACGGAAGCGGAAAAGAAAAAAATAAGCCGTTGTTTCTCCCATTATGATTCCGGGCTTACTTTATTATGGACGGCCAAAGAAGCGTTATCAAAAGTTTTTAAGACCGGCATGCTGAGCCCTTTGAAATTATTTGAAGCAACAAATATAGAATGTTTTGGGGAACATGTGATAACCAGGTTTGCAAATTTCAAGCAGTATAAAGCCATGTCCATGCAAATCGGTGATTATTTCTGCACTATAGTTTACCCGGTTAAGAGTGAGCTTCGTTTTACAATGCCGAATACATAGCTGTCCCATTTCTTTATTATCCACAACATTTTTTGTATTTTTTTCCGCTTCCACAGGGGCATGGTTCATTGCGTCCTATTTTGGGGCCTTCCCTTTTCACCGGTTCCGGGGGTATGAAAAAATAATCTTCATCTTCCTCATTATCATCAAGAAAAATATTGCCATCAATATCATCTTCAAAGAATTCCGGGTGCTGTTTTTTAAATTTTTCTGTTTTTTTAATCTGATTTTCTATTAAATATTGTGTTTTTTTGGGGTTTATCGCCTGATCAAAAAAATCTTTTTTTAAACTGTATAAAGAAGGATAGTTTGATTTGATTTTTCTTATACTGCTTCTCATGTTTTCTATATAGCTTAAAATGTACGTTTCCATGCTTAATTGTGTATCCTGACATTGAGGGCAATTGCAATTTTGTAATTCAAATTCCATCATATCTTTAAATACTTCATCTATAGTTACATCTTCTTTTAAACTAAAAAGTTCTTCCATAAGTATGGTTTTACTATTAATATATTCTCTTATTTCTTTAATTTCTTCATCTTCAGGGAGAAGTTCAAAAGCAGTGTTTATGGTCATGTTTGATTGTTCGGTCATACCATGAAGTAGAAGATTTTTAGAAAGTGTGGCCAGAAACCAGGCTACATTGCTTTTGTCTTCATTATTTGTGGAGGCTTTTTCTTGCATTTCTGATATATGCTGTTTTAATTCTTCTATACTCCCTGTGAATATATCAATTTGTATTATATGATAATATAGCTCCAGGTTATCCCAACCCCTATGATTGCTTACTTCAAGCGCTTCATATGCTACTTCTCTGGCAGTCGTTTTGTCGTTATCTTTAAGATGGCTGTCAATAAGGCCAAGCCATAAAGATATATTATCCTGGTCCAGATCCAGGGCTTTCTTGTATTGTTTTATGGCTTTTTTATGCCAGCCGCGTTCCAGGTAAGCATGGGCAAGTTTGCCTGCAAAACCCGCATTTTCAGGTTCCTGAGACACCAGTTCTTTAAATATAGTTACTGCTTTGCCAGTATTTCCGTTGGCATTGTAAGCTTCTCCCAACAGGTTTTTTATTACGGTAAAGCGGGGATATATTTTCAGCGCGTGTTCCAGCAGATTTATTACCCCGGAGGTATTACCTTCCTCCAGCGTTTTTTCCCCGTAACGGACTATCTTTTTAACCTGTTCCGGAAGAGTTTCTATCTCATCGTATTGCTTGCGGGTGTTTTGGTCAATAAGAACCTCGTACGCTTCCCGGATTCGTTTAAATTCTTCCGGGTGTCTTTCGGGAGGATATTTTCGTACCAGTTTAAAATAAGCTTTTTTTATTTCTGTTGAAGTTGCTTCAGGGGTTATCTCTAATATGCTGTAATAATCGCTCATAATTAATCCTTTCTCTGTATTTGGTTATTTTTTGATCCTCTTAAGCAATTTTGGTATAAAACCCGTTTTATCGGTGCTTTTTATAATATAATTTGCTGCCAGTTTGTTGGATTTGTCCAGTTCCAAGGATTTTTTCCATAACATGATGGCTGCATCTTTTTTGCCTGACAGGATTTTTAAGATACCCCCGTAGTTAAACAGTTCTACTGCGGGGTCGAATCTATTTAGGATATCTTTTTCCCATCGCCGGCTGGCTATTTTATAGTGTTTTTTTTCTGCAAGCTGCTGGATTTCACTTGCCAGGGGTGAAAATATTTCCAACAGGTGGTTTAGTTTATACAGGTACCTGTTTGCTTCATTTGAAACAGGATTTACAGTCAGGCTTTCATCCCAACAGTGCCGGGCGGCTTCAAAATTGCCCAGGCGGTAATAGCAAAGCCCAAGAAGATTCCAGGCTGGTATGCAGGAATGGTACAGGCTGACAGCTTTTTTTAGCTCTTTGGTTGCAGAAGTAATATATTTTTCTTGGGCCAGGGATAAACCTGCATTATAGTAATAAAAAGCTAAATTTTCTATCATAGTTTTGTTTAACTCCATTTGTTAATTTTTTATAGTGATCAAACAAGTTATTACGATTAAGCATAAGAAAAATGCTTAATTTGGAGCTGCTCAGGCTCTACTATCTGGTAACGGCGCTTACATTAGTTCCCTGACATTTACCTCTCCCTGGTGGGGGAGGAATTAAAGGTGGGGGGTATTTTCTTACATCTGGCTTCTGGCTTCTGGCCTCTTGCTTCTTGAAAGGGGAACTCTATTTTCTAAGCTTTCACACCGTTAGTAGTTGCCTTAATTTTATATTTTGCTTTCTGTTTATTTAATTTCCAGTAAGATCTCGGATAAATCTTCTTTAATGTCATTCAAGTTTTCTATCTTATCCTGTTTAACCAATCCTTTTTTTAACTCTTTTAACAGGTGGTCAATTTCCATGGCCTGGGGTCCGACATCGTCGTTTTCAAGGATCTTTTCTGCTTTCTTGATTATGGAACGGTATTTTTTGGCATTCGGCGCATTATTCCATTCTTCCAGCTCTATTTCTTCTTCTACCCCTGCGCTAGAAGTTTCTACGGTTATATTGGCATTTTTGCCGGTGCTTGCTATTATCCCCTCTACTTGAAGTATACCGTTTACATCGTAAGTAAAGGAAATTTTTACTTTTTCCTCAAACGCCGGGGCAGGAGGAATGCCCTCCAGGGTAAATTTGCCCAACAAGTTGTTCATAGAAGCCTTTTTGTATTCTCCCTGGTAGGCTTCAATTTCTACAGCACTTTGATAATCGTAAACGGTTCCATAGGTTTTTTCTTTGGTAATCGGGATGGTAGTATTTCTGGGGATAATTGTATCAAAAACATCAGGCATAACGGTTCCTCCTATTTCGCCTAGCGTTGCTATGCCCAGGGTATACGGGCATACATCTGTTATCATTATGTCTTTTTCGCTGGAAAGCTCTTCGTTAAGGATGCCTCCCTGGATGGCTGCGCCCCTGACTACAGCCAGATCCGGATCAATTAGGGAGCGGGGTTGTTTGTCCAGGGTTCTTGCTACAAAATTAGCTACCAGGGGAATACGGGTAGAACCTCCTGTAAGTAATACCAGGTCGATGTCCTCTGCAGTAAGTCCGGCGTCGGAGAGGGCAACTTCAATTGGCTTACCGGTGGATTCCACCAGGTCTTTTATAAGTTCTTCAAACGTATTACCAGTGATGGTTTCTTCCAGGGAAACGGGTTTTCCCTTGTAGTTGATAAAAAACGGGAGGGATACATGGTATTCGTCAGTGGAAGTGAGCGCTATTTTGCATTTTTCCGCTGCTTCCCGGAGGCGCATCATGGCCCAGGGATCTGTGGATATATCTACATCGTATTGAGAAGTGAATTGTTTTATAAGGTAATCCATAATTCGCCGGTCAAAATCCGCACCGCCCAGTTTGTTATTGCCGCTGCTGGCTTTTACCTCCAGCACTCCTTCAAACATTTCCAAAACAGTCACATCCAGAGTGCCTCCGCCAAGATCGTAGACAAGAATATTCTGGCAATCTTTCATGTGCTCAATACCGTAATCAAGTGCTGCCGCTGTTGGTTCGTTAATTATACGTTCTACTTTAAGGCCGGCCAGCTTTCCTGCTTCTACAGTAGCTCTCCTTTGTTCGTCGGAAAAATAAGCCGGAACCGTAATAACAGCCCGCTCAATACTGTCTCCAAGTTGATTTTCGGCGAAATCGACAAGGTAACGGAGAATGTAAGAAGAAATTTGCGGAGGGGTAAATTGCCGGTTTCCCATCTTAACTTTTTCTTCGCTTCCCATTAAACGCTTAACTTCTACTACTGTTTCTTTTGGCTTGAGCAGTAGCTGGTCTCTGGCTTCTTTTCCCGTTATCATCTTCCCTTCTTCATCAGTTCCTACTACAGAAGGAATTTTGTATTCACCCGAATTGTTTGGTAAAACTAAAGGTTTTCCATTATCAAATATTGCTATTTCCGAGGTAGAGGTGCCCAGATCAATGCCCGCTATCTTACCCAACTGTCTCACTCCTCATTTTCTTTTTTATTGACTACAACTTCAGCTTTTCTTAGTATATTTGATTTATATATATATCCGCATTTTAAAACTTCAGTTATGATGCCTTCTGGTAAATTGTCATAGTTTGTAGTCATTTTTGCTTCATTTAGACGGGGGTCGAACCTGGTGTTTT
>PWGO01000095.1 GCA_003554525.1 Syntrophomonadaceae bacterium | reverse complement strand
CCAGGGGGGAGGAAGATGTTTCGCACCAATGTGGGTGCTGCTTGACACCGGGGGGTAAAGCTACAATTCTCCGGGTTATTTTTTACTTCTTTGCCGCTTAAGATTTAAAGATTAAAGATTAAAGATTAAAGATTAAAGATTAAAGATTAAAGATTAAAGGTTAAAGGTTAAAGGTTAAAGGTTAAAGGTTAAAGGTTAAAGATTAAAGATTAAAGATGAGGCTTGAGTTTATTTTAAGGTGGTGAACAGATATGCCGGAAGAAATAAAAGAAATTATAATGTATTTGTTGCGGATATTCCGCTGGGTGCTGCTGGCCCGGATAATACTTTCCTTTTTCCGTTCTGCGGGGCAGTCCCATCCCGTAGTGAGTGAAATATACAAATACCTTTATGTTTTAACCGAGCCTTTATTAAAACCCTTGCGAAGCGCAATCCCCCCGGTTCGCTCGGAGATGGGCTATATAGATCTCTCTCCCCTGGCCTTGCTTTTAATTTTAATCCTGGTGGAAAGGGTTTTGATGGGTTTATAGGTTAAATGCTTTCAAAAAGCAAAAAGAAAGAGGCAAGAAACATGAAACAAGAAACATGAAAAACAAGAAACAAGAAAAAGAAACAAGAAACACAAAACCAGAAGCAAACAAGGATGAAGATAAATGTCGGAAATGGACGTGGTAAAAAATATACTACAGTTAATAGCTGTACCGGTTTCACTGGCGGTAATAATTGTTCTTTTGCGACGGGGCTGGTATTTAAGCCTTTCTGTATGGACTGCATTGCCGGTGATGGCGGTTTTGAGCTTTTTTTCAGCAGGAGAAGTATGGCATTCCTTCCGGGTTATGCTTACGGACAGCGTTACTCATAACCTGGTTCTGGCGGTGCTGGGTATCGGATTGCTGGGGGAGGTGCTTTATTATAACGGAAGTATAAACGCCGCAATTTCTGCCTTAAAAAAGCTTATAAAGGATACCCGCTTTTTGGTAGCCGCAATTCCGGCTTTTATTGGCCTTATGCCTATACCGGGAGGAGCCTACCTGTCTGCTCCGCTGGTGAAAGAGGTGGGCGAAGATATTAATATGGGTGCGGTACCCATGGTCCTGGCTAACGTGTTTTACCGCCACATACTGTATTTTGTTTTTCCTTTGTACCCGGGATTTATCACTGTTTTGGAGATGAGTGAAGTTTCTTTGCATTCTTTGCTGGGGTTTTCGGTAATTCCTTTTATTATAGCTTTTGGTCAGAGTTTTTGGCAAATTTTTAACAAAGTGCCGGTTGAGAAAAGCATGGCGAAGGGGAAAAAAGAAACAGAAAGCGGCGGCAGTTCAAGGATTTACCCCCTTTTTGCTTTTGGGGCCAGTATATTTCCCATCCTGGTTGCCCTGGCAGTGCCGCTGGTTACCGGATGGCCTTACTTTACCGGCCTGGCCGCAGGGGTACTGGTAGCCCTGTTTCAGAATTTGCCGCGGAAGGAATTAAAGAAAGAAGCGGGCCTCAGGCTGCAGGCATTAAAAACCGGGGTCAAGGGTAACATACTTTTAACCATCCCCGGGGTCCTTTTGTTTAAAGAGCTGGTTGAAGCTTCCGGGATGCTGGATATGGCGGCAGATTTAATGGAAGTCTATGGTATTCCTGTCATGGTAATTGCCCTGGTTATACCTTACCTGACCGGTATCTTTATAGGCCACCATATAGCGGCCGTGGCGCTTTCCCTGCCGTTGCTAATGCCCTTGTTCCCCGGGGGAGCGGAAGCCTGGCCGTTTTTGGGGTTGATATACTTGAGTTCCCTTATGGGTTATATAATATCCCCGCTGCACCTTTGCCCCATTCTTACGGTGGAGTACTTTAAGGTGCCCCTTCATGTGGTGTTGTACAGGCTGATGGTTATGACCCTGGGAGCGATGGCTGCAGCGTTGGGTGTGGTGTGGGTATTTGGTTAATAAAACAGGGCAACTGTTGTTCATTTGGGATTAGTAATACAAGAAGCAAGACAGGCCTGCGGAGGTGGTTCAAGCTTGCCAGAAGCATGGTGTAAATTTTGAGGCAAAGCAGCAGATTTTACTCCCTTGCCTGGCATAAGTGCCTGCGCATTTACCCTTGGCAGTTATGCTTGGTAGTCACCCTTTCATACTTGGCGGTTACATTTAAAGCAGTTACACTTAAAGTGTTTTCATTTAAAGCAGTTACATTTAACGCAGTTACATTTAAAGGAGGGTTTTATTATAGAAGAACGCCAGCAGAAGTTAGACCGTATTAAACAAAGATACACCGGAGAAGGTGAACATAACTGGATCGAAGAGCTATTAAAACTAATCCAGGAGGTTCTGGAAAATAACCGGGGCTTCGTTAGTGCATTCTTGCCCCCGCAGAGAAAAAAAATTGCCGAAGAAGTTCTGTTAAATTACCCGGAAGTTAAATATGTGCTTTTCGGGGGTTATCCCGCTGCTCAGCGGGTTCAACTTGGCTTATGGCCTGCCGCTTCCTCGCCTTCCCGCCCGCAGATTTCCCCAAAAGCTTTTCACTTAAAAGGCCCACTGGGGGAATACGGATTTCACGAGAGGGATATCCAGGGAGCTCTTATGGATGCCGGTCTTTCCCGGGAAGACGTGGGAGATGTTATTTGGGCTTCCGATGGAGTGCAAGTTTTAATCCGGGAAGAAAAAGCGGAAACGGTAAATAACCTGGACGCAGTGGGAAGGATAAAAGTAGAAGTGGAAGAAGTCGAACTGGAGCAGCTGCAGGTTGCGTATTCTGCTGCCAAAGATATTAAAGGTACAGTAGCTTCGCTCCGCCTGGATTCTATAATGAGCCTGGGTTTCGGCATGTCCCGCTCCCGCGCGGCCAACCTGGTGAAAAGCGGCTCTGTTCTGGTGAACTACCGCAGGGAAGGTAGCCCTTCCTACAAGGTTAAATCCGGGGACACTATTACCATCAGCAGCCAGGGCAACTCTCTTGAGGTAGTCGAGCTGCAGGGTGAAAGCCGCAAGGGAAGGCAGAGGGTGGAACTCAAAAAAATTATAAAGTAATAGGAGGATAGTGGAAAAAAATTGTCGAATAGTTTAACAGGGACTATTATAAAACGGGAGAATGGAGGGAAATCATGGCTTTAACGCCAATGGATATCCATAACGTGCAGTTTGATAGATCGTTCCGGGGGTACAACACTGATGAGGTAGACGAATTTTTGGAGAAAGTGGCCAAGGACTACGAAAACCTGGTGCAGGAAAACACGGAATTAAAAGAACAGATAGAGCAGTTAAAGGAAAAAAACAAAAGCTATGAAAAGCTGGAGGAAACCATGCACAATGCCATAGTAGTGGCACAGGAGGCCGCGGAAGAAGTGAAAAACAACGCCAACCGGGAGGCGGAGATAATCCGCAAAGAGGCGGAAAAAGAAGCCCAGAGAATTGTTGAAGACGCCCGGTACCGCGCCAACCGTATTGTAAGCGAGCATGAAGAGCTACACAAGCAGGTTCAGATTTTTAAAATGCGGTTCCGCTCATTTATGGAATCCCAGCTTTCTGCGCTGGAGATGGAAGACTTTATGGAGGGAATTGAGTCCGGAGAAGAAGGAAGTTCGCAGCAAGGGGACTTATAAAGGGGACTTATAAAGGAGAGTTTTTTATATAAAGTGTGTTAGGGTTGGACAAGTGGGGAATAATTATATATAATGGGTTTACCGGCCATGAACGGGAGAGTATGTAGTTCCGACTTTTTCAGAGAACCGGGGTAAGGTGAGAGCCCGGGAAAGCGGTGCTGCTGAAGATCACCCGGGAGCTTCTGTGCAAAATCACCTTAAAAGGCGAGAGTAGACACGGACGGTGCCCGTCGTTAAAGGGTAAAAGTGGCTGTCCGGCGCGGGGGCAGCTATAAGGGTGGTACCGCGGGTACAATCTCGTCCCTGATAAGGGAGGGGATTTTTTTGTTGTTGCGGGGACGGTTCTTGAGGTGTGTTGTTTACCACATCGCCCCTTTAGTAACTTGAGACAGCATTCGAAAAAGTGGAGGAGGAGAAAAATGGATTACGGTAAAACGCTTAATTTGCCCAAAACCGACTTTCCCATGCGGGCCAAGTTGCCCAAGAGGGAGCCGGAAATTCTTGAGTTCTGGGAAAATATGGATATTTACGGAAAAGTAAGGGAAAAACGCAGGGGTGCTCCCATGTTTGTCCTGCACGACGGGCCTCCCTATGCCAACGGGGCCATACACATGGGACACGTTTTAAACAAGGTTTTAAAAGACATAGTAGTTAAATACAGGAGCATGGAAGGGTACGATGCTCCTTTCGTGCCGGGATGGGATACTCACGGGCTTCCCATTGAACACCAGATTATTAAGACTCAAAATATAAAAAGAGAAGAAATCTCCGATGTGGAATTCCGCCGTATGTGTAAGGAATACGCCATGAAATACGTGGATGTGCAGAAAGAACAGTTTAAGCGGCTGGGTGTAAGGGGCAAATGGGAAGAGCCTTATCTTACCCTGGCCCCGGAATTTGAAGCCAAGCAGGTTGAAGTATTCGGTATCATGGCCCGCCGTGGGTTTATTTACAAGGGCATGAAACCGGTTTACTGGTGTCCGGTGTGTGAAACCGCTCTGGCGGAAGCGGAAGTGGAATACCATGACCGCCGCTCCGAATCCATTTATGTGAAGTTCCCGGTTATTGATGACGGTGGTGTGCTGGGTGGCAGTGAAAACACCTACTGCCTTATATGGACTACGACACCCTGGACCATTCCGGCCAACATGGCGATAGCAGTGCATACCGAACTGGATTACCTCCTGGTAGGCAGCGGTGAAGAGCGCTACCTTCTTGCAGAAGGCTTGCTGAGCAAACTCGGGGAAGTAAGCGGAAGGGAATTCCAGGTTCTGCAGAAATTTAAGGGGGAAGAGCTGGAAGGTATCAGGTGTACGCATCCTCTCTACGACCGGGAATCGCCGGTAATCTTTTCTGAACACGTTACCCTGGAGCAGGGGACGGGATGTGTGCATATCGCTCCCGGCCACGGCAACGAGGACTTTGAGCTGGGCAAAAAATACGGCCTGGAGGTGTTGAACCCCGTGGACAGCAGCGGCTACTTTACCGAAGAAGCGGGACGTTTTGCCGGGTTGCGCTATGACAAGGGTAACCAGGCCGTAACCGGGGCCCTGGAGGAACAACAGTACCTGGCAGGAAAAGAAAACGTAGACCACCAGTACCCGCACTGCTGGAGATGCAAAGACCCGGTTTTATTCCGGGCCACCGAGCAGTGGTTTGCTTCGGTGGAAGGTTTTCGCCGGGAAGCGCTGGAGGCAATACGCAAAGTTAAATGGATGCCCCGCTGGGGCGAAGAGCGCATCTACAGTATGGTCTCGGAACGTCAGGACTGGTGTATTTCCCGGCAACGGGCCTGGGGAGTACCCATACCCGTGTTTTACTGTAATGAATGCGGCTCACACCTGCTTAATGACGAAACCGTGCGGGTGGTCCAGGAGCTGTTCCGTGAGGAAGGTTCTGATGCCTGGTTTGCACGGGAAGCCGGGGAAATACTCCCGGGCCATATAACCTGCCCCACGTGCGAAAGCACCGATTTCCGCAAGGAAAAGGATATAATGGATGTCTGGTTTGACTCGGGTTCCAGCCACGTGGCGGTTTTGGAAGAAAGGGAAGACCAGCACTGGCCCGCCGACCTTTATCTGGAAGGAAGCGACCAGTACCGGGGTTGGTTCCAGTCTTCCCTGCTCACTTCCGTGGCGGTGCGCGGGGAACCCCCCTACCGGGCGGTTTTGTGTAACGGCTGGACAGTAGACGGTGAGGGTAAAAAAATGTCCAAGTCCTTGGGGAACGTAATTTCCCCCGAAGAGGTTATCAAGGAATACGGGGCGGATATACTGCGCCTTTGGGTTTCTTCAGCGGATTTCACCCGGGACGTTCATATTTCCAGGGAAATACTCAACCAGCTGGTGGAAGTTTATCGCAAGATTAGAAACACCTGCCGCTTTATGCTGGGCAACTTGAAAGATTTTGAGCCGGATAGCCAACGGGTTTCTTACGAGCAGCTGGAAGAAATTGACCGCTGGGCCCTGGGACGCCTGCAGCAACTGATCCGCCGGGTGAGCCGTGCGTATGACAATTACGAATACCACCAGGTGTTCCATTCTGTGCACAATTTCTGTGTGGTGGATATGAGCAATTTCTACCTGGATGTTATAAAAGACCGCCTTTACTGCTCGCACCGGGAAGCGGAAACCAGGAGAGCCGCGCAGACAGTTCTTTTTGAGGTGCTGCGCGATGTAGTGGTTCTGCTTGCCCCGGTTCTGGCTTATACTTCAGAAGAGATCTGGCAAAAGCTACCCGGGGAAAAAGAGGAAAGCGTGCAGCTGGCAGGTTGGCCCCTTCCCCGGGAAGGATACGATGAAGAGGAGTTTATGCAGCGATGGGAGGTCTTTATGAAAGCCAGGGGCGAAGTTTCGCGGGCCCTGGAGGAGGCCAGGAACAACAAGTTTATCGGGGCTTCCCTGGAGGCATCTGTAACACTCTATGCCGATGAACCCCTGTATTCAGAGCTATACCGGTTTGCAGAGGGCCTGGCGAACTTACTGATTGTATCCCGGGCCGAGCTACGCGAAGGCGAGGCCGGCGAAGAAGGGGCTTACTGCAGCGAAGAAATGCCCCTGCAGGTAGTGGTCAAAAAAGCGGAAGGGGAAAAGTGTGAGCGTTGCTGGATATATACCCCTGAAGCAGACCACAACCACCTTTGTCCCCGCTGTTCAAAGGTGATGAGTGAGCTGGGTGAACTGGCTTAGCAGCTTCCGCGGAAAAAAAGGGCGCCTTGGCCTCGGCCTCGGCCTCGGGTCTGTGTTATACCTTCGCTCGCTGCTTTGCGCATAAAATGTTCCGTGCTCGCGGCTTCAGGCCGCGGCAAAACTCGCAGGCTAAAGCCTGCTCAAACAGTTGCCGCGGCTTAT
>PWGO01000143.1 GCA_003554525.1 Syntrophomonadaceae bacterium | reverse complement strand
TAGGAGATAGGAGGAGAAAAATGGACAGAAAGTGATTTACCGGTTGCATTAGAAGTAGGTTGTAGGCATACTGAAATATAAATCATCATTAAAGTACCCCAAAACCTCCTTGCAATAAGAATAACCCGGAGAACCCTTAACAACCTCAAGATGCGAGTAAACCGGGTCATCCTGGTCAACCTGACCAACCTGGTTAGCCGCGCCAGCCTGGCAATCCTGAAAGCTTTATCAAAAGGCATAATGGCTATAAGGTCAAGAATGTTACTTTTAAAAAACGACCACTTGTCTTTTGCCCTGATTAAACGGTAAAAATAATCTACGGCAAAAACAGAAAGTATGCTTAAATCTATCACACCAAGCAAGTTTTTTTTGCTCTGAAGTAAGAGGTTGGGTAAATTCAATCACCAGTATACCAGCTACTGCCAACGCCAGTCCGGCCATCACCAGCTCATACGCCAGGTATAGTTTTTCGTTGTTATTAAACCTTGTATCCGGCGACATTTATACCACCTTTTAAGATTTATACTCCCTTGAAAATAAACAATTAGTTAAAATAACAACATTATATTGATGAAATCCTACCAGATATCACTTCTTTATATCTCCCAGTATTTTTCTGTTAAAGCGGCCTGTCCTGGCTAACAACCCAAGCGGAAAAGGTTCGTCATGTCTTTTATTGTCGGGGTTGCTCCATTCTTCCGCTAAAGCTTTTAATTCCGTTGCCGTTATTAAAACAATGTTTCTGTTTAAGTTCTCGGCGGTATAATTAAAGGCCTCTATCTCAGATTCTTCAGTAAAATCTGGCGCAATAACTAAGAAGATGGGAACCGGTTTATCTGCATTTTCCATGTACTCGTGAAACTGCTTAATATGATCTTTCAAATTAACCTGCCCGGGATACTCTTTGCTCTTGTTGTCCCACATAACATACATATCCCTTAAACTCAATAGCCCATCAGGGTTATTTGAGCCCGCCTGCTTTAGTGGAATATGGTTAAGCTTGTACTGGAACAGGTAAGAAGTCGCTTCTTCAAATTTGGTTTCCACCTCTATATCTTTATTTATAATACCGTGAGCACGAAGTAATGAATAATCCCTGAAGGCAAGCTTTTCATACATTTCATAACAAACCGCTCTTTCATCATCACGTATGGGAGCAGTCTGCCTCAAAGAATCATAGTAATTAAT
This sequence comes from Syntrophomonadaceae bacterium, assembly GCA_003554525.1. Lineage (GTDB taxonomy): Bacteria > Bacillota > Dethiobacteria > DTU022 > PWGO01 > PWGO01. The sequence goes on along the minus strand of PWGO01000143.1, from coordinate 5,806 downwards.
AATTCTTTCAACACGCTCTATTTTGGTACCCCCCACCGGCAAATTTAAGTCAGAACACCACTTGTAAAGCTCGTCATTGTTCAACCCATCCCGGGAGGTTATACCCCCTATAAACTGGCTTGGTTGAATATTTTTAACCACTTTATCTGCCAGATCATCAAGAGTTTCCCTGTAGTGATACGAAATATTTGCTTTTTCCAGAGCGTTTTGCAAGTACTTCTTTTTATAAACCAGTTTGTGGCGGATTAACATATCGTAATTGGGATGCTTTATTTCTTTATTTAGAGCCTTGTTCATTACCCCGGCAAGCTCTTCGGGAACTAAATCATAGTCATTGTCGTTTTCGTCACGAATTAAAAATAACAAGCCCAGTTCCTGCAGATAGCGACGCACTTTATGTATCTCATCCCTGGTATGGATCTCGTTATTGGGCTTGGGGAACTTCCCTAACTTTGCTTCCATCACCTTGTGATCCTCTTCACTGATATATAGTCTGTTCCTAAATTTTCTAAGTAGGTTAACTTCGTCTGGGCTCTTTGAATTTTCGTATTCCCAGGCTACCTTGAGTATAAAATAATAAAGCTCCAGATCCTTTTGGCGCTGGTTATCAGAAGAAGCAAGCTTATTTATTTCTATTTCATTGGAACGGTTAACAATATTCTGTTCTATAGCCATAACTTTTTCTTCTGTCTCACTTGACTTCAACATGTAGCCATCCTCGTTAAGTATAACATCATATATAATTATTTGGCTCAAGGTTCTGCGATCTATTGAATCATTCATATAAAAGGATGTTTCCAGGTTATTCTTAACTGTATCAAAATCCAGATATTGAGGCCGCACTTTCTTTAAAGCCTTTCTCAACTCTTCCTCATTCAGATTGCGGTGATCTACAACATGGGCCTTGGCTATCCTTTTCAAGTCAGGTACTGTTCCTATTGACATAACCGCATCATCAAATTTCATCATGCCACCCTCCTTAATTAACCCCTTAAGCAATTTGGTTTAATCCAAACATATTTATTGCGAGAAAATTCACCTTCTTCAAATTTCACTCCTGCCTGCAGAGAAAATAACCATTAGTCAAAAACTATTAATAAGGTATAATGTTTTCAATATCAAAGTTACAACTAGATTCCACGTTAGATAAAAAAATCCTTTTTTGAGCATTATTTATGAGGAATCCAGATAACTTTTTCTATATTGGACCATAATTGTCACTAATTCTCGGGAGAGCCAAAGGTAGATAAATCAACGTGTTTTTGGGATTTCACCCATTGGGTGAAATTTGGATTTTGATGGAAATCATATGTATTATGGCTTCAAAGGTGTTTTTCGTTTTGCGAGCATAACCAAATCAGAGAAAGGGAGTGACCAAAAAACTGCTATCAAGTGCACAAAATGAAATAGCTGACTTTATTGAATTTAAAGACAGCCAGAACAAAAAATAAACAACGAAATTAAATTTAATTAGAATTATAGTAAGAATGATATCCTATGTTCTTTTTTTCCGCTTTTACCATCTTAACTGTTTCAAGAGTTTTTCCTTTTCTGGATCTCTTGGCCTTTTGCGTCCCGGTGTATAGTTAGGATCATTTTCTACATAACGATTTATTCTTTTTTCTTTCTCTTTGGCTTCTGGAGAGTTTGTTTTTCGTTCTATTTCTTCCAAAGTTATTTCTTTCATACTATCCCTTCTTTCAAGATTTTTTAAATAGCATTAATTAATAATAACTTTTTAAATTAATTATAACCTGCTACACGCTAATCTTACAACCTGATTCTATATGGGCCTTCTGTAAAGTTTTTTATAAGCATATTTTTATTCTACTTTTTGGCATCAATCCTTTATACACGAGCTGATTGGACTACAATCAGCTAAACACTACCTATTTTCCAGAAACACCGATGAACCCCCTCATTTCAAGCTGATTGAAAAGTTAACACAACTTCGTGATAGGTTTTTGTTATAACAGCCCTTAAACTATTGACAACTACTTGAGCTTTAAATTAGAATTAAGATAAAGAGAAGGTAATGAAAAGAGGGACTAGGGCTTTCCTGGGCCCTCTTTTCTTATGGATAAATTTTTAAACCATAATTTAAATATTTCCCGCCCTTATTGTGCAATTTATTTTTTATTACCTCGAATGTTTTGTTCTTTTCTTTTTTATTAAGGACATAAGTGCCAACAGGATAAGCAGCTAAATCCGCTATCTGATGTCCAATTATATTCTGGGTTTTCTGGTTAAAAGACAGATCCAGGCACTTTGATTGTATCTCCTCTTTTTTGAACATAACCTGTCCACTAGACCTAAAACAATCATTAGCCCTAAATCTCTCGTAAACCTCAGCAAGCTTTCTATCATTATGTGTTTCCCTTGATTCCATCCTAAACATTAACTGTTCTCCAGATCTTCCAAGAAACATGACCGCTCTTTCTAAAATAAATCTAAAGCAGAGGTTATAAGGGTTTTCCGGTTCAAAGTATTGATTCTTAAACTTTTCCTTGTGAATGGCAGCTACAATAATTTTAAAGTCCAAGGATTTTATAAATTCCTCCAAGTCTTCGTAGAACGCTTCTCTTTTTTTCTTATCAACCAAACAAGAAAAGTCTCCTTTTTGTTTTCTAATATCATAAGACCTGAGGATTATCTCCGTAGTATTAAAATGTTTTATCTTCAATTCGTTCGCCTTTGACTCAACTGTTTTAGAATAGTACTCCAAGTCAAAGATACAACCAGCCAGTACAAATATCGGGTAAGAAGAGTCTATTTTATCCAAACTATGATCGCCAGATTCATCCAGGAACATTATTTTGGTCATGGCACAACATCCTCATAAGCTTTTTCTCTTTTGTAAATCGCTCTACATAATTCTACCAAAAAACCACCTTGTTAAGAAAGATGAAAGCAGCAGCTAATAATAGCTTAGGAGTATGACTTAAAGAAAGAAGGGCTTTTTGATAAAGCCCTTTTAATTTAAATGCAGTTGTTAATCGAAAATTACCCCACTTTAAGCCAAAATAATTAACACTCAATGATGATCATTTAGCCAAGTCTGGGTTTCTTTAAATCGGTATAAATTCCATTCATATTAACCACATAAGATTTATGTGTAAGTCTATCAATCATGGCTGCTGTCATTTCTGGATCATTAAATATTTCCTCCCACCGTTCAAAGATCTTATCAGATGTCTTCCAGAGAGTGGGAAATAACATCCGTTTTTATTGGCCGAAATTCGTCCATTTATTTTACCGGTTGCATGAGTTTATCATACTCCTTTTAAGTGTATATTTAACATTCAACAATCTTACCCGATTCCGGCAGCCCGGGCAAAAGCCCGGCGGGAGGCCTGAATCGTGTGATCTATTTCTTCTTTCCCGTGGGCCAGCGATACAAAGCTGGCTTCGAACGGCGAGGGGGAAAGGTAGATACCGTCTTCCAAAAGCGAACGGTAAAATTCCTTGAACTGCTCTTTGTTGGATTGGTGAATAGTTTCCAGGTCTGTTACCCGGGCGGAGTTAAAAAACACGGAAAACATGGAGCCTACCCGGTTCACCTGCACCTCTACCCCGGCCTCCTGTGCCGCTTCCTGCAGGCCCTTTTCCAGCCGCTGGGAAGTCTCCTCAAGTTCCCGGTAAGTCCCGGGTTCCTGCAGTACATTCAGGGTTTCTATGCCGGCAGTCATGGCCAGCGGGTTTCCGGCCAGGGTACCCGCCTGGTAAACCGGCCCCTGAGGAGCCAACATCTCCATAATTTCCCTTCGGCCTCCAAAAGCTGCAACGGGCATGCCTCCACCCAGAACCTTGCCCAGGCAAGTCAGGTCGGGGGTAACCTGGAAACGCTCCTGGGCCCCGCCGTAGGAAAGCCGGAATCCGGTCATTACCTCGTCAAATATTAACAGGCTGCCGTTATCGCTGGCAATGCGGCGCAACCCTTCCAGGTAGCCCGGCAGAGGAGGTATTACCCCTACGTTCCCCGGCACCGGTTCCAGGATGACTGCTGCAATCTGCTCCCCAAACTGGTCAAAAATGTCTTCCACGGCCTTCAGGCTGTTGAAAGGAGAGGTCAAAGTATCCTTTGCCGTTCCTTCTGTAACCCCGGGGCTATTCGGAAGGCCCAGGGTTGCCACACCTGAGCCTGCTTTTATCAGCAGGGCATCAAAATGCCCGTGGTAGCACCCCACAAATTTCAAGATCTTGTCCCTACCGGTATAACCCCGGGCTAGTCGCAAGGTGCTCATCACTGCCTCGGTCCCGGAATTCACCATACGCACCATCTCTACTCCCGGCACGGCCTCTATTACCATACGGGCCAGCGTGGTCTCCTTCTGGGTGGGAGTCCCAAAACTTAGCCCGTCTTTTACCGCTTCCTGCAGGGCTTCTACCACCTGCGGGTGGGAATGACCCAGAATCAGGGGACCCCAGGAACCCATGTAGTCTATGTATTCCTTGCCCCCGGTGTCATAAAATCGGGGACCGCTTCCTTTCTGTATAAAAACAGGCTCCATGTCAAGGATTTTCATGGACCTTACCGGGCTGTTTACACCCCCGGGAATATAAGTTTGCGCTTTCTCAAAATGGGAAGACATAAAAGTTCAACTCCTTTAAAAATAATGGTTTTTCACCCAACATGACCTGAACTCTCATTCTTTTAGCCAGCGGGCAGCCTGAAGTGCATAATAAGTAAGTATGAGGTCGGCCCCGGCTCTCTTTATGGAAGCAAGCATTTCCAGCACTGCCGGCTTTTCTTCCAGCCAGCCATTTTGGGACGCAGCTTTTATCATGGAATATTCCCCGCTGACGTTGTAAGCCGCCACAGGTACATTAACCTCCTCATTCACCCTACGGATAACGTCCAGGTAGGAAAGGGCAGGTTTAACCATTACCATGTCCGCCCCTTCTTCCACGTCGGAAACTACTTCTTTCAGCGCTTCCCTGGCGTTGGCCGGATCCATCTGGTAAGTTTTGCGGTCCCCGAATTCCGGGGACGAACCCGCCGCTTCCCGGAAAGGACCATAAAAAGAGGAAGAATATTTGGCCGCGTAAGAGAGAATAGCCACTTCGCTGTATCCCTTTTTATCCAACCCTTCACGTATGGCCTGTACTCTTCCGTCCATCATATCCGACGGAGCTACTATATCAGCGCCCGCCCTGGCGTGGGACAACGCTGTTTCAATCAAAATTTCCAGGGTGGGGTCGTTCAACACCTTTCCCTGCTCTACTACCCCGCAGTGCCCGTGGCTGGTATATTCACACAGGCACACGTCGGTTATTACTACCAGTTCGGGGCAACTTTCCTTGAGAACTTTTACAGCTTCCTGCACGGGCTCATTGGGATCGTACGCAGAAGATCCTTTTTTGTCCTTGTAGGAGGGAATGCCAAATAACAGTACAGAAGGCACCCCCAGAGAAAGGGCCTTTTCAGCTTCTTCCCTGACCCGGTCCACGGAAAGCTGGTAAACGCCGGGCATGGCCTCTACGGGGTTTTCCACTTTTTCGCCCCCGGTAACAAACAGGGGATAAATAAAGTCCGATGGCTGCAGAACGGTTTCTCTTACCATATCACGCATACGCGCGCTTTTCCGCAGCCGTCGATAGCGGTGCAGGGGATAAGGCATTTTGTATCACCACCCGATCTTGATAATATATTTCCAATTTCGTAACTACTCAGGTTTATGGTAACTTGACACCAGGGCCAACTTCTCATAAGGTGTCCCCCCCATCTTAATCTTCCCCCACGATGGGGGGAAGAAAAATGCCCGCGGCAGGGAAGTAAAAATAACCCGGAGGTAGTAGCTATACT
>PWGO01000183.1 GCA_003554525.1 Syntrophomonadaceae bacterium | reverse complement strand
TCTACTCCTCGCTGACCGGGAGGGAATCCACCTCTTCCAGCGGAAACTCCTTGGTACGAGTAGATTCTTGCAACTCCACGTAGGCTGTCTTTTTAACCACATTTATAGAAACAACTTTACCTTCTCCATCCGGGGTAATCACCTGGTCACCAGTATCGGGCGTTTCTTCAGAAAGATCTTCATAGGTGTCCATTTCAAAGCGCAGACAGCACATTAACCTTCCACAAACGCCGGAAATTTTAGTAGGATTCAGAGAGAGGTTTTGACTCTTGGCCATCTTTATGGAAACCGATTCGAATTCTTCTAAAAAAGTAGTACAGCAGAATGGCCTGCCGCAGGGTCCCATGCCCCCTACTTTTTTGGCCTCGTCTCTAACACCTATTTGCCTGAGCTCTATCCTGGTCCTGAATATCGAGGCCAGGTCTTTAACCAGCTCTCTAAAATCCACTCGCCCTTCCGCAGTAAAATAAAATATAATTTTACTGCGGTCAAAAGTGTACTCTGTATCTACCAGTTTCATTTCCAACCCATGGTCATAAACTCTTTCCAGGCACTTGTTAAAAGCAGATTGCTCAAGCCGCCTGTTTTCTTCCAGCTGCTCCATGTCTTCCGGCGAAGCCCTTCTAATAATTTCTTTAAGCGGATGTACTATTTCTTCTTCTTCTATCTTCCTGTTTTCCAGTACTATTTCCCCTATTTCCAGGCCGCGGGAGGTTTCCACCAGCACGCACTCTCCACTTTTATATTTTTCTTCCCCGGGATTAAAATAATACGTCTTACAAGCTTTCTGGAACCTGATTCCAACTACCTCATACATCAGCATAACCTCCCTTTGATCTGTAAAAACATGTTTTCCACTGCCAGCTGTATATTAGCATTGGTAGTAGTAATTGTTTTTATGGTGTCTTTAATAATGTTAACACAATCCTCTAAAGCAGATACCACAACCGGGCACTTCTCCCATAAAGATAAGTGCCGGTGGTCCACAAGCAATTCATCTCTACAGCCCGCTTTCATTAACAGTCCATCCCTAAAAAATATCATAAGCCATTGCAGCAGGTTTAAAACATCTTCCCTTTCCGCCCACTTTCCCGCTGCCTCCATTATCTCCGCCTCGCTTATGTTTCCTTTTACCATGGAGGTGCCAAATTCTTTGACTTCGCCGGTTCTTTTTTCCCATGCTTCATCTTCCATGATAGCAAAAGCAGCCCCGGGAATACCACCGCTTAAACGTACTGCTATTTCTACTTTTTCCACGGGCGCAAGCGGATACCTTTCTTTTACCAGCTTACCGGTTAGTTCCGGGGAAAGCCGGTGAGTTTTAACCCGGCTGCACCTGGAAAGTATCGTAGCGGGCAGGCGAAAGGGAGCCGGGGTAGTAAGAATGAACTTCATCTTTTCCGTCGGTTCTTCCATGATTTTTAGCAACGAAGCTGCTGCTTCTCGAGTCAGGCAGTGAGCTTCCTTAATAAAAAATATACGGTATTTACCTTCTTGATTGTATAATAAAAAATTTTTTTTAGCGCCGCGAATCTGTTCCAGTTTGATCCACCGTTCCTTTGGCTCTACAAACTCCAGGTCGGGGAACACCCTTTTTTCTATCTTTTTACAGCTTAAACAGGTATCGCAAGGATCCCCGGAACCTGTAATACAGTTAAGAGCCTGGGCAATCAAAAACCCAAGCGTGGTTTTGCCGGAGCCAGTCGGCCCCTCCAGCAGCACAGCATGTCCCATAGAACCTTTAAGTAAAGCTTCTTTTATTATTTTTACGTTTTTCTCCTGCCCCTTAATTTTTTCAAATCCCAACCGAAATTTCTCCTTACCCGGGTATTCACTACTACACGGTTATTCCCTGCCCGGCAGAATTTCTCTTACTTTGGACCAGATCTGGCAATGAACCGCTTCCGGCTTTTCATGCGAGGAAATTACCTCCACGGAAACGGGGTTGTACTGGGCAAAAGTCAGGTATTTTTCCCTGACTCTCCGGTAAAAAGGCATATCCATGTTTTCCAGCCGGTCGCCGCCTTTGGTGGCATTTTTTTGCTCTAGCCTTCTCCTGGCTTCTTCCACGTCCACATCCAGGATAAAAGTAAGATCCGGGGTGAGGCCTTTGGTTACTTCCTGGTTTAGCTGATATATTTTTTTATCGGCAGCCCCCCGGCCTGCACCCTGGTAAGCAAGGCTGGACCACACAAACCTGTCGCAGACCACCGTTTTCCCCTGGTTTAAAGCAGGCTGGATAACCTCCTGTACCAGCTGTGCCCTGGCTGCCGCATAAAGTAGCATCTCCGTACATGTACCCATGGTTCCACCGGGATCCAGCAACAAATCCCTGATATTCTCCCCTACAGCAGTACCTCCCGGTTCCCGGGTTAAAACTGCCGGTATATTTTCCTTTTTAAGTTTCTCTTCCAGCATCCCGGCCTGGGTTGATTTGCCGCAGCCGTCGATACCCTCCAGGACAAAAAAAAGACCTTCTGCCAAAAAGCCCCTCCCCCTTTAACTTTTTACTACGTTAACCATGCTTCCTTCTTTTATTCCCGTGCAGGATGCTCCCCTGGATATGTTTTCTATAAGCCGATCTATAATACCCGGTGAAATAACCTCCCCCGGTATTAAATCGGGTATGCCCGGGGGGAAAACGCTTACCACGTTAGCTGCTATTTTCCCGGCAGCTTTTTTCAATTCGGCTTCTTCCCACGGTACTTTTACGGCATCAGAAGGAAGCATTCCCAGGGAAGGAACCGGAGGGCTCTCCTCCGGGACCAAAGCTTCTTTGCCAGTATGGTAGCGGCGGGAAATAAGACGAAGAGCTTTTAGCAGAGCTTCCACGGCTCTTTTTTTCAAACCGGGCTGAAAAATTACCAGTATATAGTTAAGCCCTGCCAGCTCTACTTCTATACCCATCTCTTCCCTTAATTTGTGTGCCACCTGGTAGCCGTCCAGTGTGACCTTACTGGTTATTATAGTCAGGCGTAGTGGGTCCATCTGAAACCCCTTACCCAGGTCTTCTTCTTTCAGGCAACTAAAACCTGTTTCCCGGTTTATTCTTTCCCTGGCCCGCTCCGCCAGCTCCCTTACCCGTTCCCATTCATTATTCCACTTCTTTCTCACCAGATCCAGCGAAGCCATAACCGGGTAAGAAGGGCTGGAGGTCTGCAAAAGACCCAGGTAGAACTGCAGGCGGTTGCTGTTAATCTTGCTGCTGTTAACATGCAGCAGGGCCCCTGGCGTTAAAGCTCCCAGCGTCTTGTGAGCGCTGTTAACCCACAAGTCAGCCCCCTCTTCCGATGCCCCCCGGGGAAATACGGGAGACAGGCAAAAATGACCCCCGTGAGCTTCATCTACCATTAAAACAGTCTCCCGACCGACAACAATGCTGCTCAGTGCAGTCAGGTCGCCCGATATGCCCAGGTATGAAGGGTTGGTAACTAAAACCATCCTGCATTCTTCTTTTTTTAAAATTGATTCCAGCTCTCCTGGGGAGACATTCAGTGGTATTCCCGCGTGGTTTGAGTTTTTTACCGGTACAAATACGGGTTCCGCACCGCTAAAAATTAAACCGGCCACTACAGAGCCATGAATGTTGCGGGGTAAAAGAACCTTTTCACCCCGGGCGCAGACAGACAGGATGGCCGCAGTAATTCCGGCAGTGCTCCCGTTTACCAAAAAGTAGGCCTCACAGGAACCGAAATACCCGGCAGCATATTGCTGGGCTTCTTTTATGGCCTCCCCCGGGCAAGAAAGCACGTCCAGCCCTGGAAGCTCAGTAAGCTCAAAATTATAACCGGTAACTGCAGAGGCCGGAACATGAAAACGGTGCTTTATTTTGCGCCTGTTCCTTTTAATAGCTTTTACCAGGGGGTATTCTACGGGCAAAAGTAAACTTGCTCCTTTCTCTGCCGCTGTGTTACAAAAAAATGGAAGAAGAGCTCTTCCATCAGTTCCACTAATCTTTAATAAGCTTTACAGGCTATAATTGGGGGCTTCCTTGGTTATATTGACGCCGTGTGGATGATTTTCCCTCAGGCCGGCGCTGGAGATTTTTACAAAACGGGTTTTGGTTTTTAAGTCTTCCAGGTTTTTGACCCCGGCATAGCCCATGCCCGATTTAATGCCGCCTACCAGTTGAAATATCATATCCCCAATGGTCCCCCGGTACGGAACCCTTCCCTCAATTCCCTCCGGGACCAGCTTCTGCTCATCTTCCTGCATGTACCTATCCTTACTTCCCTCTTTCATGGCACCAAGGGACCCCATACCCCGGTATACCTTATAGCTACGCCCCTGGTATATTTCAAATTCGCCGGGGCTTTCTTCCGTGCCGGCAAACAGGCTTCCAATCATCACTACATCGGCACCGGCTGCTATTGCCTTGGTTACATCGCCGGAAAATTTGATGCCCCCGTCTGCTATAACCGGTATGCCTTTTTCTTTGGCTTCGGAACAGGCTTCCATTATAGCAGTTATTTGGGGTACTCCTATCCCCGCAATAACGCGGGTAGTACATATAGAGCCCGGTCCCACGCCTACTTTCAATGCATCCGCACCCGCCTTGATAAGATCCCTGGCTGCTTCCCGCGTGGCAATATTGCCTGCCACTAACTGCAACTCTTCATGCCTCTCTTTAATTGCAGGCAATGCTTCCAGTACCGGCTCGGAATGGCCATGCGCAGTATCAATCACTACTACATCTACCCCGCTTTCCACCAGGGTATCCACCCTCTTCATCATATCCGATCCCACTCCTACGGCAGCGGCAGACAGCAGCCTGCCGCTTTCATCCTTGGCAGAACGCGGGTACTGTATGGCTTTTTCTATATCTTTTATGGTGATTAGCCCTTTTAAAGTATACTCTTTATCTACAATAGGGAGCTTTTCAACTTTATGCCTGCTCAATATTTCCTGTGCTTCATTTAAAGTTGTGCCTTCTGGTGCGGTCACCAGACCTTCCCTGGTCATAACTTCCCCGATAGGTTTGGTATAATCGTCTTCAAAACGTAAATCCCGGTTGGTAATAATACCCCTGAGCTTACCTTCTACCGTAATGGGAACCCCCGATATACGATACCTTTCCATAAGCGCAGCAGCATCGTTTACCGTATGCTCCGGCGAGAGGTAAAAAGGATTGGTTATTACCCCGTGCTCAGAACGCTTAACCTTGTCCACTTCGTCTGCCTGCTCATTAATACTCATGTTGCGGTGAATAACTCCTATTCCGCCCTCGCGGGCCATGGCAATGGCCATCCTGGCCTCGGTTACTGTATCCATTCCTGCACTGACCACAGGTATGTTAAGCCTGACCTTGCGGGTAAGAAATGTAGTGACCTCAATATCACGAGGCTGAACTCTGGACCTGGCCGGAATTAACAATACATCGTCAAAGGTTATTCCCTCCAGGGAAAACCTTTCTTTTTGCATTTTCTTTCCTCCTCGCCTTTTTGGGTATAATATTTTTGTTATCATAACAAACCTTGACACCGGTGTCAACGTTGCTGAGAAAAGAAAGAATCGATTAGCCGTGTTTCTTCTTCGTGGCAAACCTTTATCCCGTGTTTTTTTAAAAGAGCAGTAGCTACCCCGTCTCCTTCCACATGTTTGCCCCGGAAACTACCGTCCCTGATCCAGCCACAGCCACACGAAGGGCTACCCGATTTCAACACAGCACCACCAGCTTTAAACATGCCGGCTATCCTCAAAGTTTCTTCTGCTCCTTTTATAAAAGAGGGGGTAACTTCCAGCCCGTTCCTGCTGTAAACCCTGGCGGCTTTATCCCATACATCATGGCCATCACCCCCGCTTATTTCAGCAGGAACACGCGGAGTAGGCAATCCTCCCAGCTGTTCCGGGCACACGGGAATAACCCCAGGGTAGGATTTGACTTTTTCCATCACCTCTGGACAAAAATTCTCTGTGCCGTCGTGTTTGCATTTTACTCCAAGCAAGCATGCACTTACTATAATCGGCACCATTGTATTCTCCTTTTATCTCCCTTTTTTATTCTTGTTTACCGTTTCATTGCAGATACTTACCCGGTATGGTATTATTTTTATGAATAAATTTAAAGGCAGGGATAGATATGGATAAAGCTAAAGGTTATTTAAACATTGAAGTAGCACACGAAAAGGCTGTAACCGCATTTTCTACTCTTAACCCGGAGGAAATCGCTGAAAACAGTGCTACAGAATACGACCCCGGGGAAGGAGGTTTTAAGTTCTACTTTTTAACCCAACCCTACCGGGTTTATCATCCTTCCGGTGAAGTTTACGATAATAACGGTGAAAAAGTTAACCTGTATTTTTCTACCATTTTTCTCCATTACCTCAGCACCTCAGACGGCACACCCCTTTCCGGAAGATGGATTACTTTTAAAGAACTGCCCGGCGGGGCCATCTATCAGCAGGCTTTTTATGGCAGGGCCCAAAAGCCTTTCTTAATGAATTTTGGCAACCACCCTTCGCTTTTTATTGAAGCAGCTAAAAAGCTGGGCGGGTTCGCCCAGGAAGTTGGTAAATACTGTATGGTTGTGCCTGTTCTGCCAAAAGTTCCCGTGGGTTTTGTTTTGTCACCGGGAGACGATGAAATAGAAGCTTCATGTACCATTCTATTTGACGCCAGTGCTCCCTCCTATCTACCTACAGAGGATTACGCACACCTGCCCGGCATCGTTGTCAAGGAAATGGTAAAAGCAGTTAAAAATTGATTTCCTGATTTTCAGGTTAAAGCTACAGAGCTTTTATACCGGGTAAAACGATTCCATTTTCCTGTTTTTATTATAGCACAATTGTCCCGGGATCTATATAACCGGTATGAGGAAACCTGAGCAGTTACTTTAAATAATTACTTGTAGCAGCAGTAGAGTTATAAACCCCGGGGGGCCTAAAATCCCTACTAAAAGCCCGGTTGCCGGGTTTACACCTATACTTACTCCCCAATAAGACATCGCCAGGTTGAATATTACCAGCACCAGCACTCCTGTGCTGAGCTGCAGCAATATCCTGGCTATTGCTCTAAAAG
>PWGO01000003.1 GCA_003554525.1 Syntrophomonadaceae bacterium | reverse complement strand
GAGGAAAAGGAATACAATTTTGAAATAGGACAAGACCGTGATTTTACCGTTAAATTTGCTCTGGAAACCCCGGCGGAAATAGATCCGGGAGAAAAAAATGTGGAGATATTAATAGAAAGCGAGGATCTGATAGAAATGAAGGATCTGGAGGTAGAAGATCCCGATGAAGATCACGTAATTTGGGAGACGTTTTTTACGAATATAATATGGAACGGCAACAGGGAGATCAAAGGTGTTTACCTGGAACATCCGGAAGAGGATAAAATAAACATATTAGAAGAGGAAGAATTGGCTTATGTGGAAGATGACGAATTGCACATAAGGTATCTGTTATTGTTCATACTTGATACGGAGTTTGATATAGAAGCCTTTGATTTAGAGATAAAATTTGATCACGGGGTTACAAGGACCCTGGAAGTTGAATTTTTAATTAAATATTTCCTGGAGGTTTATCCTGACCCTGAAGATTACGGCAATACTGCAGGTTCGGGCAAATATGAAAGAGGGGATGAAATAATTCTGGAAGCTGAGCCCCGGGAAGGTTATAAATTTGTAAAATGGGTTGACCGGGAAGGCGAAGTTATAAGCAGGGATCCCGGTTATACTTATACATTGGAAGAAGAAACACTTGAAAACAGGCTACAGATAAAAGGCGTATTTGAAAAAATAACCGACAGCCTGGTATTAATGTTGTTGGAGGAGATGGAAGAACAGAACCAGTCTATTTCTTCTACCGAATTTTCTCCTTGTGGAGATTATATTGTAACGGGCGGGTTAGATAAAGTGGCCCGCATTTGGGAGTACGATACCGGTGAAATACACACCGAATTTGTAGAACACCAGGCCGGTATTCGTTCCGTGAATTTTTCTCCCTGCGGGAATTACGTACTGTCGGGGAGCGATGACGGAAAAGCAAAAGTATGGGATGTGGAATCCGGGGAAATTGTCACAACAGTGGAACACCAATCTTTAAGCGAAGCTCACTTTTCTCCATGCGGCGAACGGATATTAATTGCCGGTTTTAATGGAGAAATCAAACTGTGGAATAGTGAAACGGGTGAGCAAGTATCTTCCTATCAACTACCTGCTCTCATGCCGCTTAAAACAGCTACTTTCTCCCCCTGCGGGGAATACCTCGTATTTGGAGGAATAGATGAAACGGCAAAAGTAGTGGAAGCGGAAAACGGCTCACTGGTAACTGAATTATCCGGGCATAGCCAGTGGATAACTGAAGCCCGGTTTTCTCCCTGTAGTGAATATATAATTACCGCCTCTTTTGACGGCACCGCCAAAATGTGGAGGAAAGAAACCGGAGAAAAACATACTTTTACGGAACAACCAAAAGGCTTCAGCGATATAGACGTATCTTCCTGCGGGGAATACGTGTTAACGGGTAGCTGGGACAAAACTGCGAAGGTATGGTTTGAAGGAGAGGTAGTAACCGATTTTACAGGACATGAGCATTGGGTTACCTCTGCTCGATTTTCACCTTGTGGAAATTATGTAGTAAGCGTAAGCAGCGACCATGAGGTAAAAGTATGGAAAAGTGATACAGGGGAAGTAGTAAGAAAGCTTGATTAGTTTGCAATTATTCAATTACACTGATTGTTTGGGTATGGCTTAAAACAAAAAAATGGTTGGGAAATTGCATTAAAATTTGGAAACAGAGTAGCGAAGATATTTGCTGCTTTAATTCAAAGCAGCTTTTTTTATAAAGCGCATCTTGGAAAAAGAAAATTTAAAAGCCGGTGAAAGGCATTTTAAAAAAATAATCGGGGGAGAGTTTGTTATGAGAGAAACCATAATAATTTTTGGAAAATCATTTCTTATCTTTTTAATTTCTACATTGATGATGTTGCTACCATTTTTAAACAGTGTGGGTTACGCGGTAGAGTCCGGGGAAAGTAATCGCGCTCTTACCCGTGCCCTGGACATGGGTAATCCGGAAGGAAAGATGGGTGCAAGTGACCATGAAATTCCGCAGTATAATAAGGAGAGGGAAGATGAAGCTTTATCCCGCATGGGAGAAGACAAGCCCTCAGAGAGCGAAGAAGAGAATATTTTACCGGGCGTTAATGACGTGGTGGGAAATATTGGAGATGCACTACAGTTAGAGGAAGGCCACTATCCCGAATTAATAGAAGAAAAGCTGCAGGGCGATTTTGATCAACCCGAAGAGATAAAAGATGAGGCTTCGTCAAAGAAAGCAGAAGAAAAAAGCAACAAATTGCCCCAAAAGAAGGAGGAAAGCAGCGATGATCACCGGGTTGTCGAAGGTGCGGATGATACAGAAGGCATAGAAGGCATGGAAAAACCGGAAGAAACACTTCAGGAATTTGAGCCCGAAAAAGAAAGTGAAAACAGAGAAAACGAGGAAGAGAAGCAGATAAGAGAAAGAATGAGCGATAGTAATTCAGAAGAGGAAATCGAGACATTTCCAGAAGAAAACCAAAAAGAACAAGAACCATTTTATACAGCAACTGAAGGTGAAAAAAGTACAGAAGATGAGGAAGAGATCTTTGAAAACACTGTTACCAACGAGGTCTATGCAGAAGAAACAGAAGGGTGGAAACTGGAAGAAGATGAGGTTTATGAAGGTGACCTGCACCTGGATGGCGGCACCCTTGATTTAAACGGCTACAGCTTAACCGTTCAGGGTAGCCTGGTGCAGACTGCAGGAACTTTGGATATAAACTCCGGGCAATTGGTGGTAAAAGACGATTATGCCCTTGCTGATGTAGAAGAAGATACATACAGTAGCGGTAAGTTAAAAATGACAGAAAATGAAGACTACGTGCAGGTAAAGGGAGATTTCTTAACTTATTCCCAGCATAGCCACGAAGATTACTTGACCGCGGGGGAGCTTGAAGTGGGAGGGGATTTTGTTCAGATACAAGAAGAAAGCAGCAAAAACTTTCAGGGCGGCGGCACTCATAAAGTAGTATTGAACGGTGATACGGAACAAATAGTAGGTTTTTCTACTCCACACAGTGAAGATTCCTGCTTTAATATACTGGAAATAACCAACACTTCGGAAGAAGGCATTAAATTTGAGACGGAAACCACGGTGGTAAAAGAGTTAAAGTCCACTACTGCAGCGGTTAAGAACAGTCATAACCTGTTTCTGGCAGGTGAAGCGATAGTTACCGGTGAACCCTGGCCCTACGACCTGAGCATTTTTGAAGATTTTGCTTTGCAACAGGACCTGGCCCTGGAAGGCGATTTGTATATTGGTGGAATTGTGCCAATGGTAGACGCAGCCCAAAGAACAATTGATGAGGATTCTTATTACGACAGTGCTATGGCTGGATTAATGCAAGAGGACATGCTTTCAGAATTAGCAGAGCTCCCTGCGCCTCCTCCCCCTAGGGTGGTTGAAGTAAACGGTAAAACCCTGGAAGTGGGCGGAGACCTGGAGCTGACTGATAACTGGGGAATTTTAGAAATGAGCGATCCTGATGATTATGTAAGTGTGGAAGGCAGTTTTATTGCAGGTTCCAGGTACTCACATGCTGATAAATTAACTGCGGGAATACTTGAAGTGGGTCAAAATTTTATTCAAACAAAATCTACACACTATATGGCCCAATACACTGATAGTCATGAAAATTTTCATGCCAGCGGAACTCATAAAGTGGTTTTAAGCGGCGATTCTGCCCAGGAAGTTAGCTTTGGAACTCCAGGCAAACGTTCTTCTCGTTTTAATACCCTTGAGATAAATAATACTTCGGATGAAGGTGTAAAGTTTGATACGGAAGCTGTAATAGTCAGTGAGCTGAAGTCTACCTCTACCCCGGTGACTAACAGCCGGAACATAGGTTTAGCGGATGATGCAGTAGTTAGCGGTGAGCCCTGGCCGTATGATCTTAGTGTAATAGAAGAATATACCCTGCAAGAAGATCTAGCCCTGGAAGGCAGTTTATATATAGGTAGAACAACGGCGGCGGCACGTACTAAGGCACCGCCTTTAGCCAACAATCCAAATATTGAAAGGGGATTGGCCAGTTTAGACCAGGACAAGCTACTGGAGATGGCTTTAGCCATGCCTGATGTAACATTAAGTATAAATGGCAATGACTTGAAGGTGGGGGGTAATCTGGAGCTTTCCGGTTACCAGGCCAGCTTAAAAATGGTGGATCCCGGTGACCGGGTAAGCGTGGGTGAAAGTTTTATAACCCAAAGCGGGAACAGCCATGAAGGCTATTTAACCGCGGGGACGCTTGAAGTGGGTGAAGATTTTGTTCAAGAACACCACGGGAGCAACAAAAATTTCCATGCCAGCGGCACTCATAAAGTAGTTTTAAACGGTGATTCTGCCCAGGAAGTCAGCTTTGATACTTCCCGCCGGGACCAGTCCCGCTTTAACCATCTGGAGATAGCCAATATGTCGGAAGAAGGGGTTACTTTCTCAAACCGGGCTACGGTAACAGGGGAATTAAAGTCCACTACTGCCCCGGTGGAAAACAGCAAAAATCTGCATTTGGCCGGCGAAGCGATAGTAAGTGGGGAGCCCTGGCCCTATGACTTGAGCGTATATGATCACTACGTGTTAAAAGAAGATCTTGCCCTGGAAGGTGATTTGTATATAAGCGGCTGGATGCCAGCAATGGAGTTATTAGAAGATGGCCAGGAAAATGAAGTGCTTGAAGATGAATTTGGGGGAGGCCTGTTTGTATTAAATGGTCATAATTTGGAGGTCGGTGGAGATCTGCAAATCTCCGGTGATGGCCGTTTGAAAATGACTGACCCGGATGATTATATTAGCGTGGAAGGTGGCCTGCTTACAGAATCCAACCATCCCCATTCGGAGTTATTAACGGAAGGTACACTTGAAATAGGTGGGGACTTTACTCAGAAAGATCCAGGCTCATATCTTTATGACAGTCATGAAAATTTTCAGGCCAGCGGTACTCACAAAGTACTGTTAAGCGGGGAGGTAAAGCAGGAGGTTGTATTTGAAACACCTGGCCCTTCTTGCTTTAACATACTGGAGATTACCAACAGCTCGGATGAAGGCGTTAGCTTTAATACGGAATCTTTTGTGGTTAAAGAGCTTAAATCCACTACTTCCCCGGTGCAAAACAGTGAAAACCTTAACCTTACCGGCGCAGCAGTGGTTACAGGAGACCCCTGGCCTTATGACCTGGGGATACGTGAAGGATATATTTTAAAAGAAGACCTTTCTGTGAAAGGCGATTTGCATGTTTATACCGGGTTTCCACAAGCTGTGTCGTATAATAACAAGTATTCAGAAGGTAAAACTGCATCAGCTCATCAACCGTTGCATCAGGAGACACTTGGGGAGATGCAGGCAGTGGCCGGCCCTGAACCTAGAACGGTTACCATAAACGGCAATTATTTAGAAGTTGGTGGCAGCCTGGAAATAGACGGCGTAACAATATTGAAAATGGCTAACCCGGACAGTTATATAGAAGTAGGTGAGAATTTCATAACACGCTCCTCCTACTCGAGCGAATTAAAGGCAGGCACGATTGAAGTCAAGGGCGATCTTAATCAGAAAGAGGGAGATCGCAAAAATTTCTACGCAGAAGGGGAACACAGGGTTATACTAAGCGGTTCACAGCAGCAGGTGGTAAATTTTGAATCCTGCCAATCAAAATTCAATATACTGGAGATACAGAACGAAGAAGGGGTCAAGTTCGAATCTCTATTAAACGCTTACAAATTAATTGATAACGGCCACGAGGTGGAATTACCCTATGCGGCGGAACTTGGCTGGGAGCTAAACGAAGACGAAGTTTACGAAGGCGATCTTTCCTTGGGCGGAGGCACACTGGACTTAAAAGGGAACACTTTAACCGTAGAAGGGGATCTATTGCAGACTGGCGGCGCCGTGGAGTTAAACGGCGGCGAATTAGTAGTGACTGGTGACTACTTAATAATGGATGAGGAAGAAGAAGCCCTTAGCAACGGCTACCTGAAAATGAAAGATAGTACAGACCGGGTAACGGTTAAAGGAGATTTTATCACTCATTCTCAGCACAGCCACGCGGGTTACCTGTCTGCAGGGACACTTGAAGTGAGCGGTGATTTTAGTCAAAAAAGAGAAAGTTGGTGGAGTAGTAGGGGAAATTTCCACCCTACCGGTTCCCACAAGGTAGTATTAAACGGTGATACCGGGCAGGAAGTCAATTTTGAAACCCCGGGAAGGAACAACTCTCGCTTCAACCAGTTAGAAATAACAAACAGTTCTGACCAGGGCGTCAGCTTTGAAACAGAAGTAGTGGTAGCCGGTGAATTGAAGTCTACCTCTACTCCTCTGGAAGGCTATTTGAACCTGCGGCTGGGGGAAGAAGCAATAATAACTGGCGACCCCTGGCCTTACGACCTCAAGATAGATGATAACCATACATTACAGCAAGATCTCTCATTGGAAGGTAATTTATATATTAGCAAAGGTATGGTAGATATTAACGCTCAGAAATTGTCGGTAGGGGGAGACCTGCGTCTTCAAGATGTTAGCGACGGGTCTTCGTACAGTAGCTCAGAAGGCATTTTACAGATGGCTGATTCCCATGACCGGGTAGAGGTAAAAGGTAGTTTTGTTACCCAGGCTGAAGACAGCCACGAAGGTTACCTTACCGCGGGGATACTTGAAGTGGGCGGCGATTTTATCCAGGAGTATGAAGACAGCAGAGAGAATTTTCAGGCAGGTGGATCACATAAAGTAGTCTTAGATGGTGAAACTCCTCAAGAAGTGCAGTTTGATAACCCCGGAATAAGCAATTCGCGTTTTAACATATTGGAAACCACCAACAGCTCAGACGAAGGGGTCAATTTTACCACGGAAACCACCGTAGTCGAAGAATTAAAGCCCAACAGTACCACCCTGGAAGGCTATTTGAACCTGCGGCTGGGGGAAGAAGCGGTAATAACTGCCGATCCCTGGCCTTACAGCCTGGAAATAGAAAATGACTATACCATGCAGCAGGACCTCTCTTTGGAAGGCGACCTGATATTAAGTGATGGAACATTAACGATAAACGAGAAAAACCTG
>PWGO01000145.1 GCA_003554525.1 Syntrophomonadaceae bacterium | reverse complement strand
TGGGGGAAATGGATTTCACTGAGACCAAGGCTTACATCAATCACCAGTTGAAAACAGCTGGCTGCCCGCATTCTCTGTTCCCAGATGATGTGATCACCAGAATTCAGGAAAAATCTAAAGGACTGCCGGCCTTTATTAATACCCTCTGTCGGGGCTGTCTTTTAGATGCAGCCCATCGCAAACAGGAACTGATTGACGGGGAAAGCCTTAGTCGTGTGCTAAATGACCTTACATAGGGAGGAGAGAATATGCAATTTGAATGCCAGTGGAAAAACGAAAAATGGATGGGGGAGGTAACTCAATGCATTCCTTACGGCACTCACTATGAAATTCTCATCGAAAGCCGCTCTTTGATTATTGTCTTGTTCGGGCAAACCACTGCAGGTAATTTTGCTTGCATGCCGGATTTTAGTGCTGGTTGCCACCTGAGCGATCCCCTCGATGTGTTTTGGAATACAGAAAGACTTACCTATACAATAGGCATGGTCGATGGAATTACCGTAGCTCAAGCACTCTACCACCTGGCCAAGTCTAAGCTGGTAGAATATTGTTGAAGCTTAAAGTATTAGCCTCAGCAACTTTTCAAGCCTGGATTCGTCCAGGCTTTTTTCTTCCGCCATTTTTCATTGGAAATAGCCGTCATTTTTAGCCGGTAACGACAACATTACTGCTAACACCGGGATGAGATTAAGTGAAGTTCTAGCTTTAGAGTGGGACGATATTGATTTTCGGGAAAAAAGAATACAGGTGTACAGAAGTTCTCACTTTGGGATTAAAGAACCAGGAGAAGATAGCGCACATCATATCAACAGTACTAAGGAAGGTAAACCTAAATGTTATATTGATATTTCGGATGAAGATGTAGAGTTTTTAAAGAAATATAAAATTGAACAGCAAAAACGTAGGTTGCAATATCGGAGAACTTATCATGACAACAATTTGGTGTTTGCCAGAAAAAATGGATTGTATATCCATAACAGTACTGTTACTAAGAATTTTACAAATTTTGCTCATACTAACGGTTTTAATATTTCTTTTCATGGGTTACGACATACTCATATTACCCTTCTACTTGCTGAAGGTGTACCGGTTACTGATGTAGCAATTCGTGTAGGACATCAAAGACCTAGCACTACAAGCGATATTTACTGGCATGCTGAACAAGCTGGCAAAAGTAAGCAGAATAATTTAGGAGACTTATTTGTTGATATAATGCGATCCAAAAAGCAGTATTCAGACGAGGAGCTAATTAAAGCTGAAAAAATTGCCAGGGAAATTAATTAGGTTGAAAGTGACTACAAAGTGACTACATTCAGGGGATAGAGCAAAAAGCACAAAAAAAGCGGATACCTTAAACTCCCATGAATAAGGCATCCGCAGCATCCATTCTGGTGCGCCTGGCAGGAATCGAACCTGCGGCCTACGGATTAGGAATCCGGTGCTCTGTCCCCTGAGCTACAGGCGCATATATTTCTATTTTAAAGGTTAAAAGGAATTGGATCAAGGTTTTTTGCAACCTGGCAAAATTAATTACCGGCCCTCCCGGTTGTTTTCCAGCCAGCTCCAGGCGGTTTGTGCCAGCAGGGCGCTTCCTATCCACAAAACATCTTCATCCACATCAAACCTGGGATTATGGTGGGGATAAATTATCCCTTTTTCCGGGTTACGAGTGGATAGGAAAAAGAAGGTTCCTGGAACTTCTTTAAGAAAATAAGCCATGTCTTCACTGCCCATGGTGGGTTCTTCTATTTGTATTACATTCTCGCTGCCCAGCAGGTTTTTGGCTGTGTGGGAAAAAAATTCGGTAAAGCCGGGATCGTTGACCAGGACCGGATAGCTGTATGTGTAACGGGTATAAATGTCGGCTCGCCTGGAGCGGGTTACATCTTCAAAAACCTGTGGAATTCTTTCAGCCAGGAAATTTCTTGTCTTTTCGCCAAGTGTGCGCACGGTGCCTTCCAGGTAGGTTTTTTCGGCTATTATATTGTAATAGGTGCCTCCCTGGATAATACCGAATGTTAAAACGGCAGGTTCTTGCGGGCTGATTTCTTGGCTGATAATACTCTGGGCGGTGCATACCGCCTGGCAGGCTGTGGTAATTGTGTCTATACCCTGGTGGGGCATGGCCCCGTGTCCCCCTTTGCCAGTGATAGTAATTTCCACGTGGTCGCGGGAGGCGAACATGGGCCCAAAGCGATATCCTACGGTTCCCGGGCGAAAACCTTCCCATATTCCCCCTACGTGCAGCCCTGTGATGGCGTCAACTTTGGGCTGTTCCAGGGCCCCTGCTTCAATCATCTTTTGGGCCCCGCCGAAGCTTTCTTCGGCGGGTTGAAATATAAATTTAACCGATCCCTTGAGCTGTTTGCGGATTTGGGAAAGCGCCGATGCGGCTCCCAGGGCTATGGCCATATGTGCATCGTGCCCGCAGGCGTGCATTCTGCCTGGTATTTCTGATGCAAAGGGAAGGCTCGTTTCTTCCTCCAGATTAAGTGCATCCATGTCTGACCTTATGGCCAGGCAGGGACCTGGCTGCACCCCTTCCAGCAGAGCTGTTAAGCCGTGCCCTCCCATGTTATGGTTAACGATTAATCCTGCTTCCGTTAAAGCATGTGCCAAAAATCCTGCTGTTTCGGGCACTTCGGCTCCTGTTTCCGGATATCGGTGAAAGTGCCGGCGCCACCTGACAATGTTTTCTTGAAGGTCGCAGCATATTTTTTTTATTTCCACCTTTTGTTTCCCTCCCGCCAGCGTGTTCTTTTGCTTAATGTTATTTAGAGGAATTATCTTGGATATAGTTGTAGACCGGGGTCAAGTCAAGGTATGCTTCTGTATCTTTCCGGAGTATATCAAAAGCCTCTTTGTTGTCTGGATGAATACTCCGGTAGACATGTTGCAGGTTTTCCACGGTAGTGTAGGTGTCGTAATGTACCAGGATTACCGGCACTTCTTTTTCTTCTGCCCGGGAGAGCACCTTGACATCGGGATAAAGGCCGCCGGTTAAAATAATAACTGATGTACTGGTTTCCAGGGCGGTTAATGCCATGTCGCTGCGGTCTCCGCCGGTTATCACTGCTTTTTTGGCACTACGCCTCAGGTGCCTCAAGGCACTTTCCACGGTCATGGTGCCAATTACCACGTTTTCTACTTTACGGTTCATATGTTCTCCTGCGGCCAGCACTTCTCCTCCCAGGTCTTTATAAAACTCATGAACGGTAGGGGTAGAAATTTCCGGCCGACGTGGCATAATTCCCATTACCGGGGTGTTTTCTATCATGGATTTATATAAGGTTTGGGTTATTTCCCACTGTTCCGGTGACACGTTGTTAAAGATGCATCCTAAAAGTGAAACCCCACTTAATTCGGCGTATTTTTTGTAGATCAAGGTATTGTCCAGCTCAAAGTCATCGTCGGCTTTTATTATTTGCACCATGGCGGCATTCCAGCGCCGGGAAAGTGAATAATCGTCCATGAAGTAACAGCTCCCTATAAACGGGGTAATACTGCCTTCAATAAGCAGGAGGTCACTGTTAGCAGAGAGCTCCTGGAAGGCTGCATCCAGTTTTTCCAGCAGTTCATTACTTTCGACTGTTGAATTTGAAGATAGGTAAGAAGGAGTGAGAAGAACGGGAGATATGGTTTCCCCGGGAACGTTCAGTGAAAGCGCCTTTTTCATAAGGTGCAGGTCGTCGTCTTCTCTTTTGCTGGGAAGCTGTTGGAACCCCTGTGGTTTGAAGTAGGAAACGCTGTATCCTTTTTCCTTTAGTTTTAATGCAAGGCTCAGGGATATTGCTGTCTTACCGCTTCCTGCGTTTCCGGACAGATATACAGGTGTTGCCATGAGTTGTCACTCCTTTAAATTATTTGGACCATTAATTGCAATGCCCACTTACCTCCAGTGTGAATCAATGGTCACTTTAATGTCCAGGGCCATCGTTCCCTGGGGGTAAACTCGCAAGGGGTTGATATCCAGTTCAGTAATTTCTTCAAAATCCTGTACCAGGCTTGCTACACGGGATATAGTATTTTTCAGGGCTTCTATATCGGCCTGTTTTTCCCCCCGGTAGCCCTTGAGCAGGGTATAGGCCTTGGTTTCTTTTATCATCTTTTCAATTTCCTGGGGCGAATTCAGGGCAGATGCAAGGCGGAAAGAGACGTCTTCCAGCAGGTTAACGTAAATTCCCCCCAGCCCGAAAGCTATAAGGGGGCCAAACTGAACGTCCCTGGTCATACCGATAATAATTTCTACACCGTCATCCGCCATCTTCTGAAGTTCTACCCCGTAAATTTTGGTATGGGGCAGGTAGCGTTTAACCCTTTTTATCATGCGCTCAAAGTTTTTTTCCACTTCCTCGGCATTTTGTATTCCTAACTTTATACCTCCTACATCGCTTTTATGAATTATTTCCGGGGAAGATATTTTCATGGCCAGCGGGTAACCAATTGTTTTACTGAGTTTTTTGGCTTCTTCGGCGGTTTTAGCCAGGTAAATGTTACTTACCGGGATATCGTAAGCTTCTGCAATTTGTGTGGCTTCATCTCCCCTTAAAACCAGGCGTTTTTCTTTTAACACATCGTAAAAAACAGATTTAACTGTTTTATGGTCTCCGGTATGCTTTAGCGTTTCCTCTTCTTCCAGCATTTCTGCTTTAAACCTGGAGTAAAGTACCATTCCTCTTAAAGCGTTGACTGCCTGTTCGGGGAAAGTGTAGGTAGGAATACGGCTCTGGTTTAATATATTTACCCCTTCCTGCAGTGACTTTCCTCCCATATACACCGCAAAAATGGGTTTTTGCGGGTATTCCTGGTGCAGTTCTGTAATGTCCGTGGCTACCTGGGCCGGGTTGGTTACAGCCGCCGGTGTCAGCAATATTATAATGTTATCCACGTGGTCATCGGCAAGTGCAGCCTCCGTGGCCAGACGGTAACGTTCTGGTCCTGCATCACCCAGCACGTCTACGGGATTGTATACGTTTGCTTCTGCCGGTAAATTTTGTCCGTAAAGGTCTGTGGTTTTTTTACTGAACCGGGCCATCTTCAGGCCCGCTTTTTCCACGGCGTCTGTTGCTATAATACCCGGCCCACCAGAGTTAGTAATAATTGCAACCCTGTCACCGGAAGGTAGCGGGGACATGGAAAAGGCTACGGCCAGTTCAAAAAGCTCGTTCATGTTTTCTGCCCGCAGTGTACCGCTCTGGCGGAAAGCAATTTCGTAAGCCTTGTCGCTCCCGGCCAAAGCCCCGGTGTGTGAACTTGCGGCCTGGGCCCCGGAAGTGCTGGCTCCGGATTTAAGTATAATCACGGGCTTTTTCTTGCTTGCTTCAGAGGCGGTGCTCAAAAAGCGGTCTCCTTCCATTACATCCTCTATATAACAAAGTATAACGCTGGTTTGCGGGTCATCAGCTGAGCTCTGGATAAAGTCAATTTCGTTAAGGTCGGCCTTGTTCCCCAGGCTAATGAACTGTGAAAAGCCGATTTCTGCGGAGAGGCTCCAGTCTAAAATGGATACCAGCATGGCCCCGCTCTGGGAAATAAATGAAATATCGCCCTGGAAGGGCATACCGGCGGCAAAAGATGCGTTTAAAGGGGTATGGGTGTCTATCATGCCCATGCAGTTGGGCCCCAGCATCCGCATGTTGTAGGAATTGCAAATTTCCAGGAGTTCTTTTTCCCTTTTTGAGCCTTCCGGCCCTACTTCTTTAAACCCTGCGGTTATTACTACAAGCCCTTTTACTCCTGCTTCACCGCATTCCCGGGCAATTCCGTTTACCATTTTTTCCGGGACCGCAATAACAGCTGTATCTATTTCTCCTGCTTTGCCGATTCCGGAAACACATTCCAGGCCCATTATTTCATTTTCCCTGGGATTTACCGGTATCACTTTTCCCTGGTACCCGCTGTCCAAGATATTTTTTAGTATGGCGTAACCTATCTTGGTAGGAGTATTAGAGGCCCCGATAACAGCTATTTTTTTTGGATTAAGCAAGAAATTAAGTCTTGACATATCAGGCTTCCTTTCTTAACATTTTACTGTACTTTTATTTAGCCGACCAGCCCGTGATTTTTAGCTGGCGCGGTGTATTATACCTGGTTATCTTGCAGGTCAGGTGAGATGTACGTTATACTATTTGCCTGAACAGTTACGCATTTATAACTTTCCTGTTATTCAGGCAAAGTATTACCTGGTTTAATTTGATTACCTGGTAGAGTTTATATAGTAAAGTGTTTAAACTTTACCAATAATGTTTGTATAGTATGGGGTGGATAAGGTAATATTTCTCTCTGCAGAGGCAGTAATCCTTTAATTTATTAAAATTACATGGTATATTTTATAAGATGGTATATTTTATAAGATGGTATATTTTATAAGATGGTATATTTTATAAGATGGTATATTTTATAAGATGGTATATTTTATAATATGTCAGTTTAAGGATATTGAAATGTTATCAGGGAAAAATAAGATTTATCCGAGATTTAAACCAGCTCAAATAAAAGTAAAACAAAAACAACTAAATTTTTATAATTACGAGGAAAAATAAAATTAGTTGTAGAATATTATTATGGATTGCCGTTTATGTTAAACCTGGCCGTTAAAAGAGCATTAAGGAGATTATAATTACAGCAAAAAAGGGAGGGCTAAACTATCGGGAAGAAAATGTTAACCAGAAAACAATTAAAGAGAAAACGCAAAAAAAGAAGAAGATCTAAAAAGAGGAAAAGATTGAAAGGCCGGACCTGATATTTTATCGGATTTAACTTGCCCGTAAAATTACATGGTGAATTTATAAAGGAGATCTTATTTTTACCAGGTAGTTTCAGGTAGTGTATTGATTATAACTGTTGCAGTAGATGCCGCATTTAATGCGGCATTTAATTTTATGATTAAAGTCAAAAAATGTAACTACTCAGCCGCTAACTAAAACAGATCTTTGAAAATATTATAATGAGGCACTAAGAATCTGGAATAAAAGGTTTTCCTTTCATAGCATTTTTAAGTGCATCAATTACTGGAATAGA
>PWGO01000151.1 GCA_003554525.1 Syntrophomonadaceae bacterium | reverse complement strand
GCCAGGGGGACGGTTCCATCGTCTTCCCTTCGGACCTCCGCTTCGCTCCGGTGACGCTCGAACCGTCCCCGCAGGCGCAGCATGCCTCTTAACTTACTTTTACTTGGCTTGAGTAGTTACGGCATTTATTTCTGTGGTTCCAGATTTTACCATGGGGCTTGTCCGAAAAACAAATAATTTTTTATTGAAAAATTCCATTATCAAGTCATTTTCGACATCATTTCAACAATCACCTTCTTTATCAATTAATTTTTGCGGGACAAGGGGACAGGTCCATTGTCCCAGGGGGGAGGCCTGAGTAATCTCTTACTGGTAAAAAAATCTTTGCCGGGCTACTTACAAACCCCGAAAACTTTCCGGCCTGAGGCGGTGGGTTTCCCCCCCGCGCAGCACCCGGTCAATTAAAGACAGCAGCTCCCCGGCATCTTCAGAAAGGGTACCTTTTAAAGGAAGGTAATTTGAAGCGTGATTACTGCGGAATATACAACCGGATAAATCAATATGTTTTATCATGATTTCAATTTCTTCCAACACTTGCCTGCTGCTGAGTGTTTTAAATTCCCCTTTCTGTACCTGCTTGGCCAGCGGGGTGCCGGGAGCCACCATAAGAGTTAACACTCCCAGGTATTCCGGTTCTACCCGGTTAAGGAGAGTAGACGTATCCCGGGCATGTTCAAACATCATTTCTTCTTCTCCCAGGCCGTTTATGACTGTTACCGATAGCTGCATTTCCGCTTCTTTTGCCTTTACCGCGGCTTCTATCATTTCTTCCCGGGTTACACCTTTATTAATTTTATTTAAAATTTCCTCGTTTCCCGTTTCCACACCCAGGTACACCAGGGTAAGCCCCGATTCTTTCAAGCTTTTTAGCTCTTCCACTGATTTCTCCAGGAGATCTTGCGGATTGGTATAAGAACTGACCCTTTCCAAAAAGGGAAACGAAGAATACAGCTTCTCTAAAATAGAAAGCAGCCGATCGGTTCCCATGGTCAAAGAATTTCCATCGGCCAGGAATATCCTCCTGATATTCCGGTTCAAGTTAGCGGCATAATCTATATCGTAATATATCTCCTCAAGCTCCCGGACCCGGAATTTTTTCCGCAGATACATGGAGCAAAAACTGCACCGGTTGTGAGAACAACCTACTGTAACTTGCAATATCAAGCTTCCCGCCTCGCTGGGCGGACGGTAAATATCTCCTTCATAACGCACGGCTGTAGGGAGCGGTAACCAGGGCCAGGGCTTCTCCTGGAGCTTAACGCTCCCTTTTCACCTCCTTTTTGTTATTTAAACAGATCAGCTCTCCAGAAAATATTTTTTGGAACGGTACGCTTCATCGGCCAGAGCCCGCTTGCGATGGAATATGTTTATGGGCACATGGCGGGTCAGGGTATCTATACCCTGGTTCATCCTGGAGGCTTTTTCCTCATCAAAAGTGGCTGCCAGTACTTCCCTGCACCAGCCTTCCAGCTTGTTTATCATTTCATATACCAGGCATTCGGCTATCATCGTGGGAAATCGTGCCGCTTCTTCCCCTTTATTTTCTTTAATTTTTTTAGCCCGCAGCAGGCTGCTTTCCGCAGCAAATATTTCCGAAGCCATATCCGCCAGCCTTTTTAGTATTTCCTGTTCCTCCTGCAGTTCCTGCTGGTAAACCTGGGCAGAATTACCCGAGGCCATCAAGAAGAGGGTTTTCATGTTGTCAAGAATAAATTCTTCTCTTTCCAGCGGAACAGAAGGGACTTCTTTCTCGCCGGCTTTTTTTATGGTTTCTTTCAGGCTGGTGACTGCTTCCATAAAAGGCAGCTCTCCCTTCATGGCCTTGGGCAAGAGGGTGCCCGGGATAAGCATCCGGTTTACCTCGTTGGTTCCTTCGAAAATGCGGTTAATACGGCTGTCCCGGTACATCCTTTCCGCAGGGTATTCCTGCGTATAACCGTACCCCCCAAATATTTGCACTATCTCATCGGCAATAAAATCAAGGGCCTCGGAGCAATATACTTTGGCAATAGAGTGTTCAATAGCGTATTCACGGATAGCCCCGGGAATTTCCTCCTCGGGCACATCTTCAAGTTTTTGGTCCATTAAGCCGGCAGTACGGTAGCACATACTCTCCATGGCGAATGTTTTTATTATCATATCTGCTATCTTTTCTTTAATCATGTTAAAACGGGCTATCGGCTGTTTAAACTGTGCTCTTTGCAAGGCGTAGTCTATAACTTCTTCCATGGCCCTCTTCCCGGCGCCTGCAGCTGCTGCGCCTAGCTTAAAACGCCCGATATTAAGTATGTTTAATGCTACCTGGTGCCCCTTGCCTACCTGGTGAAGCACGTTTTCCACCGGCACCTTGCAGTCTTCCAGAATAACACTACAGGTAGAAGAACCTTTAATGCCCAGCTTTTTTTCTTCCGGGCTTATACTTACCCCTTCATAGTCTCCTTCTACAATAAAAGTAGTAAAATGTTCCCCGTCCACTTTGGCGTATACAATTATAACATCGGCCCAGGCCGCATTAGTGATAAACTGCTTGGTTCCGTTTAAAATATAGTATTTACCGTCCTCGCTCAAAGAAGCCCTGGCCTGGCAGTTAAGGGCGTCCGAACCGGCTTCAGGCTCGGTAAGGGCATAGGCCGCAATTTTATCCCCGGAAGCCAGACCCGGCAGGTATTTGTTTTTTTGCTCATGGGTACCAAAAAAAACAATGGGAAGAGTGCCGATACCCACGTGGGCACTAAAAGCTGTAGAAAAAGAGCCCGAACCGCAGAAAGACATGCTTTCAGTAATTACTACACTGGTAATTTTATCCCCTTCGTCTCCACCGTATTCTTCCGGTATATCGCTACCCAGCAAGCCCAGATCTCCCGCTTCCTTAAGTAAAGAAACCGCTACGCCTTCCGCCTTCTCTTCTATCTCGTCTATCCTGGGTTCCACCCGGTTTCGACCAAACTCACGGGTGGTATTGCGAACCATGAGGTGTAAATCGTCCATGTCTTCGGGAGTGAAAATCTCCCGGGAATTTACCTTTCTCAGTAAAAATTCTCCGCCTTTAACTTCATTATTTTCCGCCATTAAATTTTAGCCTCCTTTACATAACCACTTTACTTATTCCTTGTAGCCCAACCCTTTTAAAATATCTTCATCGAAATCCAGCGAAGACCTCATAAAATCGTTTCTTTTCCGCGGGCCTTTTACCTGTTCTTCCGGTTTTAAGTGAAGTGTCATTGCCCCGGTGGGACAGGTAGTAGTGCATAACCCACAACCAATACAGCGGCCGGGGTCAATATTTACTGCTTCACCCTCTTCTTCAATGGCTTCCATGGGACACCGCTCTATACAGGTGCCACAGGCGGTGCACTCTTTTGCCTCCAAATGTACATAGTAGTTGGAAGACTTGAATACAGCAGGCTGGGGAATCATCTTCAGCAGCCTTAAGATAGTGCAACAGTTAGCGCAACAGTTGCAAATACACTCTGTATTGCGAATATCCTGCCCTACCTGGTGAACCAGCCCTTCTTCTTCGGCTTGATCCAGGACCTTCAGGGCTTCTTCCCGGGTTATCCAGCGACCAAACCCCATCTCTTCTATTGAGTATTCCGCATAAAAATCAAAGGCTATACATACTTCATCCGGCTTATCACACGGCTTTTCTACCATTTCCAGTTGATGCGCACAGGCACACTTGACCAGCCCTATTTTTTCCTTTTCCATAATTATTTTCTTTACATCATCGTAGGGCAACACCTGCCGGTCCGTGCCGGCTTCCACCTGGACGGGAACAGTGCGCAGAGTATCTTTGCGGGGAATAAATCCTTCCAGGAGATAGTCTTCAATTATTTGAGCCAGCCGGGCATCCTGATCTTCCCTGAACACCTGGTGCTCAAAAAAGCCATGCATAAAAGGTGCCGCTGCGTAAAATTTAACCCCTTCACGGGTACGGGGAAAAGTCAGCCCTTTGCGGGTCATGTTTTCCAGGGTCTGTTTTACAAGCTCTTTTTCCTGGTTCAAACGCCGGGCTATGGTTTCTGCTGTTTCCAGGCTGCGGGACATGGCCAGGTAAACTTTAGCTTCTTCTTCCGTAAACAGCCGCTTTAATATACCGATCTCTTTACCGGATTCCGTGGGAGAAAGCCCAACAGAATAACTGTCTATGGTCTCACGCAGCTTTTCATAAATATCCGTGCCATTATTACTCATTAATACCACTCCTTTTTCTCAGTTTAAACATGATATTTACTGTGCCTTTCCTTGCTGGAAATCCCAAACTTCTTTTTTGATCCAGCTGCTCCACTCCTGTATGCCCTGGCCTGTCCTGGCAGATACTTCAAAGCATTCAACTCCCGGGTTGACTTTAAATAGATTTTCTTTAAAACGGGGAAGCTCAAAATCCGTGTAGTCCAGCAGATCAATTTTATTTATCAGGACCAGGTCACAGATTGAAAAAACAAGGGGGTACTTGCGGGGTTTGTCGTCGCCTTCAGTTACACTTAATATCACCGCGTTTTTAAACGCCCCGGTATCAAATTCCGCCGGGCATACCAGGTTTCCTATATTCTCTATAATTGCCAGGTCAAGCAACTCCGCTTCCAGGGCCTCTAACCCCCGGGCGGCCATTACCGCATCTATATGGCAAAGCCCACCGGTACGCAACTGAAGCGCCTTTATCCCCGCCCCGGTT
This sequence comes from Syntrophomonadaceae bacterium, assembly GCA_003554525.1. Taxonomy (GTDB): domain Bacteria; phylum Bacillota; class Dethiobacteria; order DTU022; family PWGO01; genus PWGO01. The sequence goes on along the minus strand of PWGO01000151.1, from coordinate 2,416 downwards.
AGCCTTTCTGTATCCACCGAGGAATCAATATCGGCCTCGATTACCCCTGTTTTCAAATCTCCCCGAAGATTTTCCACAAGCTGAAGAATAAGGCTGGTTTTGCCGGAACCAGGAGAAGACATGAGGTTAAGCAAATAGGTTCCAGCTTGTTTAAGCCGGTTCCTCAAATTTTGAGCTTCGCTTTTGTTGTCGGCTAAAATATCTTCTTTTACTTCTATTAACCTGAACTCTTCCCGGCTGTTCTTTCCTATACTTTTTTCATTCTCTTTTTCATACATGGTTATATTACTTTCATCTCCCTAATATAAAATTCCTTACCTTTAACCACGTTGAATTTTTCGCAGTTACTGCAGGCCGGGCACTTATCGGGAGGCAGCTCTTCCAGGGAAACTTCAAAGCGGCGGTTGCATTCTGAGCACTGCACTACCACCGGGCACCTGTGAATTACCAGTTCAGCTTCCTCGGCTACAGTTCCGCGGCTTACAAAATTAAAGTACTTTTGCATCCATTCATCTTCCAGATCGCTTAATTCACCTATCTCCAGGGTTATAGAAACCACCCGCTCGGCCCGGTTCATTTCCGCATGCTGTAATACTATCTCCACCAGGTTTTTTACTACGGGCAACTCATGCATAAGCGGGCACCTTCCTGTATTATACCTTAATGGCAGGCACGAACGCCTGCCCTTGCAGGGCCAGTTTTACCGGGCTGCAAACCCCGTTTTAACGGTTTACTACTCCTGCGGTGACTCCTCTTCCTGTGCAGTTTCTTCCTTGTATTCCTCCCGGGCCCTCTGCCATATCTCCCGGGCCTGGCGGGTCAGTCCCGGGTCGGCAATGGTCCGGTCGTTGGCCACCTTGGCTAAATAGAAAACCGCCTCCTTGTAATTTCCCAAACGCCGGCTTATTTCTCCCAGCAAGTACATGATCCTTCCCGTGTCGCCAGCGTAGGTTTCCTGGTAAGTAGTATAATAATACTGGTACGCTTTCTGTAACGCTTCTTTTTCCTTTTCTTTATCTCCTTTTAAGCGGTAAACCCACGCCAGGTGATGATAAAGCCCTGCCAGCACTGCACTCCTTTCCTCCTGCACCATGGCACATTCTATGGCTCTCCAGTAAGATTTCTCCGCAATATCGGCATCTCTTTGCCTCAAGTAGTCATCATCCAAAGAAGGCACCTTTTCTTCAATGCCTTTTTTGGGCCGCTTAAAAGCTTCAGTAAAAGAATATCCGCATTGAGGGCATACCGCAACATAGTAATATATTGGGTTTTCCGATTCGTAGTGTACACAGAAATCGGGGTCCGTGGTTATGGCTTTCTGTTTTTTGCGCTTCACTCTTGGAGTCTTGAACTGGTGCTTGCAGAGGTTGCAGTGTACTGTTTTAAAAACCAGGTCTTCCATACGGGTATACAACTCCTTTTAATCAGTAATAATCAACTTAGAGATTAACTGCTCCGGCATGATAAATACCGGCATTTTATTGCTTGTCCAATTCCAAAGGCTTTTTTAACATATTCTCTATATTTCATTATTTTCCCTTCCGGATCTGCGAAAATATAAACCTGCCAAAAAGTTCAACGGGTTAAGCATACCAGCAAGCAGCAATATAAGACAAGACGTGGCCGGGCATTTCAAACAGCAAAACAGCTCCTTGCAAACAAAAAAAAGGTGGAAGTTAAAAACTTCCACCCGATTGCTTTTGCCCAACAGCCGCTTTCAGGTAACATGCAACTGCCTAAGTTATTACTCGTGGCCTGCATATTTGGACGGTTTAAAGGTATCACAGCAGGTAGAATCTGAAGTTGGAGCTTCCACACCACCATCATCGGCATTTACTTCAATTGCAGATGCAATACAGTACATGTTATCCCAGTAATTGCAGTTGCTAACGCTACATTTTACTTCTAGTGCCACGGTAATATTCACCCCCAAAAAAATTAATTTAGAAATTTAGCGTAAATACTCAGGTTGAGATAAGTTACAGGTGAGAGAAAAAAGGCTTTTCTAAACCTGACACCCGGATAGTTATTGCTCCTGGCGCCAGGTCACTATCAACCTGAGTAAATACAATTTCGTTTTTATTCTCTCCGCTAATAGTCGAATTATGCGTACTGTTAATAATTGTTTATTTTAAAAGTTTAGCTGTAGTACTGCCCTGCAAATAAATTACCTTAATACATGCCTGTATTTTTGCTCTTGCCTTTCCTTTTCTTTTCTTTTTCAGGGAAGTTCATTTTCTTCTGCTGTATCTATTATTTCCCTGGCTTCCTCCCCGGTTAGCTTATTTTCCTCAAACAGCTCTTCTCCAATTTCTACCACCGTTTCTTCATTTTCGATTATTATTTCTTCTACTTCCTCTTTAATCGGGGGCACCACTTCATTGTAAATACTTTCTTTCTCGCTTTCAGACAGCTG
>PWGO01000163.1 GCA_003554525.1 Syntrophomonadaceae bacterium | reverse complement strand
TCACTATTTTTTTATGTGGGGTCTTTTTTAAAAACCATCGCAAAGCGATTTCGTTCTTCGAGCGTCACCGGAGCGAAGCGGAGGTCCGAAGGGAAGACGATGGAACCGTCCCCCTGGCGCACCCCTGGCGCAGTCCCCCTGGCGCAGCAGTGGATGCCTGAGTAGTTACAAAGCAAGAAACCAAAAACAAGAAGCAAGAAGCAAGAGACAAGATAAAAGCTCCTAAAGACTTGCTTACTGCCCCTGATCTTTTATAAGTAATAAAAGGATTTCTCTTGCCGTGAAAAGAATTAAATAAATATGTCTCGACAATAGTAGACAAAATATGGTATATTCCAGGTGAAAGTATTATTTGTATAACTAACAGTTAGGAAGATGAACATGCGGGATAGGGATATTTATTCCCTTTTTCAAAAATCACCGGTTATATGTGCCGTGAAGAATTTAAAAGATACGGAAAAAGCAGCTTCTTCGCATGCCGCCGCCCTGTTTTTTTTATCCGGGGATATATTTTCCCTGGAGAAAGCAGTTAACCTGGCCAGGCAGGCGGGAAAGTTAACTTTTGCCCATGCCGAAATGGTGGAGGGTATTAAACAAGACCGCGCCGGTATCAGGTTTTTAAAAGAAAGGCTTGGGCTGGACGGGGTTATCTCTACCAAAAACAGCATGATAAGTTACGCCCGGGAAGTTTCTTTGCTGGCGGTGCAAAGATTGTTTATTCTGGATTCGGCAGCTTTGAAAACGGGGGCGGAAATAATAAAAAAAACCCGGCCCTATGCTGTGGAGGTACTTCCGGGCATGTCAGCTCCATATTTTTCACCTGCAGCCGAAGAAGCCGGTATTCCTTTAATAGCAGGGGGGCTGGTAAAAACCCCGGAAGAGGCCGGCTTACTTCTCCAGGAAAAAGCCGTGGTAGCTGTTTCTACTAGCAGCAAGGAATTGTGGAATTACCGTTAAATTATTTTAATTTGTTCGGAAAAAGGGGGGGAATTTTATTGAAAGTACCGGTTTTAAACAAACGCTAACGAATTAAATGAGTAGGAGGTGAAACCGTGGAAAAATCAAGTTTTGATTTCGCGGAAGCCATTGCCTTTGGCTTTACCACCGCTGCAAACAATTTGAGGATAGTGGTGCTGGTAACCCTTGCATACTTTGTGATTGTACTTTTGGTTTCTTTAATCCTGGGTATTATTATTGGTCATCCGGAAGAACTCAAGGGGGAACTGGCCTGGATTGAACTGGCTTTTGCCACAATAATTATCTATATAGTGGCCGGTATTTTAATTATGGGGTACGTTCTGGTAGCTCTTAAGCTGGTGGACGGTTACCGGGCGCATTTGTTTGACTTATTTGCCTGTTTTTTCCTTATCGGCAGGTTTATTTTAGCTTCTTTGCTGGTTTCTCTGGCTGTTAATGCAGCACTTATTCCTTTTTTTATAGTGGACTCTATAGTGGGTCCCGCTTTATGGACATTGATATTTTTCCTGCCCGGGGTATATGTATCAATACGTACAAGTTTTTATATCTTTTACCTGGTAGACAGGGAGGTGGGAATTGTAGAATCCTTTACCCTCAGCTGGAGCGCCACGGAAGGTAATGTTTTTAAGCTATTTATGCTGTATTTGTTAACGGCATTGATCATCATTCTTGGGTTTTTACTCTGTGGAGTGGGGATATTGTTTGCCATGCCGGTAAGTATTTTGGCGGTAGCCTGCGCTTACAGGAAACTCTCGGAGCCTTCATACCAGGGTCCTATATACGTTTTTCAATAGAGGTGTTTTCCCCTTCCCTTCCCTCTTATGGCAGGTAGTAAAAGACGCCGTTCCAAATTGTATTTATTTTTACCCGGTGGTATAATATATATGGACAGGGGAGGTGAATACCATGAATCATATTAAAACCATGTTCTTAATGGTACTGTTAACTCTGGTGTTGTTGTTTTTTGGAGGCTTGCTTTTTGACGAAACAGGTGTAATATTTGCTTTTATAATCGCCCTGGCGTTTAACTTTTTTGCTTACTGGTACAGTGATTCTATAGCGGTAAAAATGACGCGTTCCCGTCTTCTTAAAGAAAGTGAGGCGCCGCAGGTGTACCGCGCCATGCGTGAGCTGGCAGAAAACAGCGGGATGCCCATGCCCCGTATATATATAATGCCGGCTGAACAACCCAATGCTTTTGCCGCGGGCCGTAGTCCCAATCACTCCGTGGTATCTGTTACAGTAGGCCTGCTGCGTATGCTAAATTATGAAGAGCTTAAAGGGGTGCTGGCCCACGAACTGGCTCATATCAAAAACCGGGACATTTTAATTAGTACCGTGGCTGCGGTAATTGCGGGGGCCCTCATGTTTATTTCGCGTATGGGTATGTGGGGGCTTATGTTTGGGGGAGGTCGCCGGGATGGCGGAGGTTCTCCAGTTATGCTTCTTATAAAGCTGGCGGCGCTTATTATAGCCCCGTTGGCGGCGCTCCTTATCAAAATGGCTATCTCACGTACCCGGGAATATCATGCAGATGCTACCGGGGCTTCCATGGCCCACAACCCGGAAGGGCTATCCAGCGCCCTTCAGAAAATGGAAAGGTACGCCCGGGGACGGCCTATAGAAGTAAACGAGGCTGCATCGCATATGTTTATCATAAACCCCTTGTCTGCCAAAGGACTCGGGGGGCTGTTTAGTACGCACCCGCCGGTAAAAGAAAGAGTTAAACGCCTTTCCCAAGGGAATACTGGGTAGCCTTGCTGGCGGAGCAGGATTTAAATAAACGTTTAGATAATAGCCTGTATTTCTTGACTTTTAAAATAGCGCATGCTAAAATATCTCTTGCGAGTTGAGGAAATAAATACGGTGGGTGTAGCTCAGCAGGTTAGAGCGCCAGGTTGTGGCCCTGGAGGTCGTGGGTTCGAATCCCATCACTCACCCCATATTTCCGCTATTTATTGGGGTGTCGCCAAGCGGTAAGGCACGGGGTTTTGGACCCCGCATGCGCAGGTTCGAATCCTGCCACCCCAGCCAGAATAGAAGTGGGGATAAGCTTTTTGGAAGTTTATCCCCACTTCTATTTATCTTATCTATTAAATTTTTCTTCTCCTCTATCATTTTACTGCTTGAATAGTTACCTTTAACTTCCAACCTCCAATGTAGTTACGCCTTTTTTATTCTCATTTACCATCAGCTCCCGCATGCAGCTTTACTCCCTTTATTATATTTGTTATAATTTAAGCAGTTGCAGGGTAAATAACCTCCCGGGTTTTGACCGGGTTTATTTGTGCGGGCGTGGCGGAACTGGCAGACGCGCTGGACTTAGGATCCAGTGGGATATCATCCCTTAAGGGTTCAAATCCCTTCGCCCGCACCAGTTTTATCAGTTCAAGAGTTCATCAGTTCAAGCTTCAATGCGATGCCGGTTTATAAGCACTCCCAAAAAGGGAGTGTTTTTACCTGGGGGTAATAAAGCAATAAGGAGGAAAAGCTACTTTTTAAGTTGTTTGTTCTTCTTGTACTTGCGCAGAAAAAATTTTAAGACGGGGGTATTAAGCTATTAGTTTGAGTGAAATGGTGAAAAAGAGAGGAACTAAGGAAGGAAGGAAGGTAGGTAGGTAGGTAGGAAGGTAGGAAGGGAGTGAACAGCATGTACGAAGGCAGGGAAATAATAAAAGATTATTCTATACAGGAAGTAGTGGAGTTAATAAAAAACATGAACCAGCCTTCTTACCGGGCGGATCAGCTTTTGGAATGGGTTTACGGGAAAAAAGTATTATACCTGGAGGAAATGTCCAATCTGCCGGTTAGCCTGCGAGAGGAGTTGAAGGAGAAAATACTGATTAATACCCTGGAAGTAAAGGAAAAGCGGGTTTCACCGCGGGATGGAACGGAGAAATACCTGCTTCGAGCACTGGACGGCGAGCTTCTGGAATGCGCCGTTATGAAGCAGGAATATGGTAATACGGTTTGTGTCTCTTCACAGGTAGGCTGTGGACTTGCCTGTGTTTTTTGTGCTTCTGCAAAAGGAGGGCTGGTAAGAAATTTATCACCGGGGGAGATGCTGGACCAGGTAATTCTGGCGGAAAAACATCTGGATGGTAGTGGTAAAATAAAAAATATCGTAGTTATGGGGATGGGGGAACCGCTGCTTAACCTGTCTGGCCTGGTCAGGTTTTTAAAGACGGCTAATCATCCCCGGGGGCTGGGTCTCGGATTCAGGAATATGAGTGTTTCTACTGCGGGAATACCTCCAAAGATGGAAGAGTTTGCAAGGGAAGAAATGCCGGTAACTCTGGCTGTGTCGCTTCATGCCCCGGATAATGAAACCCGGTCGCAAATAATGCCGGTAAACAAAAAACATCCTGTAGAAGAGGTTTTGGAAGCATGCAGGAATTATATAGAAAAAGTGGGAAGACGGGCAACATTTGAATATATGTTGGTTGACGGTTTTAACGATAGCAAACAAAAGGCCCGTGAACTGGCTGGTTTACTAAAAGGAATGCTGTGTCATGTGAATTTAATTCCGGCTAACCCTACAGGGGAAAAAAACATTAAAAGGCCGGATAAAAAAAGGATAAAAAATTTCATGGAAGTGCTGGAAAACCATAATATTTCCGTTTCTATCCGCAAGGAACGCGGAGAGGACATAGAGGGAGCCTGCGGTCAGCTTCGTCGCCGCAGCGAAGTTGGTAGTTGAAAAAAACGCTCAGTCTTATCGGAAAGTAAAAGCAATTTTAAAAGGAGGGGGGTTCCCCCTCCTTTTAAATGGTAAAGCCTCGCACCGGTATAACAGCGATACTGTGTGTTACCGGTTACGTTAATATAACTTCTTGATTATTCGCTGATTACTATAGCTTCGCTGGCGCATTCATCGGCTGCTTCCCGGCATGCTTCCTGGTATTCTTCAGGTACCGGGTTTATCTTTACTATTGCAACGTCCTCTTCTCCCAGCTCAAAGACCTCGGGACACACATCTTCACAAATGCCGCATGCGGTACATTCATCTTCGATTATTTTTACCTCCATAAATAAATGCCTCCTTTGTTTATTGAAGTTTTCAGACTTAGTATTCGATGTGGACCCCCGGATTCCTTTAAAAATTCTCGTAAAATATAAGTTTTAATTGCAATAATTATTAATAATTATTAAGACAGGGCTGTTATTTTAAAGAGAATCACGTTTACGGTGGGGAGGCGGATTATGGCGGGAAAATGGGGGAAAAAAAGAAAAAAGTTAAGAAGACGGAATAAGAATAAAACCATGATATTAAAGCTGGCGCAACTGGTTTTAGTTCTTGCTGTCATGGTAAAGATTTACTCCTTCATATCAGGAAGTCGGGAATATTCACACATGATGTCGGATTATTTTATTCAATTCCAGCGGTCCGGGAAGATGGAAAAGACTCCTTTTAATTCAGGGCTTCACCAGGAAATAGATATTCCTGAAAATATAAGGGTAATTATAAATGACTCTACTATGGAAAACCTTTATCATTCCAGGATGGATTTTAGCGCTGCTTCGGAACTTGCTCTTCGCGAGGAAGGCACGGGCCGCGAATATAATTACCCGGAGGGCACGCGTTTCCGGGTAGAAACGCAGGGGAAAAAAATAAAGGTTGTTCCGCATGACAGTGAACCCAAATATTTTGAAAACCGGGTCCGAATTGTCCCCGCGGAAAGTGAAGCCATAGTGTGGGAAAACCTCCAGAGGGAAGGATGGGGCAGTCGAAATCCCCGTTACCAGGGTGTAGTAGAAATAAATCCCCGGCAGGGGAAGTTCGTGGTAATAAACGAACTTCCCCTGGAAGATTACCTGGGCCGGGTTGTTCCCAGCGAAATGCCCCGGAATTTTGAGCTGGAAGCGCTTAAAGCCCAGGCGGTTGCAGCGCGTTCGTATGCTTACCGGGCTGTTAATTCCAGCAAAAGAGATGCCTACGATGCCCATCTGGATGACAGCATAAGTACGCAGGTTTACAATAACTCTCCCGGTAGCGAGAATATTAAAAGGGCGGTTAAAGAGACGGAAGGGGAAGTCGTGTTTAATGACGGGCGGGTAGTAGATGCGCGCTATTTTTCTACATCTTGCGGTCATACGGCCGGTTTTGGAGAGGTGTGGGGCTGTTCTCACGGCGAATTTCCAGGACCGGAAGTTTCATATTTGCAGGCGGATTCACAGGTGCCGGGGGAAAATTTAAGCCTGAAAAGTGAAGGGACAATCAGAAGATTTTTGCAGCAGGCTCCGGAAGACGCTTATGATTATGATTCTCCTTTTTTCAGGTGGGAGGTAGAAATGAGCCGGGAAGAGCTACAGGCGTCAATAGAAAGGAACCTGCCCCGCCGCTATAAGCACGATCCTTCTTCCATTTTAACCTTGAGTGGAAGGGAGTTTGCATCTAAATCAATTCCCCCTGACCCTCTGGGGGAATTAAAAGAAATCCAACCGGTAAAGCGCGGGGAAGGGGGTAATTTAAAAGTAATTGAACTGGAAGGAACGAAAGGCACATACCGGGTAAAAAAAGAATACAACATACGCTTTACGCTTCGCCCGGTGCAGTATCTGAAAGGGCATCCCCCGGTAACTTTGGAGAGGCACCGCGCAGAACCCTGTTATGATTACGAGGTGTTACCCAGTGCTTTTGCCTGCCTGGAAGAAACCAGGGATAAAAAAGGTAGATTAAAAAAAGTAACCATTATGGGAGGGGGCAGTGGACACGGGGTAGGCATGAGCCAGTACGGGGCTAACGGTATGGCCAAACAAGGCAGTAATTACAGGGAGATCCTTGAACACTATTATCCCGGGGTGGAAGTTAAAAATATTGGGTGATTACTACTCTCAAATTGGTGCCACCACATCTTCCTCCCTCCTGGCGGTAGCACTCACATTGGTGTGAAATATCTTCCTCCCCTCTGATGCTAACCCAGTTACACACTTGACACCGGGGGGTAAAGCTACAATCTTTGGGTTATTTTATACTTCCTTGCCGCGGGCTTTTTTCTTCCCCCCACCGGGGGTAAAGCTACAATCTTTGGGTTATTTTATGCTTCCTTGCCGCGGGCTTCTTTCTTCCCCCCACCGGGGGGGAAGATTAAGATGGGGGGGATACCTTTTTAGAAGTTGGAAGTCAG
>PWGO01000090.1 GCA_003554525.1 Syntrophomonadaceae bacterium | reverse complement strand
CCCTGGTGAGGATGTGGAAGAAATTTATACTTCCGTGTTCATTGAAAAAATTAAAAAAGGAGAAGTTACCCATATAGAGAAGGAAGGCCATGAAGTAACCGCTTATATTGGAGAAGGAGATGAACGAGAGAAGAAGTACAAATCGGAAGTAGGTGAGGAATTTGATTTATCGGAGGAAATAGAATCGGAGGAAATAGATAAGATCAGCCACGAAATAACTTATAATGTTTCCGAACCGGGGAGTAACTGGTGGACCAGCTTGATATATATTGTTCCTTTTTTGCTGCTTATAGGTCTTTTTATATTCTTTATGCAGCAGACCCAGGGTGGCGGCAGTAAAGTAATGAATTTTGGAAAAAGCAAAGCCAGGCTCTATGAGCCGGAGCAAAAAAATGTTTCTTTTAGAGAAGTGGCCGGGGCTGACGAAGAAAAAGCTGAACTGGTGGAAATTGTTGAATTTTTAAAGGATCCCAAGAAGTTTATAGAAATCGGGGCCAGGATCCCTAAGGGGGTTCTGCTGGTGGGCCCCCCGGGAACGGGCAAAACTTTGCTGGGCCGGGCTGTAGCCGGGGAAGCAGGGGTGCCTTTCTTTAGTATCAGCGGTTCTGACTTTGTAGAGATGTTTGTAGGGGTAGGAGCTTCGCGGGTCAGGGACCTTTTTGAAAACGCGAAAAAGAATTCCCCCTGCATAATATTTATAGATGAAATGGATGCCGTGGGCAGACAGCGGGGAGCAGGCCTGGGCGGTGGCCACGATGAAAGGGAGCAAACCCTTAACCAGCTGCTGGTGGAAATGGATGGGTTTGACATTAATGAAGGCATCATATTAATTGCTGCTACCAACCGCCCCGATATTCTGGACCCTGCCCTTTTGAGGCCGGGAAGGTTCGACCGTCAGATCACTGTAAACTACCCTGATATTAAGGGCAGGGAGGAAATACTCCGGGTTCATGTCCACAACAAGCCGCTATCGGATGATGTAAGTTTAAAAGTAGTGGCCCGGCGTACTCCCGGTTTTACAGGGGCGGACCTGGAAAATGCGGTTAATGAAGCTGCCTTGCTTGCAGCCAGGAACAATAAAAAAGCCATAGATATGCAGGATATGGAGGGAGCTATTGACAGGGTAATAGCTGGAACAGAAAAGAAAAGCAAGGTTATCAGCGATTTTGAGAAAAAGCTGGTGGCTTACCACGAAACCGGCCATGCCCTGGTGGGTTATCTGCTGCCCCGCACTGATCCCGTGCACAAGGTATCTATAATACCCCGGGGAAGAGCCGGGGGTTATACCCTTATGCTTCCGGAAGAAGACCGCTATTACATGACCCGTTCGGAGCTTATGGACAGGGTGAGTGCACTGCTGGCCGGCAGGGTGGCGGAACAGTGCGTGTTGGGAGAAATCAGCACCGGGGCTCAGAATGACCTGGAAAGGGCTACTTCCATAGTCCGGCAGATGATAATGGAATACGGTATGAGCGAAGAGCTGGGCCCTATTACCCTGGGCAGCAAGCAGGGACAGGTCTTCCTGGGAAGAGACTTGGCCAGGGACAGGGATTTCAGTGAAGAAATTGCCAAGTCTATAGACAGGGAAATAAGGAAATTAATAGACAAATGTTACCACCGTGCCCAGGAACTTATAGAGAACCACCAGGATAAACTGGAGATAATCAGCCAGGCCCTGTTGGAAAGGGAAACTCTGGATGCCAGAGAGATAGAAGCATTAATTGAAGGCACGAAGAGCATAGAGGAACTGGATGATCTGCGGGAAGAAGAAAGTCAAAGTCATGGGGAAGTAAAAGAGTCAGAATTTAAACAGCAGGAAATTGGTGAGTCTAAGGAGAATTCTGATAAGGAGAATTCTGATTCAGTAACTGAGATGGAATCTGGACAGGAAGATACAGGCAATGAAAAAGTAAAGGGCGGCGAAGATAATATAACCGGGGAGAATAATACAAGTGGCAATATAGAGGATAAGTTAAATGAAGAAACACGTGAAGAAGATAAATAATTTTAACCGGGGGCCGCGCTAATTATTCAGTAATTTAATCTAAATTGGGAAAAAAATCACGAGCGGCGGTGAATAGCGCCCACTATGAAAGGTTGCATTGTAGATATAGAAGGTATTAAGGTAGGCACTGTTACGGAAAACAGGGCTTTAACGGGATGTACCGTGGTTGTTCCTGAAGAAGCAGCAACAGCCGGGGTAGATGTCCGGGGGGGAGCGCCCGGCACCAGGGAGACTGATCTGCTGCAACCCATGAGGCTGGTAAATCAGGTTCACGGGGTCTTGTTGACCGGGGGTAGTGCTTTTGGACTGGATGCAGCAGCCGGGGTAATGCAGTACATGGAAGAGAAAGGTAAAGGGTTTGCAGTAGGCCCGGCCATGGTACCTGCTGTTCCTGCGGCGGTAATATTTGATTTGTTTAATGGTGATGCATCTTTTCGCCCGGACAAACAGATGGGTTACCGGGCCTGTGAGAATGCATCCAGCTCTCCCGTAAGCCAGGGTTCATATGGTGCTGGCACCGGCGCAACCGTAGGGAAGATTTTGGGGCCAATAAACGCTGCCAGGTCGGGGCAAGGTACAGCTTCCAGGAAAGCGGGACAACTGATAGTAGGGGCCCTGGTAATAGTTAATGCATTTGGGGATGTGTTTAACCGGAAAGGTGAACAGATCGCCGGTCCCGTTTGTCCCGAAAGCGGCAGCTTTTTACAAACCAGTGAAATTATAAAGTCGGGGGGTGATATGGGAACAGGTATGTATAATACTACACTGGGAGTAGTAGCAACCAATGCGCGGCTCAGTAAAGAAGGAGCCACCAAGGTGGCCCAAATGGCCCAAAATGGCCTGGCTTGTTCCATATGGCCGGTACATACCATGTGGGACGGGGACACCATCTTTACCATGTCTTTGGGTGAGCAAGAAGCAGATTGGAGTTTGACAGGTATTTTGGCGGCTGAAGCTGTTGCAGAAGCCGTGGAAAATGCAGTGCTGGAGGCAGGCCCTGCAGGTGAGGTTTAACTGCCATATACAAGAAAGCCGCAGGTGGACTGCAAAAAAAAGAATTATATATGCTTAAAGTGTTAAATATTTGTTATGTAAGGATGGTTAGGTAAATTTTAATAATATTTTTTAAGGGAGGTTAGTATTATGGCTTTGGATCCTACAAAGCATGAAGATTGGGAAATAGCGGAAGAAGCGGAATCGCGGATGAAATCGGTGCAACAGCTTGGCGAAGAGATGGGCCTGGAAAAAGAAGAACTGTTGCCCCACGGCCACTATATTGCCAAAGTTGACTACAAAAAAGTAGTAGAGCGTTTGAAAGATAAGCCCGACGGCAAGTACATCGATGTTACAGCCATTAACCCAACTCCCCTGGGAGAGGGTAAAACCACTACTACTATCGGGCTTACCCAGGGGCTGGGCAAGTTAGGCAAAAACGTTATGGCAGCTATTCGCCAGCCTTCCGGAGGACCCACCATGAATATCAAGGGTTCTGCCGCAGGTGGAGGATTGGCTCAATGTATACCTTTGACCCCATTTTCGCTGGGATTAACCGGAGACATCAATGACATCATGAATTCGCACAACCTGGCCATGGTAGCGCTTACCTCCAGGATGCAGCACGAACAAAATTACAGTGACAAGTTTTTGGAAAAGCGTAATCTGAAGAGGCTGGATATTGATCCAAGAAATGTGCAGATTAACTGGATTATTGATTTCTGTGCCCAGGCGCTGCGTAATATGGTTATTGGGCTGGGCGGCAAAAAAGACGGATACCTGATGGAATCCGGATTTGATATTGCCGTTTCTTCTGAAGTAATGGCTATTCTTTCCGTGGCCAAAGACCTTAAAGATATGCGTGAAAGAATGGGTAAAATAGTAGTAGCCAAGGACAGGTTCGGCAACGATATTACCACTAAAGACCTGGAAGTAGACGGGGCCATGACTGCATGGATGGTTGACGCGCTCAACCCCAACCTTATGCAGACCCTGGAAGGCCAGCCGGTAATGGTACACGCCGGTCCGTTCGCCAATATAGCAATAGGCCAGTCCTCCATTGTTGCAGACCGTGTAGGGTTGAAACTCTCTGATTATGTAGTAACGGAATCCGGCTTTGGTGCCGACATCGGTTTTGAGAAGTTCTGGAACCTCAAGTGCCGCATGTCCGGACTCAAGCCTCATGCCGCGGTACTGGTAACTACTATCAGGGCCATGAAGTGCCATGGTGGAGCACCGGTACCCAAGCCCGGGCAGCCAATTGACCCCGCTTACAATGAAGAGAACGTTGAATGGGTAGAAAAAGGATGCGAAAACCTCATCCAGCACATCAACACGGTCAAGAAATCCGGTATTAACCCTGTGGTATGTATTAACCACTTCTATACCGATACGGATAACGAAATTAATGCAGTTCGCAGGCTGGCAGAAGAAGCCGGGGCCTGGGTTGCTGTTTCCAAGCACTGGCAGTACGGCGGCGATGGAGCTACGGAGCTGGCAGAAGCCGTAGAAGAAGCAGCCAACCAGCCAAACGAATTCCAGTTCCTCTACGACCTTAATACACCGCTGCGCGAGCGTATAGACATGATAGTAAAAGAAGTTTACGGTGGAGACGGCGCAGAATATTCCCCTGAAGCACTGGAGAAAGCCAAGAAGATGGAAGAAGACAAGGAATTGATGAAAGAGCTGGGTACCTGTATGGCCAAAACACACCTTAGCTTGACTGACAACCCTGCCATAAAGGGTGCACCCAAGGGATGGAAGCTGTTTGTAAGAGACATTCTCACCTACAAGGGTGCCGGCTTTGTGGTTCCCCTTGCAGGAACTATTCCCATGATGCCTGGAACATCTTCCGATCCCGCATACCGCCGCGTGGATGTGGACACGGAAACCGGCAAAGTGCAAGGACTTTTCTAAAATGGTTGCAACCGGTTAATAGATCCGAAAGTTTAAGGAGGGGCGCCATACCTGCCGGTACTGGTGTCCCTCCTTTACTATTCTGTTATGAATTGTATTTTAATAAAGCCCGGGTGATTATCAAAGGTTAAGCTTTTGCCCGGTATTTTTGATGCCTATTGGTTCTCCCAGTGAATTCAAAAGCTCTTTAACAGTTTGCTGGTAACCAGGTAGTTGCAGGTCGGGGCAGATTTCATTTAAGGGCACCAGGACAAACCAGCGATGTGGTATGGAAGGGTGAGGTAGTGAAAGCAGGGGGGTGTTCATGGTAACCTCCTGGTAGTGTAGCAGGTCTATGTCGATATAGCGCGAACTCATTTCGCATTTATTGCTCCTGCCAAGTTCGCGTTCAGTTTCTTTGGTGCGTATCAGAAAGTTTACCGGGGACAGGCTGGTTTTAATAAGCAGTGCGGCGTTGTAGAAGTTTTGTGAAGTATCAATACCCACCGGCTCTGTTTCGTAAATACAAGAAGTTGCAGCTATTTCGGTACGGGGATAGTGGTTAAGTTTTTCTACAGCTTGCTGTAAATGGTAACTCCTGTTTCCCAGGTTAGCTCCCAGGCCTACACAGACGGTATGCCGGGGATATTCAGCCGTGGAGTATTTTTTCCGGGAAACCGAAACTTCTACTCCCCCGGTTATACCGGCCAGCGGGGGGCGGGGCTTACTTACTGTAACTTTAGCTTCCAGGATGGGCCCTGTATTTAATAACCGCGAGGCCATGCGCTCAGCCAGCGTTTCCAGCAGGTTGTAGCTTTCTTTCTGGACCATGCTCTTTATCTCTTCCAGCACCGTACTATAATCCACGGTGTTTTCCAACCGGTCGTTTTTGCTTATACCTTTCAAATCAAGGGCCAGCTCTACGGTTATCCGGAATTCCTGCCCCCTTTCTTTTTCTTCCGGCAGCACACCGTGGTAAGCGTAAAGGGAAATGTCCCTGATGGTTATCCGGTCCATATCTCATCCTTCTTTCTTTATAGTCTAAAAATAACTGACACTGCACGTTGGTTAGAAATATTGGTAGGCTTCCCCACTTACTTCTAACTTCCAAGCATGGCATCGGTCATGGTGCAAATCCGTTTCATAAATTTAACATCGTGGACCCTTACCAGATCAACCCCCCTGGTTATCCCGTAACATACCGTGGCGGCAGTCCCTTCCAGACGCTCGTCGACAGAAAGCTGCAGTACATTTCCAATCAGTGACTTGCGGGAAGTGCCCAAAAGGATTGGGTAACCCAGTCCTTGCAATTCTTCCAGTCGTTTCATGACTTCCAGGTTGTGCCCGGTAGTTTTGCCGAATCCTATCCCGGGGTCAATAATTATATTATTTTCTTTTACCCCTGCACTGAGGGCAAGGTCTATACTTTCCCGGAGATCCTGCACTAACTCTCCCATTAAATCGTGGTATTCTGCTTTCTCCCTGTTGTGCATCAGGCATACCGGGACTTCATGTTGTGCCGCTACTGAAGCCAAATTTTTATCAGCTTTAAATCCCCATACGTCGTTAATCATGGTGGCCCCTTCTTGCAGTGCTTTTTCTGCAACAGAGGCTTTATACGTATCAATTGAAACAGGAGCATTAACCTCACTTTTAAGGGCCTTGAGGACTGGCATAACTCTCTTCAACTCTTCTTCTTCTGAAACCGGAACCGCCCCGGGGCGCGTGGATTCCCCGCCCAGGTCAATTATATCGGCGCCTTCTTCAACCAGGTTTTGCGCCTGCTTTAAGGCGTCATTGACGGATACGAATTTGCCCCCGTCGGAAAAAGAATCCGGGGTAACATTAACAACTCCCATTACAAGAGTCCTGCTTCCCAGGGGGAGTGAATAGTTGCCCAGTCTTAGAGAATGCTTCCTTTTATTCTGATGTTTTAAGAACGATTCCAGTTTTTTGGCCAACTCGGACAGGCCAAACGGCTGCCGGTTCAACTTTTCCTGCAGATAACGCAGCTGTTTTTCCGTTCCCATAATTATTGCACTGGTGTATTCTTCTTTAAGATTTATGGTGTCCCGGGGCACTGCGGTTTCTGCTCCGGCAGAAAGTGACTCCTGTTTTAATATTATTGCAGCCTGCGGTTTAAGGTGGTCGACTTTTAGCAAGTGGAACGTGGCTTTTTCTGACATGATTCTAATACCGGCCTGGTCGACTCCCAGGTGTTTAAATTCAGCAATAATTTCTTCACGTGAACGGGAGATCACCCTTAATGTAGCTGAGGTCAAGGTTATTACCCCCTGTTTGATATTTATCCCGGGCCTGTCCAGGCTGTATTGGTTTTCTCGTTGTATTGCCGGTAAACAAACTTGTTACCAGCTTTATCCGAGGCCATGCCTGAAACAACCCCGGGTGAATTACTATTCTCCTTTAATTAACGAAAATGCTTCCTCCCGGGAAAGAGGGTTTTTACGGAACAGGCCTCTTATGGCTGAAGTTACGGTAACGGCTCCGGGTTTTTTTACCCCCCGTATACTCATGCACAGGTGCTCGGCTTCCACTACTACCACTACTCCTTTGGGGCCCAGCATTTCCATCACCACATCTGCTACCTGCTTGGTAAGTCTTTCTTGAAGTTGAGGTCTTTGTGAAATAGTTTCAATGACTCTAACCAGTTTACTCAAGCCTATCAGCTTTCCTCCCGCGGGGATGTAAGCCAGGTGGGCTTTGCCATAAAACGGCAACAAGTGGTGTTCGCACATGGAGTAAAAGGAAATATCCTTTATAAGGACGATTTCGTCATGTTCGTCGCTTACAAAATATTCTTTAAGCCATTCGCGGGGGTTTTCGTGGATGCCCTTAAAGATTTCCGTATACATCTTGGCCACCCGCCGGGGAGTGTCTTTTAAACCTTCCCGTTCCGGGTCTTCACCAATAGCTTCCAAAATAAGTTTTACCGCTTCTTCAATTTTTTGATTGTCCATAATGCTCCCATCTCCTTTACCAGTTAGTTAATGATATTGCAGGTATTGGGGTAAAAGAATAATCAGTGTATTTAAAACAGCGCAGCTAAAAATATTTCGAGTTTTTATAAACAAATATCCGGTGATCAAAGCAGTAAAAGGAACCATTACAGCTATTTCTACAAATATAAAGGGATAATTAAACAATGAAGGTGATGACAGGTACAAGAATATGAAATGCACCAGTCCCGCCAGCAGGGCGGTATATATTAAACCCTGTACCATCCCCGAGGCCCTGGTTAAAACTTCCTGGATATAACCGCGCCATACCAGTTCGTGAAAAAGCCCCGCAGACAAAAATATTATAATAAAATCAAATACGGGTTCCAAAAGGGAGACTTCTTTTATGCCTTGCGGTACTTGCAGGGGCAGGGCAAGGAACAAAAAGGAAGTTACTGCTCCCAGGATGCAGCCGTTTTTCCAGTTGGCCAAGTTAATCCCAAAAGATGGAAAAGGGAAAAAATTAAACCTGGCCATTATTAATAAAAAGACTATAGCCAGGAGATATCCCGCGGCGTGAAAATGGTAAGAAAGCTCCAGGAGATCGGCCAGGTAATAAGTGACGGCAACAAAAATAATTACTGTTACTGCCGCTGGCTTTTCTGCATTTAATAGTATGGGAGAATTTTCCCGCTGCGGAGGGGGAAAATTTAAAGACATAATCTGCAAAAGCAGAAGTAGTATTATAAACACTAAAGCATAAAGTGTCCCCGATAGCAGGGGAGTGACAGCCTGTATATTGTGTACGGGAAAAAAAGCGTTTCCCTCTTCGTCCACGAATGTGAGGTAAAAAGAATCTTCTACCGGGGTGTAAGTCAAGGGCATTCCCGTTATTCCTGCTGCGTTTATTTCAGGTGTTCCTTCCTGCTGATGAAAAACTTGTTTTATTTTGTCTATTTTCCTGGCTTCTTCCGGGGTAGGGTCTTCTACGGGAGGAGAGATAGTAGCTTCTTTTTTTTCGCTTAGCACATCGCCGCAAACCACCAGGAAAATGCCGCTGGCCTTTTCGGGAGTCGTTTCACCGGGCATACTGTATTCTCCCTCACCCCAGATCAGGGCGCCTTTTTCCCTTTCTTTTACAAAAGCGGGTGCTACATACCCTCCCTCCGGGAAAGATGCGTGGAACTCGTCCAGTGAAAAAGCCCAGGGCTCTTCTACCCGGGAAAACTGTTTAACTTCGTGCTCCGGAGGAAAAGAGGCTGTTATGCCGGGTACATACGAAGCAAAAAGAAAAGCGCCAAGACTGAGCATGGTAACCATGGCAAGAAGTAAAATTAAAAGTACCAGGCGGTTCATTTTCGAAAAATTCATCCCAGTCTCCCTTAGTTTTGCAGTTTAACAAGACTTCTCATATATTTTTCGACTGTTATCGGGTTTTTCCTGCTTGCTATTTTAGCTTTTTAATTTACGAGTTTGTGTTTTATCTATAACTTTGCTATATTATCGAAAAGAGGTGAAAAAAATGCTGCTTGCTATTGATGTGGGAAACACGCATATAATGTTGGGTGTGTTTGAGAATGAAGAGTTGAAAGTGTGCTGGCGTGTTGCCTCGAACTGGGAAAGGACAGAAGATGAACTGGGGGTGGTAATTAAAAACCTTTTTTACCACAGCAATATCTCTTCAGAGAATATTTCCAGCATAATTATCTCTTCTGTAGTGCCTCCCCTGCTGTATTCGTTAGAAAAGATGTCAAAAAAATATTTTGGGCTCACCCCTTGTATGGTAGAAGCTCACACCAAAACAGGGCTAAAAATATTGATGGACAACCCGGAAGAAGTGGGAGCTGACAGGATTGTAAACGCGGTAGCTGGCTTTAGCCTTTACGGCGGCCCGCTTATCATAGTAGATTTTGGTACGGCAACCACTTATTGCGCACTTTCCGAAAAAGGAGAATACCTGGGGGGAGCTATAGCTCCCGGGGTTAGCATTTCTACGGAGGCTCTTTTTGCCAGGGCTGCAAAACTGCCGCGGGTAGAAATAGTAAAGCCTCCCGGTATTATAGGTAAGAATACCATTAACAGCCTTCAAGCAGGGATATTGTACAGTTTTGTAGGCCAGGTAGACACTATTGTACAAAGGATGAAAAAAGAGTTCAGCCGGGAGCCCGTAGTAGTAGCAACCGGAGGAATGGCTGAAGTTATAGCCGGAGAAGCCAGTACCATTGATGTAGTAAATAATTTGCTTACACTGGAAGGTTTGCGTATAATATTTAATAAGAATAATATTAAAGAAAGCCCCGAATAATCTTATCATTTTTCGAATCAACAGGGTAAAGGGAAATACAACTGAAAGATGTTGTAGGAGCGGGGAAAAAGATTAAATTCTTTCATTATTTAGAATAACAATTGCCGGGGCAACCGAAAGAAGGTATTAAAAATGTGTAAAATCCGCATAGACAAGTTAGAGCCGGGAATGCGCCTTGCTACCCCTATTTACGGGCCAGACGGCGAATTGTATTTAAACCGCGGAGTGGAATTAAAACCCACCTATATCAAGTACCTGCACAAACACAATTATAATTATATCTATGTCCTGGACCAGCGCATTGACGACGTTGAAGTGGAAACAGTAATATCCCAAGAGACCAGGAAAGAAGCTTTAAACATATTAAGAAACATTACCAGGGCAGGCGATGTTTCCGAGCTGGCCCGTTCGCTGGTTATCCAAGAAAAAAAGTTGAAAAACAGCGTGGAAAAAATTATAAATGAACTATTAAAAAAGGACAGGCTGCTGGTAAACCTGGCTGACCTTATACACCAGGACCAGTACACTCTCCACCACTCTGTTAATGTATGTATACTTGCGTTAATTGTGGGCATATCCCTGGGTTACGATCATAACAGTTTAAAAGAGCTGGGAGTTGGGGCCATGGTACATGACCTGGGCAAGGTATGCATCCCGCCCCAGGTTTTAAACAAGCCTGATAATTTGACGGAAGAAGAGTTTAAGCTAGTAAAAGAGCATCCCAGGTGGGGCCTGGAAACCCTGGGGGATAATCCCGCTACCAGTTACAGTAACAGTGTAAAGAATATTGTGCACCAGCATCATGAAAAGCTCGATGGAAGCGGCTATCCTAACCGCCTTAAGAAAGAGCAAATTGATGAACTTTCAAGAATTGTTGCGGTTACCGATATTTTTGATGCTGTGCTGGCGCACAGACCTTACCGGCCACCGTTCAAGCCGCATCAGGCGGTAGAGTTATTGTATTCATTAACGGATAAGCTGGATACTTCCTATATAAACTCTTTATTAAAATGCGTATCGGCTTATCCTATCGGTACCCTGGTCAAGTTGAGTAACGGCTGGAAAGGAATAGTTATTAAAAATAACGTGGGTTTGACTTTACGACCCACAATAAGGATCGTAGAACCTGTGGAGGAAGCCAACCGTGAACTGGATCTCTCCGAGGAACTGGATGTTACTATTGTTGATGTAATAGGAGAAGAACCCAGCGAATAACGGTAATATAAAAGCAAGTATTCGGGCCGGTTCAGTATAAGAGGTGAGACGGACCTGTTGTTTTTGCCGTAGCTTAAACTAACATGATTAAAGCTACGGCAAAAACAACAGTAAATAACTTAGTAGTTACAAACAAAAAGGTGACATGGTGTGGGATATGGAATTAAGTGAAGCAATTCAACAGAGGAGAAGTACAAGGGAGTTTTTAGACCGTCCGGTGCAGCAGGACCAGATAGAAGAGATTTTAGAGGCGGCCCGGCTGGCTCCTTCTGCTACTAACCGTCAGCCATGGCGGTTTGTTATACTACAGCAGGAGAAGGAAAAGGAATTAATAGCGGAAGCGGTAACCCAGACTTTTGTAGTCAATGCCCCGGTAGTATTTGTGTGCTGCCTGGACCGGAGTGTGTTTACCAGG
Source organism: Syntrophomonadaceae bacterium (assembly GCA_003554525.1). GTDB lineage: Bacteria > Bacillota > Dethiobacteria > DTU022 > PWGO01 > PWGO01. The sequence goes on along the minus strand of PWGO01000090.1, from coordinate 14,538 downwards.
GAAGTAGTATCTCAGAGAATAGAAGAGCTGGTGGAGATAAATGTTATCTCCCGGGAAGTGGCCGATTTGCTTTATTTAAGGAAGATGCCGGAATCAGTTAAGGAGGCCGGTATTCCCCTTTCTGCATTTATCGACATGGGGATAGCAGTGGAACATATGGTGTTAAGGGCTTGTAGCTTGAACCTGGGTAGCTGTTGGGTTCGTATGTTTGATGCCGACAGATTACACGCCTTGTTGGGGTTGCCAGCGGAAATTGAGGTAATTGCATTGCTTCCCGTTGGATATCCAGTCAGCGTACCCGGGCAACGCCCCCGTCTTTCTCGGGAAGATATTGTTTTACAGCCCCGCACAAACAAGGAATAAGCGGAAACCCCTGCTTACAGGGGTTTCCGCGTTACCTGTTTTGGATTTAAGTTTTATTCAATCATGAAATTCCAGTTGGAGCCGTTGTTGTTGTCAAAATGGTTGGCGCTGTCTTTAAAGCAGAAGTTTATCTCTCTTTCTCCTTTTGCTTCTGTATGGCAGGAGAAACTTCCTTCAGGAGTTCGTTCCATAGGAATATCTGTAACTTGCTCCCACCCGTCGTTACCGTACCTTAACCATACCGTATCAGCTCCATTTTGTGCCAGGAGTCCGCGGTATTCTATCCTTACTTCCTGTCCTTTTTTTGGAGTTCCAGGCTCCAGGGAAACACGATCATCTAAATGCATTTAACTGGTACACCTCCTGTGATGTTTAAAAGGTTATATTTTATTATTTGCATTTACTGCCGGGTTATAAGTAAAAATTTTAACCAGCGAACTTAAAAGCTTTGCCCCAACCTGTTTTAAGAGAGGACTTGTTTTTTAACCTCCAGCCTTTCTATCAGGTGGCAGAAAGCGCAGGTTTCCAGGGTGGTAGGTTGGCCGCAGGTATTGCAGCTGGTTAAATTCGCCTGCTCGGAATCCTTGAAGTTATATTTTCCCTTTTTTAAAAAGTCAAGGTAAAACTGCCTCTTGGTGCCCGGGGAATAAAATTCCAGGTAGTTTAAAGTTTTTTTGTAGAGAATGGAGCGAGCTCCTTCTGCAAGGGGACATTCTTCGTAGATATAAGGGATCCGGTTTATAACGGCATAGGATCCGGTTTCTTTTTCGGTTAAACGGTGCAGTGGCTTAACTTTTTTTACCATTGCAGGATGGTTTTTAGGCAGAACCGGCGATTGGCGTGAGAGGTAACCGGTTTGCCAGCGAGTAAGGTTACTCATTAGAGTAGCGGCTTCATCGTCCAGGTTGTGCCCGGTGGCTATTACATTATATTTTTTGTTCAACGCGTAGTGGTTAAAATAATATCTTTTTATTAATCCACATACTGAGCAGGGGTTGCGCCGGGTTTTACGGGAAATTTCTTTAATGCCCAGGCCGCCCATTAGTTCGGGAATAGAAACTGTGTGCAGGTCTAGTCCTCTTTGTTGGGCAAAAGACCGGCAGGTATTTTCCGATTGCCTGGAATAATCATCTATGCCCAGGTCAATGTAAAAACCATCCGGGCAGTAGCCCAGCTGGTTAAGCACTTCCCACAGTACCAGGCTATCTTTACCGCCTGATACAGCTACAAGCACTTTATCATCTTTATTTAACATCCGGTAATTTTTAATAGCTTTACTTACCTGGTTATGAAAATATTCTATAAAGTGCGTTTTGCAAAATCGTGAGTTATGTTGAGGCAGCTTGATTTGAGCCTTGCCTTTGCATTTTATGCATTTCAACAGTTACCCCTCCTTAATATGCTGCGCCTTTAACCGCCCGAAATAACGCTGCGTATGCTTATTTCATCATCTTTTTCTACCCAATCATCCGGGCTTAGAAGTTCTGAGTTTTTGATAACAATTACGCTTTCCGGGTTTAGCTGAAGTTCTTTTAATATTTTGTTTACTTTCATACCACGCTCAAATTGGTGTTCTTTATAGGGGGGTATTTCTACTTTGACCAGCATATACAACCTCCTTGCATAATAGTGTTAATGCGTATTTTTCCGGCCCAATATTATAGTTTCTTAAGCAGTTACGGTAAAGTCTTTTAAATTAAAGAATGCAGAAGCTCACTTTATTTGAACAGGTGTAGAAGGTATATATTTGTTTAAGTAGAATGTTACTAAAAAAGAGGCTGTAATGCAAACCCGGGGAAGAAATATGGCCCGGCTATAATCTATCATGGCTTAAATGGAGCCCTTTTGTGAAATGCCTGGGGGTGTTAGTTGGAACCCAGGATCATGTGCATTCTCAGCAGCCGCATCATGTCCGTGCGGGTCAGGATACCTGCCAGTTCGTTATTTTCAACTACCAGGATTCTGCCCAGGTGCTCTACAGCCATTTTGGTCATAACTTGAGCGGCATCTTCGTGGGGAGAAACTACTGTGCATTTGCTTAGTGGGGTCATAACGTAAGCTACTGTTTTGTAAGGCCATTTTTCCTTGGGTATATCTTTAACCTGGTTCATGGTAACCAGCCCGTGGAGGGTAGAGCCATAAACCACGGGGAATGCGCCCAGTTTATGCCTGTGGAATTGTTCTACCAGCTCTTGTATGTTCATATCGGGAGGTACGGTATAAACGCTGGTAGTCATGATTTCGGAAATTTTTACCCCGGAAAAAGCCTGCTGAAATAGCAACTGGCTGTAGCTTGCCTGACCTGCCTGCAGGAGCAGCCAACCCACGAAAATGTACCACAGGGCTCCTATGTGACCCCTGACCAGTAGCAGGTAGAAGCCTGTGGCCATAATAATAAAAGCTATCAGGCTGCCGATGGAAACGGCTACCCTGGTAGATTTCAACAAGTTGTTGGTAAAAAGCCAGATAGTAGAGCGCAACAGCCTGCCACCGTCCAGGGGAAAGGCGGGCAAAAGGTTGAAAATGGCCATGCCCAGGTTTATCAAAAATAGAAAGGAAACTGCAGTAGTTAAAAGGTTGTATATACCTGTAACATATAAAGAGTAATATAAGATACCAAAAATTAAAGCCAGGGCCAGGCTGGCCAGGGGGCCGGCGGCGGTTATCTTGAATTCGGACATGGAACTTTGGGGTTCTTGTTCCATTTGGGCTACTCCGCCGAAAATAAACAGGGTTATTTTGCGTATAGAAATACCTTCTTTTAGAGCGATTAAAGAGTGGGAAAGCTCGTGTATCAGCACGGAAATAAAAACTGAAATAGTAGTGCCTATACCGGCAGTCCAGTAATGAATAATATCCAGCCCTTCAATACGCGCCTGGAATTCAAAAGTTAGAGCATAGCTAAAAAAAATAAATATAATAACCCAGCTGAAATGTATTTCTATATCAATACCGAAAATTTTGCCGGCTTTTAAAGAATTATTCAGGGTTTATCTCTCCCAACATTTAAGATGTATCTTGTAATTATTTTATTTTGACATTTAAAAGCTAAAACCTTCTGGTAGCGGTATTAAATTTGGGAGGACCCACTCGGACGGCATTTACTGTTATGCCAGGGAAATACTATTTTGTTTTTGCTCTATACAAACCATTGCCGTGTTTTTTTAGAGCTTGAACTATTTCTGCAGGTATTTTGCTTGGTTTGAGTATTTTATATTGGAAGAAAACCTGTACCTGAATAAGGGGTGAAGAAGTTGCCGTATATTCGCTTGCTGCTTTTTATATTTTTTGATTTACTTGTTCTATCTGCAATATTTTTACTTTTTTCTTATTATGGCATGAGCCATGTTTTTTTATTGCTCCTGGCAGTAATGGTCCTGGTCCTGGGTTATTACGATATAACCACGGGGCATTTTTCTGCACTGCTGGTTATGTTATTTGGCCTCCCCCTGGAATCCGGAGGCAAAAAATTCAAACCGGTAAATTTTCTTCCCCTGGTTGTGGCGGTGGGTTTTATCTGGTATAGTATCAGCTCCATCAGGGAACACGGGCTGGTAAACGAGCTTCAAAAAAGGAGTATCCAGGACGGGGACTTTTGGTTTTTTATTATTTGTATTTTACTCTTAAGCCTGGTTATGGCCCTGGCTTCTATCCTCCTGTATATCCGGGAAAACAGGAAGTAGCTACCATCCAGAAATTGTGGTTGAGGGTAAAAGGAGTTCGGAACCCTGGTATAGAAAAATTATTATACCACACAAGCAGCCAGAACCAGTTTTATTGCTTTAATTTAAAAGACCACTATTATTATACAAGGAGGTTTTTATATGCCTTCTGCAGCCGGTGGGGAAAAACCGGAAAAGAAAAAAATAGTATTTTATTCTTTTCAAGCTGCCAGGGTAATAAGCAACCTGTTGTTTTATGTTCTTTTAATAGTATTGCTAGTGCTAATCTTTTTTATGGTCCAAAGCCGTCTGCAGGGTTCGGTGCCCTCAGCGTTTGGATACCAGTTTTTTTCCGTAATCAGCGGAAGCATGAGGCCCACCATTGATGTGGGTAGCGTGGTAGCGGTTAAACCGGTAGAGCCTGAAAATTTAGAGGAAGGAGACATAATAACCTTTACAGGCATGGGCCAGGGATTGACCACCCACCGGGTAGTTGAAATTAAAGAAAAAGAAGAAGAGTTAAATTTTATAACCAAAGGGGATGCTAACGAAACCAGGGATGCTGACCCAGTTTTGCCGGAAAACGTGGTGGGCAGGGTATCTACATCTATTCCCCACGCCGGTTATGCGGCTGATTTTGTTCAGAGCAGGGAAGGCCTGCTTTTGCTGGTGATACTTCCCGGCATGGTAATTATTGGGACAGAAGTAAAGAAATTGTATAAATATATAAGTGAAGCCAGGAGTAACAAAAACAGCAGTGAGCATTAATGGGAGTGTGAAATGAAAAGTTAGAGGTTCTTGGTAGTTTTAAAGGTGGCTGCTGGTTTCCAGGGCCCGGATTATTTCCCCGGCTGCGGAACGGTTGTGCTCGCGTGCCAGAGATAATTCCAGTTGTTTTTTGGCCCGGGCTCCTCCTGTTTTGCCCAGGGCCCAGGCGGCATAACCCCTTAAATCACTCCTGGGATTTTCATGGAGCAGCCGGGAAAGAGCCGGTACTGCTCTTTCATCCTGCGAGTTGCCCAGGTTGATAACAGCGTTGCGTAATAAAGTGCGCTGTTTGCACCACCTTGCGGAAGTTGCGCCTGCAGTTAATGCGTATTCTTTTTTGCTCAAGCTCAAGAAAGGGATGAGCAGGGGGTGGGCCGGTAAAAATACCTGCTGCAATTCCTGTATTGGAGAAGTAAAAACGTGTTTATTGGCAGGGCATACTTCCTGGCAGAGGTCGCACCCGTAGGTGTGGAGCCCCATTTTTTCCCTTGCTTCAGGAGGTATAAAACTTTTGTTCTGGGTAATAAAGGAAATACAGTTGTTGAAATTGGGATAAGGGGTTGCGTTTAATACCCCGGTGGGGCAAATTTCCTGACATTTACCGCATTCGATGCAATATCCGTGGTTTCCGGTATAGGCGGGTAAAGGGATATCTAACAGTATTTCTCCAGGGGAAACCCAGGAACCGAAACGTGAAGTGATAAGAGTTCCGTTACACCCTGTAGAACCCCCGGCTTTCAGGGCAAGAGCTCTTTCAACCAGCGGTGTCTTGTCCACGCATATACGGTAAGTAAAGTTCTGAGAAATATTATCTTTTAAATAATCTACTACCCGGGAAGCTTTTTGTTCCATTACCAGGTGGTAATCCAGACCCCGGGCGCAACGGGCTACTTTTCCCTGTGGAGCGGGAATCGCAGGTTCCTCTGGCCATTCAGGAACCCGGTATGGAAGGGCCAGTATTATTATACTTCTACACCCGGGCAGGATGTGTGCAGGATCCGTTCTTTTAAATTTGTCTGTAGTTTCAAAGGGAGTAGTACAGCGGGCCAAATTTCGCCTGTTCAGTTCTTCCCTTAACTGTAAAAGAGAACTCCCGTCGGTAATACCTATTAGTTCCAGACCCAGGGATAAAACGAAATTCTCAATGGTTTCAGGTAAAGCAGGCAAATTAATTCCTCCTTACGCGAGTTGAGGTTAATGATATTATAAAAAATAAGCTGAAAAAGGGCAAAAAATAATGTTGTTTTAAATCAATCTGGCAATAAATAAGAAAGGAGAAAACCAGGCAATGTTTGAAGACACGCGGCAGATATTCCAGATAGGCAGTAAAGTGGTGAGAATAGATAAAGTAAAAAACTTTGAAGAATTAATAACTGATCCATCCGACCCGGACCAGGTTCCCTGTTGGGCAGAAATATGGCCCGCTGCCGTGGGCCTGGCTCATTACCTGGAAGCCTGTGACTGGTTAAGCGGTTGTTCGGTTATAGAACTGGGAGCGGGCCTGGGGCTGCCAGGGATTGTAGCGGGTCTCAATGGTGCCGGGGTAACATTTTCTGATTTCCACCGGCTTTCACTGGATTACTGCAGTAAAAATGCAGAACTCAACGGGCTGAAAGATTATACCACCTTGTTTGCGGATTGGAGAGATTTCCCGGAAAACCGCTATTATGATGTGCTGTTGGGTGCTGATATTGTATATGAGCCCAGGTTGCTGCCTTACCTGGAAAAAATAATCAAAAACTACGTTCGCAGGGGGAGCTTGATTATTCTTTCCCATGCCAGCCGAAAGGTGACTTTTTCTTTTATAGAAAAGTTATCCACTGAAGAAAGAATAAACAATAAAGAAGAATATATACAGGTGGAAATTGAAGATTCCCTGTTTAACAGTTATCGAATTGCTGTACATTTAATAACAGGCGCTAAATAAAATAAAAACATAATTACTCAGGCAGGATCGAAAACATTTTCTTAACCACTGGGGTTAGCACTTATATTAGTGTCGTGACATCTTCCTCCCCCTCTGGTGTTGACCCGGTTACACACTTGACCCCGGAGGTGAAGCTACAATCTTTGGGTGATTTTTTACTTCCTTGCCGCAGGCTTTTTTCTTTTCCCTCCACCGTGGGGGAAGAAAAAAGATGGGGGGTATTCCCTGAGCTTTCACACCGTGAAGTAGTTATATAAAAACTATTATTCTCCCCGACCTTCTTTTTCCGATTCGTGACCGTCTAATAAATTTTTTACAGAAAAAGCTTGTTTTAACTCGTTTACTTCGCTGGAGAGCTTTTTGTACTCGTTGATTCCTTTACTTAAAGGCTTAATTAACCCGGAAATTTTTGAAGGGCCGGCAAAAAGCGCTAAGAATAAAAATATTACTATTAAAATTTCTATATGTCCCGGAAACGGCAATGTAGGGAGGCCTCCCTTACTATAATTCTATGATAAAGGGTATCATACCAGTGGAAATTTATCAATGCAGCGTCATGGATTCTATCCATTACCAGCGATAGGTATAAAAATGACTGCTCTTATAACTGCTGTAAACATTAAATTATGGTATAATTAGGGCAGGCCAAGCAAACGGTCCCGGTCAGCAGAAGAGTTATAGAGGTTGACCGTTATTAATTATTTTACCAGGGAGGTTTTTTTGTGAGATTTGGGACCCAGGAGATATTAATTATTTTGGTAATTATTCTGCTCCTTTTTGGCCCCACCAAGCTGCCGCAACTGGCCAAGTCGATCGGGCAGAGTGTAAACCAGTTAAAAGAAGGAATGCAGAAGAAGCCGGAAGAGGATGAAAAGAACCGGGAAGCCGGCGAATCTTCTGAATCCTCTACCAAAGAAGATTAAGTTATACGCAACTTTTTAGACGGGTTACATTGCAGAGGGTAAACTTTTGCTCAGGCAACTTGCTGTTGTTGCCCCTTCGGGAATGTTTTGGTAACCAATGAATTATTTTTTTATGCTGCGGGCATTTTTCTTCCCCCGCGGTTTTAAGCCATAGGTGTAGTCCCCTTAAACTCTGTTTCAGTAGCAATATAGTTTAAATTTGGTAATGCGGAGTAATAACTTTAAGAATTGATTTTTTAACCTGAATAAATTATAATCTAACTGCAGTGTTAAACGAGCGTTATTCTTAAAAAAGGAGGGTAAGGCCTGTGATTGGAAGAATTGGTCCCCCGGAAATGATTTTAATTCTGGGAGTCTTGCTGTTAATTTTTGGGCCCAGCAAGCTTCCCGACCTGGCCAAATCGATCGGTAAAAGCGTTACCGAGCTAAAAGACGGCTTGAGCGGTAAAGCTGACAGCAGTGAAAATGCTGCAGAAACCGAATCTTCGCAGGAGTCATCTTCATAAAAATCAAATGAGCATAATATTTTTGTAATAAAATAAAGGAGATTATTGCACATGCTCCTTTATTTTCTTTTGTAGTCTATTTTACAGGACAGGCAATATTCCAGGATTTAACGATGATTTAACGAGGTCTAAAGGATTAAGAGGGAAGAGGGTGCGGCGCTTTGGCCATAATGGAAACAGCGGTTATCCTGGCCGGTGGGGACAGCAAGCGAATAGGCTACCCGAAGTCATTATTAAAGCTGCAGGGTTATACTCTTATAGAGATCCTGGTTAACAGGTTAAAAGACAGTTTTCAAGAGTTGATCCTGGTTACCGATCGGCCAGAATTATACCACTATTTGCCGGTAATAATTGCCGGAGATGTTTACACTTCAGTGGGGAAAAGTTCACTCAGGGGGATACATGCCGGCCTGTCTGCAGCGACTCACCCTACAAGTTTTGTAGTGGCGTGCGATATGCCCTTTGTGAATATCAAACTGGTCAAACTCCTGCATGGTTATGCTGGCGAGGCCCAGGCAGTAGTCCCCAAAATAGGAGAGTATTATCAACCCCTTTTTGCCGTATATAAAAAATCCTGCATAGATGCTATAGAGGAGTGTTTGGGTGCAAACGTCTTTAAAGTTATTGACTTTTATAAACATATCAAGGTGAAGTATATTGATGAAGCGCAGGTAGAAAAAGTAGACCCGGGGCAGTACTCTTTTTTTAACGTAAATACCCCGGAGGATTACCAGTACGCCAAAAAGATATTCAAAAATAATTAATAAAAATTGATCAAGGCAGGAATATGAAAATAAAAGAAAGAATATAACCCAAGTTGAAAGTTATATTGGCTGCCCCATTAAAAAAATGGGGCATAAACGATCAGGAGGTATTGTGAATGCTTCAATTTCCGCAGTATATTGGTCCAATGGCTTTTGGCATTAAAATGGGAGTAATATTGCCCGGGACGGATTTGCAGGAGGAAATCTTTAATTCCTTGTGTGAATGCAGCAGGGATGGGCTGTTGGATGACGGGGATGTAGTTTGTATAACCGAATCGGTGGTAGCACGTTCTCAAAATAATTATGTTTCTGTAGAAAACGTGGCCGTGGAAGTAAAAGAAAAATTGAAGTTGGATCCCCGGGATAAAGTAGCGGTAGTATTTCCTATTGCCAGCAGGAATCGTTTTTCCCGGATTCTTAAGGGCATTGCCGGGGCAGTTCCGCAGGGAGAAGTAATAGTTCAGCTGTCATATCCGTACGATGAAGTAGGTAACCAGATAATTTCACCCGACTGTATTGAAAAAGATACCAGCGAACGCATAATTTGGGATAGCGAATTAGAGGGGGTTAACCTGGCCCATCCGGTTACCGGGGTGGAATATTTATCCCTGTACCGTGAAGTAATTGAAAGTATGGGAGTTAAGGCCACGATTGTTTTATGCAATGATGCGGCTAAAGTATCTGAGTTTACTCCAGACGGGGTTATTGTAGCCGACATCCACACGCGCAGCAAAACGCAAAAAAAGATCACGGCTGAAGTTGGTAACAACTGCATCACCCTGCAGAATATATGTTCCTCTCCTTCCGAAGAAGCCTGGTCGGAATGGGGCCTGTTGGGTAGCAACCTTGCTTCAGGAGAGAAAATTAAGCTGGCTCCCCGGGAGGGGAATAAATTTGTTAAAGATGTCCAAAAACAGGTAAAGGAGCAGCTGGGCAAGGAGATTGAAATATTAATTTACGGGGACGGGGCTTATAAAGACCCTTCTACGGGAATATACGAACTGGCCGATCCCAAGCCGGTTTTTGCAGCTACGGACGGACTTGGCAAGTTTAGAGAAGGTGTTAAATACAAATATCTGGCTGATGAATATTTTGAGAAAGGCAAATCTCCTGAAGAAATAGAAAACCTTCTGGAAGAAAGAAAAAATTTAGTGATAAAACAAGATTCTATAGAAGCAGAAGGAACAACTCCGCGGCTGCTGGGGGATATACTGGCCAGCCTGGCTGACCTCATCAGCGGTTCTGCCGACGAGGGAACTCCGCTGGTACTGGCCAAAGGTTATTTAAAATAAAAGCGGAGGGAAAACCGTTTAACCTGAAGTGCCAAAAATATCCAAGACACCAGGAACTCCATAAAACGGACATCTAGGGCAGGGAATGCCCGAAGTTAAGCCTGCGGAGAACGATAAGACCTGCTTTGTAGGCTATGTTCATGGAAATGGAAGCAGAAAGCCATCCACTTCTATAAGTGGTGGTAGTTTACTACCTTTCTTTATTTCTTAAGAATCTTGTTTCTTTTTCTTAAAGCGATACGTTAAACCAAGCACCACGCTGATTAGAATAGTACTGTAAAGAAAGTACTCCCCACCGTATCGGTAAACCGTAGGTCGAGAAGAAAAGTTTGTTTCCAGCAGGAAAACCCCTTCTTCTTTTTTGGGGGCTTCCAGGGTTTTTCTACCCTGGTAATCGAAGGATATAGTAATCCCCGTATTTGCAACCTGGGTGACACCTGTACCTGTTTCTGCAGCCCTTATTGAGGCAACGTGGGCGTGCTGGTCTTTCCCTATGGTATCCCTGAACCAGGCGTCGTTGGTCAAGATAAATAGATGGTCCGCCCCTTTATTTACTACTTGCCGGGTATAATCCCCGAAATATGATTCAAAACAAATTACCCCCCCTAAAAGGGTATCGTTCCAGGAGAGAGGCGATGCTTTTTTCCCTGGGGAGTATGTTCCCATATTAAGATCGATGTCTATCATCTGATTTAAAAGCTCGGGGTAAGGGAAGTATTCCACAAAAGGCACCAGCCGGTTTTTTAAATAAGATTTTGGTTTTTCTCTGCCTGGCTCTAAAAGGGCAATAGAATTGTAGCGGTTCCCTTCTTTAAGCCGGGTAACCCCGTAAAGAAGCGGCATTTCATTCTTATCTACCAGTGTTTCTATTTCTTCTACTGTGGCTTGCCCGTCTCCCATTTTGAGTGAAATTGCGGTTTCCGGCCATACTATTAAGTCCAGATCGGGGTATTTTTCTATAGCTTTGTTGCTGAGTTCCAGATACCGGTTTAGAATTTCTTCCGAGTAAGCGGGATCCAAAAGGATTTCTAGGGAGTTGTTGGGCTGAACCAGGGCAATCTGGTAAGTAGTATCCTGCTGTTTTTGTTGGAAGGCTTGAGGTAATGTCAGGCCAACAACCAGTAATATGCACCACACCACGCCCGTTTTGATTAAAGCATTTTTACTGGTTAACCCGCTTAACATAAGTGCAATTGTAGCTTGCAGCATTACCATAAGGAAAGCAATTCCCCAGTAACCGTACACGCTGGCCACATTCAAAAAAACGGGATAGCTCCACTGGCTGTATCCGATATAGCCTGCTGTATAACCCAGCAGTCCCAGGGAACGGAGGTATTCTATCAATAACCAAAGAGAAGGTATGACAAACATTATTAATGCCGGGGGCAGTTTTTGCTTTAAGAAACTTGCCAGGAAAGAAAACAAGCCGTAAAAAAGGCTGAGGATACAAACCATCAAGAATACAGCCAGCAGGCCCAGCGGTATTCCCGCGTAATCACAAAGCAGAGGTATCAAGTAAGAATTGAGGTAAAAATGAAACACGAAACCAAACAAGATCCCCCCCCAGAAGGCGTGCCTTTTATTGGTATTTAAGCAAAACCAAAGGAAAGGGATAATTGCCACCCAGGCCAAGAACCCCAGGTTGAAACGTGGAAAAGCTAAAATAAGAAACAGGGCGGAAACAACAGGAGCGGCCCACAGTTTAGATTTATTAATATTCATATAGCTCATATAACACCTTAAAATGAAAGTTTGTTAAATATTTTAACATAAAAAAAAGATTGTTTATAGAGAATATTAGCTTGACGTTAAAACCTTCAAATGGTACTATAAGTTAAATCACATAAATAATTTAAAAATAAAACTATATAACTAATTAACTTTAATTTGCGAGGAAGGGATTACCATATGAAAAACGAAAAAGATGAAGTAGTAGAATATATAAAGGATCTGGATCTGCTGTTTAATCGTTTAATAAACCGGTTCCGGCTGTTGTTCAGGAAATATTCGCCGGAAGAAATTACAGGCACCCAGCTTTCGGTTTTGAGGTGCCTGCGTGCAGAAGGTGCATGTACAACCTCGTACCTTGCAGATGTGCTGGGTGTTACTTTAAGTGCTATAACTGCGCTTATAAATCGATTGTATCGCCAGGGTCTGGTTACCAGGGAGAGGAAAGAAGAAGATCGCAGGCAGGTATGGATAAACATAAGCTCGCGCGGGTTACAGTACCTGGATGAAGCAGAAGAAAACAGGTACTTTTTGTTAAGTATGTATTTTTCCAGACTACCGGAAGAGGACAGGGAACAATTTTTGGTTTTGTTGAAAAAAGTAGTCGAATTATTTGAGGAGGATAACAGTACTTAAAAAAGGAGCCTACAATGACCTTGCTCCGGCTATTACTTATCCCTACATAGCCTGCTACAACCTTGCAAGGCTGTAACAGACCATTACAGAACAAGTAATAACCTTTGCTCGACCGGCATGGATCCTCCTGGAAGCTGACAGTCGCCCTGTGGTCACTACCAACCTCCACCAGGGAGAACCCATGTCGATCTTAGCCCGACCTTACCGGATCTCTCCGGGCCCTGCAGTAATCACCGACTACTGCAGAACCCTACAAAACCCGGCAAGATCTTGCCCTTGGCTGACACCGAGCCCCGCAGACCCCGTATCAACCTCAGGTCGAAAGCAGTAAAGCCCGTGAACCTTACTGCCTTCTGCGCTTGGCCATTATAAACCCCTTACATTCCTATTATTAACCCCCGGGCAGTTTTTTATTATTAATTTTCTCCTCCGGGTTAAAGACAAAATAAAAAAATAATAAAAAATATTCAGAATAGGCAGGAAAGTAAGGTTGATTGTAGAATAAACATTTTAGCAGTTTGATATATTAAAGGGAATATATTAATCAGTTGTTGGATTAAGATTGTTGGATTTAGTAGAATGATTTCGAAACACCTAACCTCCTACAAATATTATTATAGGGTCCGGGGCTACAGGGCCCTTTTTTTTGTACTTTTGTTACTGTTATTGTCCACTGTTAAGCCTAAAAAAATGGGTTTTACTGCTTTACTTTAAATCCTGCTACATTTGTTTTTTTAATTTATTTAATAATATGTATATTTTATCTTCCAGGGTTCCATAATAAATTACGTATTTCTAATTAACAAAGCGGGAGAGGTGAACGATTATGTTTGGGAAAGGAAATAGCCTGTCCGGACATAATCTTTTGTTTTACGTGTTGCTTTTATATTCAACAGCTTTAATTATAGTAATGGCCTGGCTTAGCTGGTCGGAGAACATGCAAAACAAAAAAGTTCTGGAAAATTATCAGGAAAAGAATGACAGGTTATTAAAGGATCTTTACAGGCAGCACGAAGAAATCAACAACATGGAAGAACAAATTACTTACCTGGAAGAAATACTGGATTTAAGAAAAGAAATGTACCGGGAAGTTATTATTAAAGAACAGGGGGTAAATTTTGATATAACCCGGCCCAGCGGCTTCACTGGAGAAATGCTGGAAAAGTCATTTGGAAAATATGCTGGGGGGGCTTTAAAAGGAGCCGGGGAAGATTTTGTGGAAATGGAACGGGAAGAAGGGTTAAATGCTGTAGCTGCAGCGGGAATCTGTGCTAATGAGACAGGGTGGGGAACTTCCCGGCTGGCCAGGGAAAAGAATAATTATTTTGGATGGTCTGCTTTTGACCATGATCCTTATACCTATGCTTTGGATTTTACCAGCAGGGAACATTCTATCAATTATGTAGGCAAAAGAATCAAGGAAAATTATTTAAAGGCCGGTGGCGAGTACTACCATGGCCCTACCCTGGCTGCTATGAATAAAAACTATGCTTCCGATGTCAGGTGGGCGGAAAAAGTAGCTTCGGCAATGGAAAAAATAATAGAAAATGCAATTTCCCCGGAAGAAGCTGCGTGGTATAATTCATACCGGGAGTTTGAAAGAAAACACCCCCTGGAGGTTTACTATTATCTAAGGTATAAAAATAGCTCTGATTAAAGTTATAAAGAGAAAGTTATAAAGAGAAAGTTATAAAGATAGAATGGTTTGCAGCTGTTTTTGGAAGGAAATGCAAATACAAGATACAAGTAAAAGGCAAATGCTATCTTGTAGTATGAGGCTACCTGTGGTATAATCAAAAATGCTCAAAGACAAGCGCTTCGGGGCGTAGCGCAGTTTGGTAGCGCGCCTGCTTCGGGAGCAGGAGGCCGTGGGTTCAAATCCCGCCGCTCCGACCACCAAAAACCAGGACAGGTGGGGATTTTTGAATCCCCACCTTATTTTATTTAACTACTCAGGCTTATGGTAATT
>PWGO01000065.1 GCA_003554525.1 Syntrophomonadaceae bacterium | reverse complement strand
GGCCTGAAGCCGCGAGCACGGAACATTTTATGCGCAAAGCAGCGAGCGAAGGTATAACACAGACCCGAGGCGCCCCTGGTGCTTATTAGAGGTTAGTGGTTAGTGGTCAGAAAAGACATCCTTTTCCAACTTCTAACTTCCAACTTCCAATAAGAAGCACCAGAGGGAAGGAAAATGTTATAAGCCTGAGTAGTTACGATAGAAAGATAGAAAGATAGAAAGAGATTGCTGATTTTAGAAAGGATGCTAACTTGAACCGGACTATAACTATAACCTATATGGCTGTATTGCTGACTTTTGCGGTAGTTATTCATACCGTGGAAAGCATGCTTCCCCCTCCTTTACCGTTGCCCGGGGCCAAGCTGGGATTGGCGAATATCATCACCTTATTGGCCCTGATTTTTTATGGTTTAAAAGGGGGGCTGGTCATATCGCTGGGTAAAAGTCTTTTAACCAGTTTTTTTACCGGCACGTTTATGGGCCCCGGGCTGCTGCTCAGTGCTGGTGCGGGGTTGACAAGCTGCGTGATAATGGCTTTGTTGCTTCCCCTGGAGCGCAGGGAAGTGGTAAGTGTGGTTTCGGTAAGTGTCACCGGGGCGGTGATGCATAATTTAACCCAGCTGTTTTTGGCCAGCGTAGTAGTAGGCCAGATTTTTTTGCTGCAAAGTTTGTTTCCTCTCTATGTCCTTATAGCAGTTCCTACGGGCATTTTTACGGGTTTTGCAGTAATGTATTTGCGGTCAATAACGCAAAAATCATTAAAATCCTGGAAGGTTAATTATTAATTATGTCGTAAATATATGTAAGAGGGGTGCTGTTTTGTCTGAGCTGTTGATTTTGGCATCATCTTCACCAAGGAGGGTGCAACTTCTAGAGCTTATAGGGTATCCTTTTATTACCAGGCCCAGCAGTATCGCGCAGGAGAACATTAACGCGCCCCTGCCGCGGGGGGTAGAGCTCCTGGCCCTGGAAAAAGCCCGGGATGTAGCAAGCGAACTGGACCGGGGGGCGGTTTTGGGCGCGGACACGGTAGTGGAACTTGAAGAGGAAATAATGGGAAAACCGGCGGATCGCCAGGAAGCCCGGCGGATGCTGGAAAAATTAAGCGGAAAAAAACACCGGGTATGCACGGGACTGGCCCTGGTTAAAGCGGGAGAGGCAAATGATTTTATCCTGGATCATGCAGTAACCGGGGTGAGTTTCCGCCCCCTGGCAAAAGAAGAGATAGAAAGTTACCTGGACCACGAAGACTGGGGCGACAAGGCAGGTGCTTATGCTATCCAGGGCAAAGCCGGTGTTTTTGTAGATAAGATAGAGGGCTGTTATTTTAATGTGGTAGGGCTGCCGGTCAGCAAAACCTACCAGCTTCTCTGCAGATGGGGAATGCAGCCCAGCAGGTACTGGAGGAAGGTGAATGGAGTACAGCAAGATATCTATTAAAGAGCTTCCACACCAGGAGAGGCCCCGGGAGAAATTGCAGCTTCTTGGTTCTTTTGCGCTTTCTAACGCGGAACTCATGGCGGTTCTTTTGCGCACAGGAAGCGAGAAAGAATCGGCAGTTCATCTGGCGGAAAGGCTGCTTTCCCGGAGTGGAGGTCTTTCCAACTTGCCCGTTTTTACCCTGGAGGAGCTGCAGGATTTCAAGGGTATAGGCCTTGCCAAAGCCGTTCAGGTTAAGGCGGCCCTGGAGCTGGGCAGGCGCCTGGCTACTTCCTGGGGGGAACAGAGGGTGGCGGTTACTTCACCGGCCCATGTAGCAGACTTGTTTATGGAAGAGCTGCGTTACAAAAAAAAAGAATATTTTATGATACTTCTTTTGGATACGAAAAACAGGGTTATTTCCAGGGAGCAGGTATCAGTGGGAAGTTTAAACGCTTCTATTGTCCATCCCCGGGAAATATTCCACCTGCCGGTGAAAAAAAGCGCTTCTTCGGTTATTCTGGTGCACAACCATCCCAGTGGCGATCCTACCCCCAGCAGGGAAGATAAAGAGGTGTCCGGGAGGCTGGTAGATGCAGGTAAAATATTGGGTATAGAGGTAAAAGACCATATAATTATCGGCGATGGTATTTACTTGAGTTTTAAAGAAAAAGGCTTTCTTTAGAACGGTGAGTTGCCCGGCTTTGTAGTAATTGTCGGGCGGGCTTGGGAAAGATTTCTTGTGAAGGTCAGTATATACTATTGTAGTAAAGGCTGGCCTGCTGTTATAATAATAAAGACGTCGTGGCTGCCTTGTTAAATAGAGTAGATACGAAAAACATGTATAAAATACGGAAAGGGGTAAACAAATGCCGTCTTTCTTTGGCAGTATTTCAAAAGATGTAGGAATTGATCTGGGTACCGCAAATACCCTGGTCTATGTTAGGGGAAAAGGTATTGTTTTAAGGGAACCTTCAGTGGTAGCAGTTAAAAAAGATACGGGCGGTGTCCTGGCGGTAGGTGAAGAAGCCAAGCATATGATTGGCCGAACTCCCGGCAACATAATTGCAACCAGGCCCATGAAGGATGGTGTGATTGCCGATTTTGATATTACCCATGCCATGCTAAGGCATTTTATTTCCAAATCATACCGTCGCAGCATGTTTTTCCGCCCCCAGGTTATCATCTGTGTACCTTCCGGGGTTACCGAGGTGGAAAAAAGGGCGGTCCTGGATGCTACCCACCAGGCCGGGGCAAGGGAAGCTTATCTCATTGAAGAACCCATGGCCGCGGCTATTGGAGCCGGCCTCCCGGTAGAAGAGCCAACTGGTAGTATGATAGTAGACGTGGGCGGAGGCACTTCGGAAGTAGCTATTATTTCCCTGGGTGGCATTGTAACCAAGAGGTCGGTTCGGGTGGGCGGTGACGAGATGGACGAAGCCATTGCGCTGTTTATTCGCAAGAAATACAACCTCATGATTGGGGACCGCACTGCTGAAGAAGTTAAGATTAACATTGGTACCGCCTACCACAAGGATGAAAAAACACAGATGGAAATCAGGGGCAGGGATATGGTTTCCGGCCTGCCCAAGACCGTAACCGTGGATTCCGATGAAATCAGGGAAGCTCTGTCGGAAGCTGTAGAAGGTATTATGGAAGCCATAAAAATAACCCTGGAAAACACTCCACCGGAGCTGTCCGCTGATATCATGGATAAGGGGGTAGTCCTGGCCGGAGGTGGCTCACAGCTGCATGGTTTTGACCGGCGCATCTCTGAAGAGACCGGCATGCCGGTTTACCTGGCGGAAAACCCTATAGACTGCGTGGTCCTGGGAGCGGGTAAAACTCTATCCAGTATTGATTTACTTAAAAGGGTAACCCTGGATTCCCGCAAGAGCTCTTAAACCAAGGGTGTGATTTATTGTTCTTTTCCAAAAAAAAGAACAAGTGGATACTGGCTGCGGTAGTAATTATTCTGCTGCTGGTGATCGCTTATACGGGAGAAAAAAGGGAGCGCTTGACTTTTCCTGAAGAAATAGTAATGTACCTGGTAGCCCCGGCCCAGGATTTATTTACCTCTTTAGGGCAAAACATTCAGACATTTTTTGCCTCTATAAGCCAGTACCGTGAAATAAAAGAAGAAAACGAGAGGCTCAGGCAGAAGGTATCACGGGTACAGGAAGAAATGGTAGACATGGAAGAAATCAGGCAGGAAAACCGCCGTTTCCGGGATATGCTTGATTTTAAAGAAAAACAGGAGATGGAATTGCTTGCTGCCGGGGTGGTGGCCAGGGATCCTACCAGGTGGTTTGATACCCTTACCCTCAACCGTGGTTACCGCCACGGGGTAGAAGTGGAAATGGCGGTTATTACGCACCGGGGAGTAGTGGGAATGGTTTCTTCCGTTTCCGCGAATTCCAGCCAGGTTCTTTTGGTAACCAATCCGCGCCTGAGGATAAGTGCCATGAGCCAGGATTCTCGTGATCCGGTCCTTGGCTTTGTGGAGGGCAGAACCGATCAGAGGGAACACCTCCGCGTAAAGATGGATCATATGCCTCCCGAGGCGGAAATTAAACCGGGTGATGTTATAGTTACTTCCAACATCGGGACTATATTTCCAGGGGGGATTTATGTAGGGGAGGTAAGGGAGGTTGACGTGGATATGTTTGGGCTGGTCAAGTACGCTACTATTGAGCCCTCGGTTAATTTTAACCGGCTGGAGGAAGTTTTTATTGTGACCTCCCCAGTACAGGAAGAACCCCGGCAGGAAGAACATTCCGCCGATGGGGAGGATGTTCCCGAAGAGAGTTGATATTATGTTCGTGTATTTTCTTTTGGGGTTAATTTTTTTCTGCGGTTTTGTTGTAGAAGCTGTTTTTTTCATGGTGGTTCCCTGGAATTATATCCCCAGTATTACTCTAATTTTGGTTATATGCCTGGGTTTCATGTTCGGTGAAGTAAGGGGTGCTTTGATAGGCCTGGCTGTGGGATTTGTGGCAGATGTCCTTTTTGTTAGCCCGGAGCTGGGTTATTTTTCGCTTTCCAAAATGCTGATGGGCATAGGTGCGGGGCTTTCCGGGAAGGAAATATACCACGAAAAGACCATAGCCCCGGTTATGCTTGTATTTGCAGGCACCCTTATTCACGAAATATTTGTGTATTTATTGTTGTTTCTTTTTACCGGGGAAAACATATTAAATCTTCCTCTTGAATTTGCTATTACGGGCCTGTTTCTCCCCAGGGCTTTTATTAATGCGCTGCTGGCTATTCCCCTTTATTCCCTGGTATGGTGGCTAATGCAAAAGCGGGGTAAATCCAGATTAAGAGTACTCTAAGGTGGTTTGAAAAAATTGCAGAAAAATGTACTGGCGAGGTTCAAGCTGCTGTTAATAATGGTGATGGCCTGCTTTATTTTGCTGGCGGGCCGGTTGGCTCACCTTCAGGTGTTGGAGCATGACCACTACCGGGACAGGGCTGATCATAATCGCATTACCAGGTTTCCCGACCCGGCACCGCGGGGGAAAATGTACGACCGGGAGGGAGAAGTGCTGGTAACCAACCGCCCCGGTTTTGTAGTCTCCGTTATGGATATGGGAGATGGTTTTGACCCGGAAACCGTTTCTTTTTTAAGCGACACCCTGGAAATGGATGAAGAGGAGATATGGGAAAGGATAAGGGGCCAGAGCAGGTTCATGCCGGTGAAGCTCCAGGAAGATGTTTCCGATGAAGTAAGGGTAAAAATAGCGGAGCAGCAGTGGAAATACAGCGGCGTCTCCATAGACGCTCAGTACGTACGCGATTACAAGTACCGGGAAACGGGAGGTCATTTGTTTGGTTATATCAGCGGGGGAATAATTGAAAACCAGGCGGTCCTGGACAGGTGGGAAGAAATGGGGTATGATTACGACAACCGCCATGTAGTTGGCCAGGATGGCCTGGAAATTAACTGGGAGCCGTTTTTGAGGGGGAAAGAAGGCGAACAGCTGGTGGAGATCAACCGCATGGGGCAGAAAGTAGCCGAACTGGATCACCGGAAACCCGAACCGGGTCACGATCTTCACCTAACCCTTGATGCAGGCCTGCAGGAAGCGGCTTATCAGGCTCTTGAAGAAAAGATTGAAAAACTCCAGGAAGAAGCAGACGAAGATGAAGAGAAACCCTGGCAAGGCTCGGTAGTGATATTGGATCCCAACAGCGGGGCTGTTTTGGCCATGGTGAAATATCCTGCCTACGACCCCAATTTAATGCCGGAGAAGTATATGGAAAAGTACTTTAATGCCCCGGGAAGCCCCCTCTATTTTGATGCTATCAAACAGACGTACCCTATTGGCTCTACCTACAAGCCGGTTACGGGCATAACGGCCCTGGAAGAAGGAGCCATAAGTGACAGTACTACTTTTCATTGCGCCGGGGCCATGGAGAGAGCCGGGATTACCAAGAGGTGCCTGGGAGTACACGGGCATTCCAACATTTACCGGGCCATGGCGGTTTCCTGCAATATATTCTTTTATAATACCGGGCTGGAGGCAGGAATTGATGCTCTTTCACATTATACCCAGGAATTCGGATTGGGAAAGTATACCGGTATGAATGATATCCGGGGGGAGAAAAGAGGAACGGTAGCCAGCCGGGAATATAAGGAAAGAAGGTTTGGTGAACGCTGGTATCCTTCGGAAACCATGGACGCGGCAATTGGCCAGACTTTCCACGAGTTTACCCCCCTTCAAATGGCGGTTTACGTAAGCATGATTGCTAACGGTGGGGTTCACTACCGCCCCTATCTGGTGCAGGAAATAATAGACGGTGATGGGGGAACCGTGATGGAAGCGGAAAAGGAAGTCATGCATCAGGCGGGTGTATCTGAAGAAAACCTGGAAATTATTCAGGAATCCATGAACCTGGTTACCGAACCCGGGGGCACGGGCTATTACCCCCTTCATGAGCTAGAAGTTGAAGTGGCTGCTAAAACAGGCACCGCCCAGGTAGGCAGAGGGATAACCCCCCACGGACTGTTTGTAAGTTATGCCCCTTACGAGGAACCGGAGCTGGCCGTGGCTGCAATAATTGAACACGGCAGTTACGGTTCTACTTCTGCGGCACCGGTGGTAAACGATATTTTTGAATACTATTTCTCGGAAGACGAGCAGAACGGGGAAGAAGGCGAAAGCAGCGAAGAGGGGGAAGAACAGGATGATTAGCCGGCAGCAGGTAAGGAATTTTGATGTGCCCCTTTTACTGCTGGGAGTGGGGTTGGCTGTTTACGGCCTGGTGGTAATTTACAGTGCCACGCACTTTGTAGATTACGTCGAGGATCCCTTTTATTTTGTAAAAAGGCAGTCTATGTGGCTGGCAATGGGGCTGGCGGGGATTTTTGTAGTGTGTTTGCTGGATTATATAAACCTGTATTACTGGTCCCGGTATATTTACCTGTTTGCAGCACTTCTGCTGGTGCTGGTATTGATTTTTGGTGAGGGGACCGCCCGGGATCCCGATATACTGAGGTGGATAAGGCTGGGCTTTATTGATGTTCAGCCTTCGGAATACGCCAAGCCGGCTTTAATCCTGATGGTGGCTAAATACCTTTCCGATAAGCAAAAATACCTGGGTAATTTCTGGAATCTGTTGCCCGCGTTTTTGTATACGTTAATATTTATGGGTCTGATTTTTCTGCAACCCGACCTGGGGACTTCCCTGGTGTTTGCCGCTATACTGCTCGGGTGCCTGCTGGTAGC
>PWGO01000190.1 GCA_003554525.1 Syntrophomonadaceae bacterium | reverse complement strand
TTTTCTCTCAGTCTTTTGATATAATTTATTTGGGACATCTTCAGCATCCTTTCTAATACCTCCCGAATTTTGGGTATTCAGGAGGTTTATTCTAAGATGCCTGGAGGTGTCCCTCCTTTTACAGGCACACCTCTGTATTTTTAGTTGCCATTCTATGCATTTTACCAAAAAACATTCTGAGGGCAGCTTAATTCTAAAGGCTAAAACAACAAAATTTAGGAGTGATATTCATTGTCAGAAAGCAAAAGATCAGGCATGGTATACAAGATAATAATTGGAATTATGGTCATTGCAGCAGTTTTGGTTGGGATTAATTTCTGGCTGAATGCCCGTATAGCCGAAAATTTTTCTGAAGGTATGGTAGAAGGTATGCAGGAAAGTTTGGATGATGAAGAGGTGGAAATGGTCCAGGGAGATTTTGCTTCCAGCGTTTTGCAGGGTGCTATAAGCGGGCAAGATTTGAAGTACAGTCATCAGCAGGGGGATGTTTATATAACCAATCTTGATGTCGATATGACCACAGGGGAAATGATAGCTCTAATTAACGAAGATGAAGTTGATCAATATTTGCTCAACCTTGAGGATTTTTCCCTGGTTCTGAACGATTTGGCTTATCATAATAATTTTGACCATGAGCTCACCAGCATCGAAGAAATTAAACTCACATATTCTGGCCAAGCTGATATAGATGCCATGGAATGGAGTTTTGATGTTGGCATGGAGATCAACAATCTAAAGATGAATTTAATGAACTCCGGAGAAGTTACTGAACAGGAATTGCAGGAGATGCGTCAGCTTCTGGGGCTGGATTTGAGAGAGATGGGATTTAACAGGTTGAATCTCAAGATGAGCACCGACGAATTATTTCCAGGGCAGGAGGACGAGTTAGTGGAGTTAACGGTCGATGAATTTGATTTTGAGGCCGATCATTTTCTTGTCAATTCTTACTTTGATCTTGGTTATGATGAATTTTACGATGAACTAGAGATATATGATTCAAATATATATCTGGAACTGGCTAGCTCGGAACTGCGAGAGGGGCTGGAGTTCCTGGCTTATATGTATGGAATGCCGCTAGATTTTGAGGGGAATAGTATCGAGTTATCCCCCACCGGTCCTATTGACAATCTGCAGTGGTATTAATACGGATGAATGGAGACTGGGTTACAAGAAATAATCCTGATGAAATTATGTAATTTACACTGAAGCCTGGAGAGGTTCTGGGGGTAATCGGTCCTAATGGCTGCGGCAAATCCAGTCTGGCCTATACTTTAATGGGGATTAATTATTATGAACCTGAAAGCGGACAGATTATCTATCAGGAGAGGATATCACCGGTCTGAAACCGGATGAACCGGGTTCCGGTGTGGATGTAGTTGCCCTGAACAATATTGAAGATGTGATCAATGATTTCCGCCGCAAGAATACCGGAGTGATTTTGATAACTCATTCGGAAGAAATGCTGGAATTAGCTGATAGAGCTATACTCGTCTGTCAGGGCCAGCTGTTAAAAAAGGGTAGCACCCGGGAAATTAGCGATTATTTCAAAAATGAATGTGTTCCCTGTGAAGATGAAGATGCCGCAAAATATAATGAGGTGAGCCAGGTTGGATGATTATAAACAGATGGTAGATGCTTATAAACAGGCTGAGGTGCTGGTAAAACAGGGGGCTCCCTATATCTACTGCGAGAGCTATTTTCACGGCAAGGAGGGGGAGTAGAAGTACTGGCCAGCGCCGATATTGAACTGGAAAAGGACAGCACTTTTAAAGCCTATTTTGACCTGCAGCAGGGGCGTGCGGGTGAGGTGGGATTTGACTATGCCTCGCAGCTGGCAGAAGCAGCTACTCTGGAGATGGTTGTCCGTATGCAGGGTAAAAAAAATGACCGGATAAAAACCCAAACCTGAGTAAAATAATTATATTTTCAAACTTATATCATAAAATTCGACTACTTGTAAGTGGTTTGAGAATTTTGGTCATTATATTGAGAGGGCAAGCAAAAGTCAAGAAAGTAGATAAACTCTATAGTTCTGTTGTTATGCTGGCAGGAAAACGAACTGAAGAGGGGAAGACAGGGAAGAGAGGAAATAGATCACAGGGGAAGGACATAGTTAATAAATAGTGATATTATAACGCCTGCAAGAGATGGGTAAATCCCGGAGGTGGTGCGGATTCTGATAACCGTGCTTTTGAATTTGGCAGTTGCAGCAGTATTCATAATAACCCTCCCGTTAAATTAATTGTCTTTAAGTTCCCGGCACACCCCTGGTGACATATTCTGTATGCAGCAATTTGTGAGCTTTAGAACTTCCCGGTTCCTGTAAGAACTCTTCGTATAATTTTTGGATTTTAGGGTTTTCATGTGATAACCGCAATTCTTTGTTTTCATCTATGTCATAGAGACCTGCTATTCGTTTTTCCCGAACTTCTCTCCAGGAACGTTCGGTATTGATCGGTTGACCACCACCGCTAATACAGCCTCCCGGACAGGCCATCATCTCTACGAAATGAAATTCTTCACCGGCTTTAATTTTTTCCATCATTATTCCCGCATTATTTAAACCATGAGCAACGCCAACTTTCAGAGTGAGGTCATCGGTGACAGGAATTTCCGCAGATTTTAAGCCTTCCAGACCTCTGACAGGAGTTACTTCAATCTCCTGCAAATTTACTCCGGTGATCATATTATAGGCTGTTCTGACTGCAGCTTCCATAACTCCACCGCTGGCCCCAAAAATGTCGCCGGCACCAGATGAGACACCCAGCATTTCATCGTATTTTTCTGGCTCTAAATTACAGACATCAACCCCCACCGATTTTAGCATCCGGGCAGCTTCACGGGTTGTGAGAACGTAATCTACATCATCATTCATTTCCGGACGGCTGGCTTCAAATTTCTTGGCAGTACAGGGCATAATGGAAACAACTACTAAGTCTTCAGGATCTATTCCGGCATTTTCGGCATAATACGTTTTGGCTACTGCTCCAAACATCTGCTGGGGTGATTTAGCCGAAGACAGGTGCTGGAGATAATCCGGATAGAAATGTTCAATATACTTAATCCATCCGGGACTGCAGGAGGTTAAAACCGGCAAATTATCATTGTTTGTAACTCTATTGACTACTTCGGTAGCTTCCTCCATGATGGTGAGGTCGGCCGTGAAGTTGGTGTCAAATACCCGGTCAAAGCCCAGCCTCCTCAGGGCGGCTACCATCTGACCGGTGGCAATAGTCCCCGGCTCTTCGCCAAAAGACTCCGCCAGCGCTACCCGAACGGAGGGAGCTGTCTGGACAATTACGTGTTTTTGCTCATCATAAAGAGATTCCCATACCTGGTCCATGTGATATACTTCATGCAGGGCTCCGGTGGGACAGGAAACCACGCACTGACCGCAGTTTGTACATTCTACATTACCCATTCCTCTATCTTTAAAAGTGGTTACTTTAGTTTCCGGGCCTCTGCTGGCCTGAGCGAAAACTCCTACGCCCTGAATTTCTTCACATTTTCTAATGCAGCGGGCACAGTTTATGCATTTATTTGGCTCCCGTACCACGGAATGGCTGGAGTGATCGCTTTCTCTCTCCTCATCTGCGCCCGGGGTCAAACACATGCGACTAATTCCTATATCTTCTGCTACATCTTTGAGCTGACAGCTGTTCTGGCGGTTGCAGATCAGGCAGTTAAGCTCACAGCTGATATCATGGGAGGCAATTATCAATTCAAATAGGGTTTTCCTTACCTCCCTTACCCGCGGGGAATGAGTTTTAACCTCCATACCTTCCCGGGCTCTGGTATTACAGGCGGGTCTTAATCTATCTGAACCTTCCACTTCCACCACACATAGACGGCAGCCTCCATAGACGGTCAGGTCATCAGAAAAACAAAGAGTGGGTATATTGACATTCACTTTGCTGGCCGCTTCCAGAATGGTGGAATTGGGTTCAACGGTGACCTCTTTATTGTCAACGGTGAGATTTATCATGGTAAATTTCCCCCCTCGATTAATTCCTCTTTGTATTCAGACAAAATTGTGCCGATGGGAAGCTGAGCACTACGTCCCAGTCCACAGCGGGCGGCTTCCTGCATGGTATCACCAATATCCTGAATCAAATTCAACCGGTCGACTGTCAGCCCGGCGTATTTTGCTTCCGAAATTATCCTATATATCTGTTTATTGCCTTCCCGGCAGGGCAGGCAGGTACCGCAGGACTCATCCATATAAAATCTGGCAATCCTGGTGAGTATATCGCTTAGTTCCTGGGCGGTGCTGATTACCATCATCCCTCCGGAACCTACACTAGAGCCGGCCTGCTGCAGCCCTTCATAGGAATATTCAGCTTGTAAATTATCAGACGGTACAATCGGGGTAGAGAGGCCTCCGGGGATGATAAATTTAATCTCCTGTCCCTGCTGTGAGCCTCCCCCCAAATCCTCAATTATTTCCTGCAGAGAGGCGCTGCCAAATTCCACTTCGTAAACTCCAGGAAAATTTATATCTCCACTGAGAGAAACAAGTTTGGTGCCAGAACTTTCTTCTGTTCCCATCGAGGCAAATTTTTCCGCTCCCTGATTTAATATTTCGGCAGAACAGGCCAGAGACTCGACATTATTGACCAGGGTTGGACAGCCATAAAGACCTTTGCTTATGGGGTAAGGGGGTTTACTGCGAGAACTGCCACGCATACCTTCCAGCGAGTTGAGAAGAGAGGTTTCATCTCCACATACATAACAGCCTGCTCCTCTGACAAGCTTTATATCAAAGCTGAAATTGGATCCTAAAATATCCTCCCCCAAGATCCCTGCTTTGCGGGCTTTCTGTAAAGTTTCTTCAAGAATCTCAATTTGTCGGGAATATTCCCCCCTGATGTAGATATAGCCCGTATCGGCGTCAATTGTATAGGCCCCGATCATTATCCCTTCCAGTACTTTTAAAGTTCTTTCATCCAGCAGATATCTATCTTTGAAGGTGCCGGGTTCTCCCTCGTCGGCATTACAGATAATATATTTGTTTTCTCCTTCTTCCTGGTAGGCCAGCTCCCATTTTTTACCGGTGGGAAAACCAGCACCTCCTCTGCCCAGCAGGCCGGATTTGCTGATCTCTTCAACAATGGCCTCCGGCCCCATTTCCAGAGCTTTTTGAAATCCGGGGAAATCATAATCATCAATATCGCGCAATTCTGGTCCTTTAAGAAATTTTCTTTCCTGCAACATGTCTTCACCTCCTCAATGGAGTTTTGATAAAATTTCCACAGCCCTACCGGGGCTGATCTGGGTATGCAGTCTATCATCGACCATCATTACCGGGCCTTCACCACAGTGTCCCAGGCACTCAACAACTTCCAGAGTAAATAGTTTGTCATCAGAAGTTTCTCCTGCTTCCAGCTTCAGATAATCCTGCACTGCTTCCAAAACTTCATTGGAATTATTCATATAACAGGAAATACTGTCACATATCCTGATTATATATTTGCCCGTGGGTTCAGTATAGAACATCGAGTAAAATTCCAGAGCACCGTAAATTGTGGCCCGGGATTCCGACAATTTCTCTGCCAGTTCAGCAATTTCTTTTTCGGGAATATAACCATAGGTATCCTGGATATCATGAGCCATTTCCAGCAGGATATCCGTGTCCTCCTTCTGCATTATTTCACCTCCTTGCTTTATGTGTTTAATTTGATCTATAATTTTACCGGTTAAAATAACTTGCAGAAAATTTTAAAAAATAATCACTTTAACTCAATCCGGACTGAAGCTGTTTGGTAGCTCAATTATTTTTGTATTTGCTATGTTATATTACTAAAGTAATTTGCAATACATACAGTATTGTAACAGAATAATTTCGGCCTATAAGTAAAGAATTTTACATGGTTCTTATCCATTTCCGCTGGTAGAAACCGCCCCTAATTACTCACACATAGGCATATTATTAGCATCTTTAATTGCAGAATACAGAGAAAAGTAAACACCCAAACTTCCAACTCCTTATAAAAACCAGCAATTAGAGGAGTAAGCAGCTCTGTCAGTTTATAATATATGGCAATTTCACCGACTTTTTTGGAGAAGAACCAACGAACATAACCCTATATTATCCCATGATAAGGCAGAGATTCACTGCAAAAAACGCCGATCTCGTTGCTTTATCCAAAGACGGCAGAGAGCTTACAGAAAAGGGGGATGATAGGATCGGCGTGATAGAGGAGTTCGAGAGCTAGCTCAGAAGAGCCGGCAAGGCGGACAGGACCACATAAAGCTAACACCGAAGAGGCCCGGGGCCGAAATCGCCACGATGGCCAGTATAAGCCTTCACTAAACATACTATTTCAATCGACATTTTTGTATTAATATGTAAATAGTTGCATTCAGCGCTGTTTTGTAATAACATTAACATATGGTTTTCAGGTTATATGCTAAGTATGATATTTGCCTGAAAAAATTTGAAATAATATATCGGCTTGAGATCATCCGGGAGGGATATTTATCACAGACAATCCAGGAAGTTGTGGGGATAATATATTATTTTTTTCAAATCCATTCCAAAGATGGCTTTTCTCCTGAATGAAGATATGCAGATAATAGAGATAAATTATAAGAGTAGAGAATGGCTGGATAAAACTGATTTAACTGTAAGATATAGCAACAGCACCATACATGATTGGTATAGAAAAAATGTGCCCTGGAAGGTAAAAAATGCTATCAGGTCTATCGCGATAAAAAACAACCCTGCACTAACTGTCCTGTACTGCGCTCCATGGAAAGCGGAAAAGTGGAAAATGAAATCGTTTCTATTTCAGAACATGAGGGAGAGAATTATCTGGAATTTTATGCATATCCTATGATGGATGATGATGCGGGTGAGATCACAGGTGTGGTGGAATTTGTTAGAGATATCACAGAACGAAAAAAACTTAAAGAAGAATTGAGTGTGAGAGAGGAACAGTACAGGAAAATATTTACTAATGCCCCTGTAGGGATGGAACTCAAAAACGCTGATGGAATTATAATAAATGTGAATGATAAATTGGGTGATATTACTGGTCATGAAAGGGAAGGGTTAATTGGCAGCAATTTTATAGAAAAGATAGTTCCTGAAGGGCTGGAGGAAAAAGCAAAAAGAGATTTCTGCAGGATTATGTCCGGGGAAGATATGGAACAAACTCTGCATTCG
>PWGO01000058.1 GCA_003554525.1 Syntrophomonadaceae bacterium | reverse complement strand
TGGAACCAGCTGCCGGCAGAGAAAACTACCTTTGAGGGTAGTTACGAAAACCCTCCCCGGTTTTCTGCCAACACCTGGATGAAGGTGATTTTCAACGAATACGAGGATGAAGATGGAGTCCTCCAGTGGCGATTTGCCAGGAATAGTTGTATGCACTGCGAAGACGCGGCCTGTATTTATTCCTGTCCCGTTGGAGCTATTGAAAAAACTGACCTGGGTACGGTGCGCATAGACGAGAACAAATGCATTTCCTGTAATTACTGTGTGGCCAACTGCCCCTTTGGAGTTATGGCATTTGACAGGCAGGAAAATGTCGTGGCTCAAAAATGCACTTTCTGTTACGATCGCCAGGTTAACGGTATGGAACCCGCCTGCTCCGCAGCGTGCCCTACCGATGCTATTATAACCGGAGACCTGGATTATATCAGGGGTGCAGCACAGGAACGCGCCGACGAGCTAAACGCCAACGGTAACCCTAAAGCAAGCGTATACGGCCTGGATGAAGTAGGCGGAATGAGGATGGTATACGTGCTGGAAGATGAGCCGGATAAATACAATTTACCGGAAGACCCGAGCGTGCCCTTGTCGACACGTGTATGGAATTCCGTGTTCAAACCGCTGCGGGTAATCGTGGTTATAGCCATAGCATTTGGTCTCTGGTCCAATCGTTCCAGGAGCAATAAGATAGAAGGTAAAAGCAGCTAATTTAGATTGATTGACCAAACTGTAACCGGGAGGTGTGATAATGGAAGTAAGGACTTTTGAAGGCGGGGCGCATATTCCCCATTACAAAAATTACACCGAAGATAAGCCTATTGAAAAGATGTCCGCCCCCGCTGAAGTGATTATTCCCCTTCTCCAGCACTCGGGTGCATCTTGCAAGCCGCTGGTGAAGGAAGGAGATAAGGTTAAAATTGGGCAGAAAATTGGGGATTCCGATGAGTTTTTTAGCGCACCGGTCCATGCCAGTATATCCGGTACGGTGAAAGCAGTTGAACCGCGTACTGTTCCAACTGGCGGCAAGGAGGACTGTGTGGTTATAGAAGCGGATGATGGACCTCAGGAGTTTGAAATGAAGCAGGTCCGCGATCCGGACAGTGTTTCCGTAGAGGAATATCGCAAATGTGTCCGGGAAGGCGGTGTAGCCGGCATGGGAGGGGCCGGACTGCCCACGCACGTCCAGACCAGTCCCAGGCAGCCGGTTGATACATTGTTGCTAAACGGCGCCGAATGTGAGCCTTTCCTTACCTGTGATCATCGCCTGATGGTGGAAAAGGCGGAAGAGCTGGTAAAAGGTGCTGAATTGATGATGAAAAGCATCGGGGCCAGCAAAGTCCTTATGGGGATTGAAGTAAACAAGCCCGATGCAATTGAAGCGGTTTCGGAGAAAATAAAGAACCGCAAGGATATGGAAGTAATACCCCTGGAAGTAAAATACCCGCAGGGTTTCAAGTCTCACCTGATCAAGGCTGCAACCGGCAGGGATGTACCCAGGGGGGCCCGCTCTGCTGACCTGGGATGTATTGTCCGCAACGTGGGAACCACAGTTGCTGCCTACGAAGCTACTGTTCATGACAAACCGTTAATCGAGCGGATTGTTACTGTTAGCGGTCCCAAGGTTCCCAAACCGGGCAACTATATTATCAAGATAGGCACTCCCCTGGAACATATTATCGAGCAGTGCGGCATAAGAGACCTGGAAGGGACCAAGGTAGTTATGGGAGGTCCCATGACCGGCCTGGCTCAATCAGAACTCAATGTGCCGCTGGTAAAGAGCACTACGGGGGTAGTAGTTCTTCCACCGGAAATGGTCCGGGAAGAGATGACCTACATGAACTGTGTACGCTGCGGCAAGTGCGTGGAGCACTGCCCCATGCTTTTGTATCCCAACGAAATTAGTATTTGCGCAGAAGCTGGTATGCACGAAGAAGCCCTGGAGTGGGATATAATGGACTGCATAGAGTGCGGCATATGTGCTTATATATGCCCTTCGGCCCGTCCTATAGTGCATTTGGTTCAGCGGGCCAAGCCGGAAGTTGAGAAACTGCAGAAGCGATAAGTATTTGAAAGGAGTGAAAAGAATCCATGACTAAATTGACTTATACACCGCCTCCCCACCTTAAAGCGGAAGATAGTGTGTCAAAGGCCATGCTTGACGTTATAATTGCACTACTCCCGGTTACCATCTTCGCGATTCTTTACTACCGGGGAAGTGCACTGCTTACCATAGTAGTATGCCTGATAGCTGCGGCACTTACAGAAGTGGCGTTTAGGAAGGCTTTCAACAAAAAGCCCAGTTTAAACGATTTCAGTGCCCTGTTAACGGGTTTGCTGGTGGCGCTGTGCCTGCCTCCTGCCGTAGACTGGTGGATAGCGGCACTGGCCACCTTTATAGGTGTGGGAATTGGTAAAGAACTGGTAGGCGGCCTGGGCTTGAATCGCTTTAACCCGGCGCTGCTGGGAAGAGTATCGGTATTCCTGATACCTTCTCTGTTTTACTCTTTAAGACCCTTGTTCCAGGATGCGGGTATTTATGCCGGAGGAGTAGACGCAGTTACCCAGGGTACTCCCTTGGCCATGTCGCACCAGGGTGCAGATATGTCTATCCTGCAGCTTTTGGCCTGGAATGACGGTGGAGCGCTTGTGGAAGTTTCGCCGTTAATGGTAATAATCGGCGGGGCTTACTTGCTTTACCGCGGCCATATTAGCTGGAGGATTCCCGCTACCATGATAGCTACCGTGTTTGTGCTTTCTATTCTGTTTATGGAAAACCCGGTGAATCAGATACTCCTGGGCGGGGTAATGCTGGGTGCCTTCTTTATGGCTACTGACTGGGTAACCAGCCCCATTACCGATAAAGGTAAAATAATATTCGGTATTGTCATCGGGGTCCTGGTTATTGTATTCCGGTTCCTTACCCCGGCTGTAGAAGGCGTGGCTTTTGCTATCCTGATCATGAACGCCTTTGTCCCGCTTATTGAAAAGATGACCAAGCGTCCTTCTTTCAGTGAGCCCAAGGCTACAGCTGCAACTGCCGGAAAAGGAACTGCAGCTGCCAGGTAAGTGGTCTAAAGAGCCGTAAAGAAGCCCGAATGTAAATGCAATAAAAAGGCTGCCTCTCTATTAGAGGCAGCCTTTTTGTAAGAAGAAAAAATTACTGCTCGTCTTCTGTAGCCTTGCGCAAAACCTCTTGTGCATGTTCCCGGAATTTTTCCGGTACCAGAATATTTATTTCATAGGCCAGGCCGCCGATTACCCGCATGGCTCCCGTGTAGGGATTGGCGTCCCTGCATTTAACAGGGATGCCGGCGGACTCCAGCAACCCCTTGATAATTTCTGCTTCAGTATCGTTGAGAGCTTCTACAATTATTACCCAGTTTTCTTCAGTCATCGAAAAACTCCTTCCCTGATAAATGCAGGGCGGTTAATTGCCTTGTTTTAACCATACCTTTTTACCGGCCGGTTGTCAATTAAAATAGTTTGTACAGCCGGGCCGGGTGGGGTTGGTGGCAAAGGTTAATTTAACCCTTAAAATTAACTGCTTTTGGAGTGTTGCCTGGAGGACAAATATGATAAAATAACCCGCAGAGGGATATAGGGATGCCCGGAGAGTTCCCAAACCGGATCAGGGAGGAGATGGTTAAGATGACGGTAGTTTATTTTCACCGTGACTTTTTACAGCACTATGCCCCGGATCCTGCCGCTTCCCCCGGCAGGCTGGAGCCTTCCGTAAACCTTCTGGAGGAAAATTATTCTTTTGTGCAGCCTACACCCGGCACTCCGGAAGAAGTTCTCCGGGTGCACGACAGTGAGCACCTGGAACGTATTGCCTGGGAAGGGGAAATGCTCTACCAGACCGCTCTTCTTGCCCTGGGTGCAACCCGGGATGCCGCGTTTAACTCCATGGAGGGGGAAACATCATTTGCCCTGTGCCGCCCGCCGGGGCACCATGCGGGAAGGAATTCCTGCTGGGGCTTTTGTTATTTTAACAATGTAGCTGCTGCTGTAGCTGCGCTGCTGGATACTACTGCGGAGTCGGTAAGAAAAGTACTGGTAGTAGATTTCGACCTTCACTTTGGAGACGGGACCAGGGATATATTTAAAAACAACCCCTCGGTGATTTACTGGCACGGGAGGTACGGAAATCGCCGTGAGTACTTAAATGAGCTTTCAACTTTTCTTGGAGACGTTTCTGCCGATGTGCTGGCTGTTTCGGCTGGTTTTGACCGGCATGCACGTGACTGGGGCGGTATGCTGACCACGGAGGATTACCGTGAAATTGGGAAATTACTTGGTAATTTTGCCCTCAGGGAGTGTGACGGCAGGGTATTTTCCGCCCTGGAAGGGGGTTACAACTCCAGTTCGTTGGCTGAAAGTATTGATGCTTTTCTGGATGGCCTGCAGAATGGGAAGGAAGGTAGATAAATTGCTTTTGGAAAGCCAGGCAAAAAAAGAAGATATAAACAGCCTGTTTAATTACTGGCGTGAGAAGAAAGAATTGAACTGGCCTTCTCCATTTACAACTCCTCCTTTTATAAAAGCCTGGTGGGAGAATTTAGGAAGTGAGGCCGGGCTTTTTTTGCGTTCTTTCTGGGAAGAAGAAAAGCTACTGGGTCTGGCTCCCCTGGTAATAAAAGAGGGTTGCGTTTTTCCGGCGGGGAGCGGGGAGGTTTGTGATTATCAGGATTTTACTATTAATAAAGCCAGGGAAGAGAACTATTTTACTGCACTTTTAAGTGAACTGAAAAGAGAAAAGATAAACAGCATGCAGGTAATTTCCATGCGTGCAGACTCCCCTTCATTTTTGAGTTTAAAACGTGCTTCACTAGCAATGGGAGCAGAAATAAGCTGTTATCCCCAAGAGGTGATTTTGGAAAGGGAGCTTCCTTCATCCTGGGAAGATTACCTGTATTTGTTGAGCAAGAAGCAGAGACATGAAGTAAGGAGAAAGGTAAGGAGGCTGGAAGAAGCGGGAGAAGTCGAATACCTGGTGCTTAAAGAGCCTTCCGAGGTTATAGATTTTTTGCCCCGGTTTTTAAAGCTGTTTAAAAACAGCAGGGTGGACAAAAGCAGGTTTTTAACCCATGGGCGCGAAAATTTTTTTTATTCGCTGCTTTCTTTTATGGCTGTCGAAGGGATGGCAAAGCTGGGTGTGCTTAAAATTGCAGGGGAGTATGCCGCAGTGGTAGCTTGCTTTGATTACGGTAATACGGTATATTTGTACAATAGCGGGTATCAAACCTCTTTTTCTCACTTGAGCCCTGGTCTTCTGTCTAAAGTATTTATGATTAAACACAGTATTGAGTTGGGGCGACGTTATTTTAACTTTTTAAAAGGCGGAGAAGAATACAAGTATAGATTGGGAGGGGTTGAAGTTCCTACTTACCGGCTTCAGTTCCGGTTATAGTATTACTAGAAGGGAGAGTTGCAGTTGTCCGAGCCAGTTTACCGAATAGCTGTACTTAGTATGCATACTTGCCCTAGGGGAAAAACCGGTTCCCGGGATACCGGTGGGATGAACGTTTATATAAGGGAAATCTCGCTCCAGTTGGGTGAAATGGGACACCGGGTAGATATATTTACCAGGGATAGCGGTACTGCAGTAAAAGCAGTGCAGCCGTTGGGAAAAAACGTACGGCTGGTGCATATTAAAGCCGGACCTAAAAAAGAGCTGCCCAAAGAGGAGTTGAATACTTACGTTGAAAGGTTTTCCAGTGAAATAGAAGGGTTCCGGCGCCTGCATAACCTGAATTACGACCTGGTTTTTAGTAATTACTGGCTTTCCGGCCTGGTTGGCGAATACTTGCAGGACTGGTGGGAGGCAGCTCATGTCCTGATGTACCATACCCTGGGAGAAGTAAAGAACAGGGTATGTTTAAAGGAGCAGGAGCCCTTGATACGGCTGTATTCGGAAAAAAGTCTATTAGAAAAATGCCACCTGGTTTTGCTTCCTTCCTGGAGGGAAAAAGAAAATTTTTTGGAGTATTTTGACCCTGAAGCTCATCACAAGGTGAGGGTAGTTCCCTGTGGAGTCGACCTGGAATCTTTTCGGCCCATGGAGAAGGAAAGGGCTAAAAAGATGCTTAATTTAAAAGCTTCTCCCCTGGTGTTGTATGTGGGAAGGCTTGAGCCTGTAAAAGGTTTAGAGCGCCTTATTGAAGCTTTAAAGTATTTCCCCCCGCAGAAAAGGCCTTCATTGATCATACTGGGCGAGGGCAATGAAAACAGCACTTACAGTGAAGAATTAAAAGAGAAATGCAAAGAGCTTTCCCTGGAAAATTATGTGCATTTTAGAGGGAGGATAGAACACGAAAATACCCCTTATTATTATAATGCAGCAGATGTTACCGTAGTATCTTCTTACTACGAAAGCTTTGGCATGGTGGTGTTGGAAGCGTTGTCCTGCGGGACCCCGGTAGTTTCCACCGATGTGGGTGATGTCAGGAGAATTATCAAACAGGGGAAAACAGGATTTGTCCTGGATAAGGCTTCTGCAAGGGAGATGGCCCAAAAGTTACACCTTATGATAAGCCGGGAAGAAAAACTAAGCCCTGCAGCCATCAGGCAGACAGTTGCTTCGTTCCACTGGCAGAACATATCCCGTGCGTTGCTGCGGGAATTTAACCAGGCGGTAAAGATAAACGAGGATATGAAAGGAGTTAGCCAGGACTAAGGGTTCCGGTTCCGGTTTCATGAAGCCAGAGCCAAGGCTTAAAACAGGTTTGCTTAGAAGTTTGGAGTTGGAGTTGGAAGTTAGAGGTCGGAAGTTAGAGGTCGGAAGTTAGAAGTAAAAGACGAGAAAAGCAAAAAGACTCTTACCGGTGTCAAGTGTATAACAATCAGCTGGTGGGGGGAGGAATTAAAGGTGGGGGGTCTTTTCTCTTATATCTTTTATCTTGCCTCTTGTTTCTTGCTTCTTGAAAGGTGGTCTTTTATCTTACTTCTTGTATATCTTGCCTCTTTCGTCTTACTTTTTGAAGGAAGTCTTTTTTTTTCTAACCACTAACCACTAACCTCTAATAAGCACCAGGGGCGCCTCGGGTCTGTGTTATACCTTTGCTCGCTGCTTTGCGCATAAAATGTTCCGTGCTCGCGGCTTCAGGCCGCGGCAAAACTCGCAGGCTAAAGCCTGCTCAAACAGTTGCCGCGGCTTATCTTCAGCCGCTGCGCGCGTTTGAT
>PWGO01000076.1 GCA_003554525.1 Syntrophomonadaceae bacterium | reverse complement strand
TGCTTTCAATTGTGGAAACCGTTTACTCCATAGTTATGGCGATATTGTCTATACTGGTTCCCCTCCTGGCTGTTTTATTTTTAGCAATAATTATTTGGGCGGGGTTAAAACTGTTTAGAAATTGGGAGTTTAAGAGTTGACAACAACCCCTCTTTTAGTTAAGGCCAGGATTTAAGGCCCCGGTAGCTGGCATAACGCAGTATCATCTCCAGACAGGAGCGGTTGTAAACGGGTAGCCCCGGGGCGGAATCTGCCCCGGGGTATAACTTTTGGGCTTCCGGATGTTTTTCCAGGAAAGCATTCAACCAGTAAGCAACCTTCTGCTGCCGGTCAAACAAAGCATTAAAATCCAGGTCATGAAGGTGGTATGCCAGGGCTTCGGGGTCATACTTCATGTTCAGCCCCATTTTATCCAGGCGGTAACCCAGTTCAATGTCTTCAAAGGCAGCCTCGCTAAACCTTTCATCAAACCCCCCTGCTTCCTTTACCTTCTGCAGCGGCACAGAAAGATTACCGGTAATAAAATAGGCAAAGCTTACTTCCTCCCTGTCTACAATTTGATAATAGGGAAAGTAATGTTTGTCAACCAGCTCTTTAAGCAGGGGATCGGCATCGTATTCCGGAGCCCACTCTATCCTGCCCAGAACTGTGCACTCATACTGCCCCGGGTGGGTTACCCGGTGGCGGGTTAAAAGGCCGGGTATAGCCAGGCAGTCGTCGTTTAAAAACAGGGCAATATCTCCGCAGGCTTTTTCTAACCCTGTATTGCGGGCTGCTGCAGGTCCCCTGGCTTCCTGCTTGATGTACTTCAGGGGAAATTTATAAGAATTATTCTTTGCACTTGTTTCTGTACCGTCAGTAGAACCGTCATCTACCACTATAACTTCAAAGGGCTTGCCGGATTCTTCCTGCCGGTCAAGGGCTTGCAGGCAACGTTTTAGTGCATCAGCCCGGTTTCTGGTAGCTATTATTACACTGAAGAGTGAAGTGTCTGCTCCCGTCATAAGAGCCCCCTGAATATAAACATTACTTTATTTATATGAAATCTTGTTCGCTTTTGTACCATTCCAGGGTCTTTTTTAACCCGGTTTCCAACGGTACCTGGGGATAATAATCCAGCACCTGCTCCGCAACTGAAAGATCGGGCACCCTCCTGGGTATATCTTCGTAGTATGGACCGTAAAATTCGCGGTAGGGTTGATACACTATCTTTTTACCTCCGGCAATTTCCGAGATCATCTCCGCCAGATCTTTAATTTTTGTTTCTCTCTTGCTACCCAGGTTAATTATCCTGCCTTCCGCTTCCGGGACGTGCCCTGCTTTTACTGTCCCGTCAACTATATCGTCTATATAAGTGAAACAGCGGGTCTGGCATCCGTCTCCGTGCACGGTTAAAGGTTCATCCCTAAGAGCCTGGGAAATAAACCTGGTAACCACTCCACCGTAGGAGGAACTGTCCGCCCGGGGGCCGTAGGCATTAAAATAGCGCACAATTACTACAGGCAAACCTTTCCGGGAGTATCCCAGGCAGAGGTGCTCGGCAGCACTTTTGGCGATGGCGTAAGACCACCTGTCTTTATCGGAAGGACCGTACAGTCGATCTGCATTCTCCACAAAAGGCAGTTCCTTGTTTTTTCCGTAAACCTCGGAAGTAGAAGTAAAGAGCACCTTTTTGCCGTACTGCCAGGCCAGTTTTAACAGGTGAGCCGTCTGGCAGACGTTGGCTTCCACCACCCTGGCGGGATCTTCTACGTACTGTTTAACGCCGACAACCGC
Source organism: Syntrophomonadaceae bacterium (assembly GCA_003554525.1). GTDB lineage: Bacteria > Bacillota > Dethiobacteria > DTU022 > PWGO01 > PWGO01. Next base: position 5,413 of record PWGO01000076.1, on the reverse strand, counting down.
AGCCAGGTGGTATATCACCTCCACTTCCTTTACGATTGCACTCAAGGCCGCACTTTCGCCAATAGAATTGTTAACAAAAATGAAATCAGGATTTTCCATTAGCTCTGCTATTCTTTCCTGCCTGCCTTTGCTTAAATCATCGACACCCCACACCTTACCATTATGTTCCAGCAGTTCACTGCACAGGTGAGAACCTACAAAACCAGCAGCACCGGTCACCAGGCACCTCATATACCTACCCCCTCGTAAATAATACCGGAAGTCTTCAAAAGGTGATAACCCAGGGAAGCAAGACAGGCTGCCTGAACCAGATCAATATGGCCAGCTTCGCCGACCACACCAACTGTATTCCCTTCCATATGTCTTTCCCCATTTATTACACTGCTCACAGTCATAATACGTTGTTGAAGAAAAATGGTGACAGCAGTAAACTGTTTTTGAATAAAGCATTTAATTTCATAATTATTAAACACTTAAAGATGAACTTTTGCCCAGTCCAACCTGTTTCTATAATAAAAGTACTCCTCTTTTAGATAAGTTTCACCGTTCCACGGTTTTACATCAGTATTGAAGTGGATAATTACCGGCTCAATATTCATATGCCCCATTCTATATACCTGATAATTCCACTTGTAATCCAGAGGAAGCCATTTATCATACAATACCGCGTTGAGAGCGTCCTGATCCCACCACTTGATTTTTTCAGGGTTTTGGTTAATAAATTCCAGGACTTTGCTTGAGATATTCTTTTTTCTCCACATCTCAAGATTCATTAACAGAACGGCCGAATTAAAATACCGGTAGCCTTTTGGTAGTGTTATCCCGGCAAAATTAACAGGATCCTCTACAGCCCCCAGAAAATAATGCTCCAGTTTCTCATTGTGCCACAACTCCTGGAGATCACCTTTTATAATCATATCGCTATCCAGGTAGAGGGCCCTTTCAATTTTTTGGTCTAAAATGTCGGGTATCGATATCCGGTAAAATGCTTCCCGACTTACATGGCCCCATGCTTTACAGTTTACGTATAACTTTTTGTCTACTTTTAAATACACAGGGAAAGTATTATAGTATTGCAGGAGTATGTTTAGTTTGAATTTATTCTCCCGGGATAAATCTCCATCAATAATATAAATCTGGTATCGGGTTTCGGGCAATTTGTTTTCAAACAAAGAAAACAGCATGGTTGCTAAATGAACGGCGTAGCTGTTGTTACTAAGAGTGACGATATGAATCGTTTCCATCATAATTAGACACCTTTCCTTATCTGTAAGGGTTGCTATTATTATGCCAGTCATATATGAGCTGATCCCAATCTATTTCTTCGCCCTCGATCAACAGATCTAAAGAATGACCAAAATCAATTACCACCCGTTTTGTGGTCTTTGATAATTTTGGGGTGATTAATTTGCCAGGGTAGCCTGCCGACACAAGGGCAATATCCCAATCCTTTTTACTGCTCAGATAAGAATGTGACTGCTCCAGTTCATTTGGTTCAAGCCCCACAGCTTCAGTAACTTCTACTCCTTTTTCATTAAACTCTTTTACCCCTTCACAGGCTCTGCGACCGATCAAACACAATCTGTATTCCCTTAACAGTGCCCAAAAGCATTCATTCCAGATCAAATTCTGTGAAATGTAAGAAGAGCTAACCATTTTAGGGGAAGTATCAAAGTAATGTAATACCTTGCACATTCGATCGTCCCACAGGGGGTTATCCCAATCATCTTCAGGTGGAAGCCCGGCAATATCAGTTTCATTTAATGCCTCCAGTAATTTGGGGTAAACATTTTCCGGAGGTTCATGAAAACCGGCATACAATCTCCAATACTCAAAATCAAGAACAAAATCTTTATTAAACGGCCAACTAAGGTGACAAATCTCCCCATGCCCGAATCTAACCAGTGACAGGCTTTTTTTTTCTTTTAAAGAAGCCTCCACGTGATCCAGGACCTTTTCCGGGCTAATCATTTGATTAATATAATCATGGCATTCACATTTCACAATATCACCTTCATCATATTTTCATATAATTATATTTAGGCCATCAGCAGCAATTTTTCTAATAAGTATTATACGTTTAAAAATGAAATTGGTGCCCCTGAATATTTTATTAACTTGTAATTGCAGCATACACATGTTACTACAGGTTGAATAAGCTATTACTAAGGTTAAAAAACCGTGTTTAGGATTAGTTTACGGGAGGTATTTTTGGTGCAAATATCAGTCGTTACAGCAGTGTATAACGGGCAAGACTATCTTGAAGAAGCCACTGGAAGCATATTAAATCAAACATTTCAGCATTTCGAATACATTATTGTAAATGACGGCTCCCATGATAAAACCAAATATATTTTAGACCGTATAAAAGATCCCAGGGTCAAAGTTATTCATTTAAAGAAGAATAACGGAGCTGCCTATGCCTTGAATAGGGGGATTAACGAAGCAAGAGGTAAATGGATTGCACTGCAGGATGCCGATGATATTAGCAGTAAACTTCGGCTGCAAAGACAGCTACAATACATAAACTCGGATCCCTCTCTTGTAGCCGTAGGTTCTTTAGTTAAATGTATAACCGGAAAAGAAAGAATCGAGCAGGGTCACCTTATATTTGAAGAATCTTTTTTTAACCACAAGAGCGATTTTAAAAATCATCAGTTTTTCAGGACTCCCATCTGCAATGGCAGCGGGTTGTTTTTAAAAAAAGCGTATGAAAAGACAGGAGGATATGATCCCGCTTTTAAAATTGCTTACGATTACGATCTCTGGACCAGGATGTTTGAAGTAGGCGAAATTTCCAGGGTGCCAGAAGTACTGTACCAGTATAGAATTCATAAAAAATCCCTGGCACACAGCAATAAATTAAATACAATAAAAGAAGTCTTGATCAGCACCTTCAAAAACATTGCCTTGCTCAGGCTTAACCGCCTAAACAGGAAACCGGAATTGTTGCTGTTGGGCAACCACAACCACTATAAATTTTACAAAAATAACCTGGAGCACAATAACATCTATTTAAACGTGGACTTTTTAGAACAGTCCCGTGAAAATGCTTACAAGGCTTATACATTATACCGGACCAGAAAAATCGATGGAATTATAGTTTCTTTAACTCAAGCAACCGGCAATATTCTTCGTTTTTTAGAAAGAAAAGGACTTTTATTAAGGGAAAATCTATTTATGGTCTGGATGCCCGAGACTGACCTTATTAACTACTAGACAAATCCTGGTTTACTGTACTGTGTACTTGTTGTGTAAATACATGTCTGAGCTTTACCTGTATCCGTCCGGCCTTTCTTTATGCCACTTCCACGCCGTTTCAATAATACTCTCCAGGCTTGCATACCGGCGCTTCCACCCCAGTTCCCTCTCCGCCTTTTCCGGTGAAGCAACAAGTGCCGCAGGATCTCCTTTGCGCCGCGGAGCCAGTTTATAAGGTATAGTTCGGCCTACTACTTTTTCCGATGCTTTAATAACCTCCCGAATGGAATGTCCCTTCCCGTTACCCAAATTGTAGATACTGGAGGCTACTTTCCTCTCCAGAGCATGCAATGCCAAAACATGGGCGCGGGCCAGGTCATCTACGTGAATAAAATCCCTGACTGCAAATCCGTCGCGGGTGGGGTAATCATCGCCATAAATCGTTATCCCGTCCCTTTTACCCAGGGCAGCTTGTAAAACCAGCGGGATCAGGTGAGTCTCGGGTTCATGGTCTTCTCCAATATCTCCCTGTGGGCTTGCCCCCGCCGCATTAAAATAGCGCAGGGAAATAAATTTTAGCCCGTACGCTTTGTGAATATAATTTAAAGCATTCTCCAGTATCATTTTGGTTTCGCCGTATGGATTTACAGGTCGTAAAATATGATTCTCCTTAACAGGTAACTCTTCGGGTTCTCCGTAGACTGCGGCACTGGAAGAAAAAATTAGATATTTGATTCTGGACTTGACCACCTCTTCCAGCAGCGTTAAACCAGCTATTACATTGTTCCGGTAATACAGGTCAGGACGCTTTACTGATTCGCCCACCAGCCCATAAGCGGCAAAATGCATTACTGCGTCTATGCTATTCCGACTCAGTACTTCTCTTAATTTTCCGGTGTTATTCACCTCCCCTGTTATTAAATTAAAACCGCGCACTGCTTCCCGGTGTCCTCGCTCTAAATTATCGTATACGGTAACTTCATGGCCAGCTTCACCGAGCAGTCTAACGGTGTGACTGCCGATATATCCAGCCCCACCTGTAACCAAAACTCTCATAAACTACTCCTTTCCCTTTCAAGAGTAGTACACAGAAGAACCATACCCCGGTATCCTCTTACACTATATTACTCATTTTACCACCACGCTGTGATACTGTTTTCAAGGTAAAACAACGAAACACAAATACCCCAAATAAACCATTATTTATTTAGTCATTTTTTCTACCCCTTATGATAAAATAAGAGTATAAAGCCTACTAAACAGGGTGATTCTACCCGTACATCAGCAAGCTGGATGTAGATATCGGCATTTCTTTTCCCGGAAATTTTATTGGTGATGTGGTGGGCGGCAAAAAAGCCACGGTAACAGTATTTTCCGACGCCGCAGTGCCGGAAGAAATAAGGCACACCATGGAAAGCCTGGTTCGCGAAATAAGCTGGCAACTGGCCGGCCGTGATCTTCCAGTAGAGCTTTCGGAAGAAGAAGAAATCATACTTGGACCGGACCGCGCCGGGCTGGCCTCGATGCGGGATAACCTGCAGCCAATGCTGGCTTTTTTTGTCCTGCTCATGGAAACTTTCGCCATGGCCTCTCTTATCTCCAGCGAGGTGCTGCAGCGCACCGTTACCGCCCTCCTGGTTACTCCCATGCGGATATGGCACTTCCTGGCCGCCAAAACCATTTTCGGAACCGGGATGGCCCTGGTGCTGGGGTTTACCTTACTGGCTTTAACCGGTGCCTTTACCACCAGTAACTGGTCCCTGCTCCTGGTCACCATGCTCCTGGGGGCGGCCCTGTTTACTTCCGTTGCCATGGTAATTGGTGCCGCGGGAAAAGAATTTATCGACCAGCTCATGTACGGCCTCTTGTTTACTGTGCCTCTTATGATACCCTGCTGGGTAAAAAGATGAAAACCGCAGGGAAATAAAAAATAAATAACCTGATAAAAAGTTACGTCCTTAATTACCACAGTGTTTTCAAGGATATAGTAAGCCCCGGAAAATCGGGGTGTTCCACCACATCTTCATCCATCCCGGAAGCGATCAGGGAGTAGACGCCGTCTCGCAGCGCAAAACCCTCCAGCGTTCTTTCTTCCGGGTGGATCAGCCAGTAGTGCTGCACCCCGGCTTTCTGATAGATGTTCCGCTTTTGTATCCGGTCCTTGCGGCTGGTGGAGGGGGAGATAATTTCCACCACCAGGGTGGGAGGTCCG
>PWGO01000005.1 GCA_003554525.1 Syntrophomonadaceae bacterium | reverse complement strand
TGCTTCGGGAGCAGGAGGCCGTGGGTTCAAATCCCGCCGCTCCGACCACCAAAAACCAGGACAGGTGGGGATTTTTGAATCCCCACCTTATTTTATTTAACTACTCAGGCTTATGGTAATTTGAGGCCAGGAATAATATACTACCCGGGCATTGGGCTTAGAAAAGCCTTTATCTACCCTGGGAGGAATTAAAGTTGGGGCGCTTTACTTCTTGTCCTCTAACTTTTCACTGCTTGGGTAGTTATTTTTGTTTAAGTTATATAGATCAGGAATTTTAACTGGGTATTTTCGTGCTTTCCGGGAAATTTTGCTGTTGATGCCTGAATGGCAAGTTATAGATTGCCATATTATACAGTGTATGCTATATTAAGTTTGAAGAAAATTTATTTAAAGGAGCCGGCAAAAGTTGAAAAGCAAGCAGAGCCTGCTTAAGTATTTTCAACCTGCAGATCAGTCAAACGCGCTTTCCGGTGCTTTCTCTGACCTGGATATAGAGAGTGGTTTTAATAATGCTTCTTACTATTCTGAAGGTGAAGTCAAGTTTTTAAAGAAATTTAGCAAGGAAGATATATTAAATTTGATGCAAACTGTGGGGTTAGTGGAACACCTGGAGTCTAAGGGGTTTAATAAACTTCACCTGGAAATCAATGTTGATGAAGCATTAATTAATCACTTAAAAATTTACTACCGCGAAAACACCCCGGAGAATATATTAATTAACCTTCGAGTTTCTGAATCCAGGTTTGTGCCGGAAAAACGATTTATTGAAGAACGCAGTGATATTTTTGTATTGGATATGGTGGTAATAGAATGGCTTTACGCTCAAAACCCGTTTGAAGATTTTGATCCGGAAAAACCTCAGCTACCCAGGCAGAAAAAACCGGGATTGGGAAGCTTGAATTATTTGATGGAGATAATGTACCATGTAGCGAAAGAGGTGGTAAAAGACGGTTTTATGGACGTGCCGGAACATTTCCACGGAGCGGTCATGTATTCCCGTAAATTCAGGTTTTTTAACCCAATCCACGAGGCGATTTTAAAAGCCATATTAAGGGATTTAAGTCATTATTCGTTGGTAGACTTGTCGTGGGGTATGATAACCAAAACTATAATTGATAAATCTACCGGCGAGCCCCAGGATTACGAGTCTTCGGAGCAAATATTTCCCGTATCCAGGCGTATGCAGGAGTATTTTAGTTCCAGGAAATACAGAGAACAGTTTAAAGAAGCTTATGATCAAAAGGAATATTACCTGGATTATAATTTAATGCAAGAGCGGAGAAATGATATTCTTAAGAGAGTAAAACCTGAAGAACTGTAGAAAATGGAAGACAATGGAACCCACCCCCGTTTTAGCAGTAAATGCCCGGGGAATCGGCTAAAATTTTGACTTGATTTTTGGACAGGCCTGTTTTATTATAAAAATAAGAAGGTTAGTTAAGAATTGTCTGTATTTGCTAAATTACGTTACTTAAAATATGAAAAACAGGCCGGGTGATAAAATGAAAAATATACGGATGCTTACTTTGTGTGTGGGGTTGTTATTTATACTTTTAGCTGTGCTGGCAACCGGAGAGGATGCTGCCGGTGCTTTTCAACTAAGGGGAGAAGAAAGCAGCGACAGAGATGAGGTAGAAATAAAAATTGAAGAAGAAAAAGTGGTGGTAGAGTGGGGCAACAGGCCTACCTCCGGGTATTCAGTAGACATCCTTGATGATTTGCACTTTGTAGAAGGCATACTTTATGTTAATTATGTGCTGGAACCGCCACAACCCGGAGAGGTGGTACTTCCTATTGTTACATATCCTGATGACAGCAAACAGCTACCGAAAAAAGAAGAGGAAATAGACCAGATAAGAGGGGGAGAAATTTCTTACCAAATAGAAGATGAAGAAATTGTTCTGAAATGGAAGGATCGCCCTTCCAGCGGTTATTACATAGACATCGTATCCCTGAAAGTTCAGGCCGGCACCCTGGTAGTTAATTATACTCTAGATTACCCGCATCCGGATGAAGAAAGAATACCCCTGGAAGAAACAGTTATGGATGCTGAAGAATTACCGGTAGAAGAAGAGCGCATAGAAAACGTGTTGTTGAACGAACAGCCCGTCTACTTGCCGGTAGAGTAAGGAATAGTTAAAAAGTTAAAAGGCTTATAATACCTGAAGGAGATTATAAAACTGTGATAAAACGTACGGTATTAACCGTACGTTTTTCTGTGTTCTGTGTATTATTTTCATTAAAATTTGCAGGATTCCTGTTGTTTTTAACAGAAATTTTAAAAAATAGACAAACTGCCCGGGATGAAGGAGGGAAAGCAAATGAAATTTAATATCGGTCAGGAGAGTCAAACCAATTCCACTGTTATTTGGGTGTTGTGGGCGTTGTTGTTTTTTGCTTTTGTGGTAATCATGTTTACTAACATGATAGAGGCGGCACAGACGGATATGGATTCTTTTTTGCCTGCCATGGGTGCCATGTTTTTGATAATGCTGGTGGTACATGTATTGGGCCGTTATTTTAAAGACAGGCCTTACTGGAAGTATGTGCTGCTTTTAGCCTGTTGGCTGGCTTTATCTGTCCTGGTGTGGTTTATGGAACTGGGAATGTATTATACCGCCGTATGGATTGTATTGCTTTGCCTGGCCGGCATGTATTACGATACTGTAATGGCAGTTGTGGCATTGGGACTTTCTTTTCCCGCCCATATGTTTTTTCTCTGGAAGGTTCCCGGGCGAGGTCTGGAAGATATAAGTATGGGGGAAATGATTGGTAATCCGGTTACTTTTCTGGTGGCATGCGGCTTTGTTATTTTCTTGATTCACCAAAGTAGCAAACTGGTTAATAATCTAATGATAAAAGAATATGAATCCGAGGCTGCCCACCAAAAACTGGAGGAAGTAGTAGCAAGGTCCCGTGAAATAGCCAATGAAGTTACCGGTATGAGTGAAAGCATCACCACATTTTCCCGGACGCTTGATTCCTCGATACAGGAAGTAGCCTCCACTACCAACGACCTTTCTTCCAGCACTCAAAATCTTTCCCAAAGAGCCGGTGAAACTTCTTCTTTAAGCCAGGACATGACGGAACAGTCTGTGGAAGGCAGTAAAAATGCAGAAAATGCTCTGGGGCAAGTTAATAACATAAGAAATGCCGCGAACCATGTTCATGGGCTGGTAAGTTCTTTTGTACAGAAGGTGCAGAAAATAGGGGAACTGGTGACTACTATTAATGAAATCTCGGATCAAACCAATTTATTGGCGTTGAATGCTGCTATTGAAGCTGCAAGGGCGGGTGAACACGGCAGGGGTTTTGCGGTAGTTGCGGAAGAGGTTCGAAAACTTTCCACACAGACGCAGCAGGCGGCCCAGGAAATCAGCCAGCTGGCAGAGGAAAACAGGGTGGAATCGGAAACCGTGGTGAAAGAGGTAAAAAACAGTACTGGTGAAGCTGAAGCGAGCGCGGAAGTCATTGAAGCAACTGGCCGGAGCTTTAAAGAAATAGTCGATTTTACTCAAAAAGTCTCCAACAACGTTCAGGAAATAGCATCCATGATAGAGGAGTTGGAAGCAAGCAGCGAAAATATAGCATCGGCAACTCAACAGCAAGCATCTTCAGTTAAGGAGTTATCAGATTACGCCCAAAAACTCGAGACTTTTGCCAGGGACCTTAATAAACAGCTGGATAATACCTCCCGGGAGCAATTTGCCGGTTAGTTTATAAGCTCAAGCCTGTAACCTGGTCATGAACGGGCCGCGGTAATTTGGAAGGAGGTGCCGGTGCAAAATCGTAATAAAGTTATTTATCAGGCCCGGGTAGTTACGCCATGGTTAGCCAAACCCGGCTGAAGTGTTTTTAATATTTTTAGTGATTTTAAGTAAATTGCTAAGAATTCTCCCGCCTCTAAGCGAAGCGAAAGCGGGAGTAGGGGTAGTTTACGTATAAACTCCACTGTATTAAATCATACTAATTAATGTAAACATATTGGCAGAAGGTGTATTTAACCATGAAAGGCAAAGTTATTGATTTTAATACCAAAGTGGAGCATTTCAGGTCTGGTAAAGACTCTTTACAGGAAGAACTGGAAAAACACCTGGGAGCGCCGTATAAAAATATAGAGGAAGAATTAAAAAAAGTAGTAACCCGCTCCCCTGCTTCTATTAGAGATTCTTTGACCAGCATAATGTATTTGTATCAAAACAGGATATGTTCTGGTCTGTTTTTGTTATCTTCTCGCCTGCAAGGGGTTAAAAAGATTAACCGCGAAGCCACCCGGGTTGCAATCGCCCTGGAAATTTTGCACCTGGCTCTTTTATCCCATGAATTTGCCGGCAGGGAGCCTGCCGGCAGCATACCGGTAAATGTTTCTGATTTGCTGGGTGGAGATTACTTGTTTAGTGAAGCTTTATCCCTGGCATACGAAACTCCCCAGGTTATTAAAGGGATGTCCGAAGTTATTACCAGGTATGTAGAAGCGGAGTTTATTAAACCTTCTTTAAGCCACAATACCCCGGGTGCTAAAAAGAAATATCTTCAAAAATTAAGTTACAGGTACGCTTCACTTTTGGCCCTGTGTGGTTCACTGGGAAGCTGGCATAACGGAGTTTCGCAGGAAAAAGTGAAAAAAATAGCATATTTTGCACATTATATGGGTATTGCCAGACAGGTAAAGGAAGAGTTGAACTATTTCCAACGCAGTTATCCAAAGTGGCTTCGAAAAACCCCGAAAGATATAAGAATTAACCTTCCGCTTCTTTATATTTTGGAAATGAGCCCGCAAAAAGAAAAACTAATAAAAATCATGAAATCTTCTTATTACCAAAAAGGCGACAGGGAAATATGGGAACAGGAGATAAACCAGGTTGATTATTCAGGGTATATATTACAATTAATTAACAAAAATTACCAGGGAGCCTTACAAATGTTATCTGAATTTAAAACCAGCGGGGAGACCACACTGTTAAAGCAGATGTTAACCAAAGAGGCGTATGGCGAACTATAAGCAAGCTTCTGGATGAAATATAGCAGGAAAGTACCTGAAGTTGTATTACCGTTAAATTTGAGAAAAAAATAACTTGTGGTTGATTTTGGTTAATTTTATTGACAAATCTGTTATTTGCTTTTATGCTATAAATTAAAGATAGCATAAGTAGAAGGAAGGAAGGAATGAGTTAGCTTGCAAACCGTACATTATTTATTACTGTTGGGTGTGTTTTTGGCTATATCCTGGTTAATAAGAATGGTAATTTTTAAAAGTGTTAATAAAAAAACTGACCGAGAATAAACTACCTGTATTACTAATTTTTAAGTGGTAAGATTTAAGATGCAATTAAAGATGGGTGAAATTTGTTTTAAAACAGCTGCTGGCAGATATAAATGTCAGCAGCTGTTTTTGCACTAACATGAACTGTAAGTGTGGCCGAAGTATAATGGTTATAACCATTATAACCATTATAACCAAGGCAACTATTTTTAAAGTAAACGATTGTGAAGGCGGTATAACTGGCCGGGTGCAAAACTGTGGTGAAGTAGCCTTAAATAGTCACATCATGACAAATATTTAACCGGTCGACAATAAAAGTAAGAGAATCAGGAGGAGGTGGCAGATATATGTCGAATAATATAACTTGAGAAATTCTGGGGAGGGAAGATGATGTCGATTGAAGTGGGTAGAAGAATTAAAGCTCTACGCAGGCTAAAAGGTATGACCCAGCAGCAACTTTCTTGCAAATTGGGCATATCTGTAAGCCTGTTGAGCAACATGGAAAGAGGGGTCAAAAAACCGGCTCCGGAATTATTGGAAAAGATCGTGGAAATACTGGAGGTGCCGGGTGAAGAGTTGTTTGTGCTTCCCGGAAGGGTAAACTTGCAAGACATTGAAACTGTACAGAGCCATGCTTAGCTCATAAAGGAACGGTGCATCCAGTGGATATAGGTAAAGTTATAACCGGTAATAAACTTGTGCTGGCACCAATGGCTGGAATTACCGATTATCCTTTCAGGTCTATTTGCAAGCAGCACGAATGCGGTCTCCTTTTTTCAGAGATGGTTAGTGCCAGGGGGTTATTAAACGGCCCGGAAGAATATCTGCGCAGTTACCTTTATATAGGCGGGGATGACCGTCCCCTATCAGTCCAGCTTTTTGGTTCTGATCCGGACACAATATCCCGCGGGGCTGTAGTAGCAAGAAATGCGGGTGCAGATATAATCGATATAAACATGGGTTGTTCCGTGCCCAAGATATTAAAAAACAGGGCGGGTGCCTGGCTTATGAGGGACACGGATCTGGCTTCAAGGGTGATGGAACGGACAGTTAAAAAAGTGGATGTTCCGGTTACCGTAAAGTTTCGACGGGGCTGGGAAGCTTTAAATATAGATGCGGCGGTTGATATTGCTGCAGCTGCTGAAAAAGTCGGGGTGGCGGCAGTTTCCGTGCATGGCAGAACAGTAGAACAGCGGTTTTCTGGTGAGGCCGATTGGGGTATTATAAAAAAAATAAAAACCCGTGTAAGTATTCCCGTTATAGGCAACGGGGATGTTTGCTCTCCCGGCGATGCGGTAAACATGCTTAACTATACCGGTTGCGAAGGAGTAATGATAGGAAGGGCGGCCAGGGGAAATCCATGGATTTTTTCTCGTACCCAATCTGTGCTGCAGGGTAGGGAAAAGGTGGAACCTTCTGCAGAAGAAAAAATATACAAATTATTGCACCACTTGAAGCTCCTGGTAGAATTCAAGGGGGAAATTACCGGAGTTAAAGAAATGCGCCGGCATGCCAAGTGGTATTTGAAGGGGATAAGAAATGCAAACAGGGTTAAACAAAATTTAAATAGAATTAATAACAGGGAAGAATTTAAAAGTGAAGTATTGTCACTGCTGCATCAGGTTTAAAATTTAGGAAAGAGGAAGGAGTGCGGAAAACTTATGTGTCAATCTAACGCTTATATTTTAAGAAACGGGGAAAAAGAACTTTTCATGGAGGATGTAAGTGAAGTCATACCGGAAGGTGATGGAGTAACCTTAATAGGTATGCTTGGGGAGCAGAAATATGTTAAAGCTTATATCAAAAAACTGGCTTTAACAGATCACCAGATTGTTTTACAGGAAACTTAAATTTTAGAATTAACATGAGGTGGGCTGATTACAAAAAGGACGCTTATAAGCGTCCTTTTTGTTTTTTCATGTGTAACTTTACAGGATGTTGGCCCACTTGATGTCGGGAGTAAAATTTGGCCAGCCCAAGCTGCTTTTTTGGGGAGTATTTTGGGGAG
>PWGO01000099.1 GCA_003554525.1 Syntrophomonadaceae bacterium | reverse complement strand
TTTTGATCTGCGCCTGCTGGATGGCACTAAAATATCTGCGTCGGCTAATTACAGAAAGCTGAAATTGATAGAGCCGGCAAAATCTTTATTAAAGGAGGTGGCATAGCAGCATTTCCTCCTCGGATTAAATCCGAGGTTTCCATGCTGTTAATTCTATGAGAAAATTTAAAAACCTCCTTTCAGGATTTAAGCTTCTTATTTTACTGTGGCGGAAGTGTACTGCTTGAGATAGGCCATTAAATTTTCGTAGTCCTGTGGGTGCAGGAAGTCTAGCCTTATTTCCAAACCTTTGCCTGTGGATTTTTTGCCCCGCAGGTAAAGCGTGTTTTTCTTTTTCCTTATGATTTTTATATCTTCAAAACGTATTTCTTTCCACCCGCCCAGGATAATCCACCTTACCTTGACGGCGTTTCCCCCGATTTTAACGTAAGGAATGTGGGGGAGAAACAAAAAGGAAACCAGAATGGCGGTAAAAATTATAAGCACCCCTTGCACAACTATTATGGTAATACTATGCGGGTAATTAATAAGCATGTACACAAACACTCCGGTCATCAAGATTAGAGTAATTATCCCCAGAATTCCCCCGATTACCATGTTTTCGTTTTTCATCCACATCAGCTCTTTGTCCGTGTTAACCAGGCCTCCCATAGTGATCTCCTCCTTTTTTTGGTAATTCATGTTTTTTGATGATTCAGTTGCCGGGTTTAATAACACTACTTACAGTAAATGGTAGACCAGGCAACACTTCCCGGTGTTTTATTTGGTCTACCATCTTGACACCGGACTTGACACCGGAGGTAAAAATATTGCCCCTGAAATTTAAAACTTGCTTTACTGCGGGTTGCATAAAGATGCTATTATTCCAGGCCGAGCCTTTCTTCGTGTTTGCACCCAGTGCAGACTACGTCTATGTCCCCGTCGCTCCACACAACGGCAATAGCTTGCTCCCTTCCGCAGTTGGGACACGAAATTACATGGCTGTTTATTACCTGTGCTTCGTTTTCGCTCATAGATACCACCTTCTCTTACTGTTTTTTATACTTTACCATTTCTTTTTAAAAGACTCAAGGCAGAGGAGGGGCGGTAAGGTGGTTGACTTCCCGGCAGTTTACTTCACCCCGGTTAATTTCGCTTTCCAGGGCTTCTTTTACTTCTTTCTTGGCGGTGAAGTAGATTACCTGCCACCCCCGGCTGCTAATTTCTTTTAATGCTTTTAGCTGTTTTTCCAGTCGTTTGAAATCGGCTTTTATGAACGGGTCGTCCATTATAAAGAAACCTTTTTTGCCCTGCAGCAGCTTTTCTCCCAGGGCCATCCGGATAGAGAAGTAAAGCTGGTCGTAGGCCCCGCCGGAAAGCTGCTCCGCCAACAGAAGGGTCCCGTCTGTCTGCTGTACGGTTATTGCGCCGGCTTTTCCGGCTTCCTGGTCGAAGTAAACGTTTTGGTACCTGTTTCCGCTTGTTTCCCGGAAATAGCGTGAAACCTTGCTTTCTTCGCCAAACAGCTTACTTACTTTTTCTTTTTCCCCGTGCTGTATTTCTTCAAATACGGAAACGGCCAGAAGCGCGGCTTGCTTTTGGTTATTGTTTTCTTCCAGGAACCGTTTTAGTTCCCGTTTAACCTGTTCCAGGTCGGTAACCGCCTGGCAGGGCAGGTATTCGTCGCTATTTTTTGTTGCCAGGACCTGGTTAGCTTTTCTTTCCACCTGGGCAAGTTCATTTTTGAAGTGCTCCATTTTTTGTTCCATTTCTTTTTCCTGGTTGTATAGTTCACGGGTATTTTGTTTTAGCTGTTCCACTTTTTTTTCCTGGTAAGCTACCCCCGGTGCCCGGTCGCGATACGGGGCCAGCTCCTGCAGCCTTTCTTTCCAGCAAGAAAGCATTTCTTCCCAACTGTTGCCTTCTTTGCCCAGGAGGTTTTCCAGCACGCTTTTTTCTTTTTCTATGGTATTCTTCTGCCTGTTTTTGTAATTGAGCCTGTCCCGGAAACGGTTTAAATCTTCTTCTCCGGTTCTTTTTTTGATTTCTTCTATTTTTTCTTTTAAATCTCTTATTTCTTTTTCCAGCTGCGGCAGGTAATGCTCTTGCAGTTCGTCAATTTTATCTTGCAGCATTTTCTGGCGGGACTGCATTTCCTGGAGCCCTTGCTCCCTGGAAGAGTATTCCAAGCGAAACTCGCCCAGGCATTTTTTTATATCGCCCGGGCCGCTGACCTCATAGCCCAGCGAATTCATTTTCAGTTCCAAAGATTTTAGCTGTGCGGCAAGTTCTCCTTTCCCCCCGGCCAGCTTAAATTCCGGGTACCAGAGGAATGCAGCCAGTACCAGCGTAACCCCGCTGGCCAGGTAAGCCCACCACACTGGCTGGAAAAATGAGCCTGCGGAAGAAATAAGAAGCAAAATTGCCGAGATCATTGCAAGCGGCCTTAGCCTGCTTGATTTTACTTGCTGGCGTTCCACCTGCGTGCTTAATTTCTCAAAGTTTTTTACGGCAGGGGTGATCTCTTCTTCTATTTCTTTTTTACGCTGCTGTAGTAGCTCAAAATCATTTTGTTCTTCTTTTATGTTTTCTTCCAGTTCTTTAAGCTGGCCGTGCAGCCGGGTTATTTTTTCTTTTTGTTGTAGCGCTTCTTCTTCTTTTATTTCCAGTTCCTGCTGTTTTTCCCTCCAGGCTTGTTCATCTTGCTCTGTTATATGCTCCAGGCCCTGGCAGGCCTGGTAAGCCTTTTCCAGCCTGCTTAGCGCTTCCCCGGCTTTTTCGAATTTTTCCCTGTGGCGGGCCAGCTCCATCTCTTCCAGCTTGTGGTGCAGATTTTCTTTTTCTTTTTGCAGTGCGGCCAGGTTTTCTTCCAGGTGGTCCAGGTTTTCATCTTTCCCGCGGCGCATAAGCTCTTTGATTTTTTCCAGCAGGCTCCCTGCTTCATTCAGGCGGCTTTTTAGCCTGGTTTCACCGGTGTCCTGGAAATGGCCCTGCGGGGTAAGGCGGGCTTCTTTTTTTATCAGGGAGTTGATGTGGTCTATTTCTTCGGAGCGCAGTCCGGTAATACGGTCGGTTACCCCGGTGTAAAAATCTCCTTCTTCCGGTATGGCAAGCTGGCTGCTTTTGACCACGAATATATTCAAGCATTCTTCCGCGGTTAAACCGGTTATCCCGGGAAAGTAATCCTGCTCCGGGATTTTGTATTCGGTTTCTTCATATTCCAGGTACACGTGCCCCTCTGGTTTTTCGCTAACCCTTTCCAGACCCGAAAATTTGCGGCACTGCTTGTTTTTAAAAAGCAGCCTTAGCAGGGCCTCTATGGTAAGGGTTTTACCGGCTTCGTTGCGGCCGGTTAAAAGCGTAAAACCGGGGTGGAAATCGTATCCGGTTTCTTTTAAGGGACCGTAATTTTGTATATAGACTCTTTTTAATTTCATGATTTGGCCTCCAGCAGGGCGTTTAAAGCAAGGTTGTAGGCCTGCCTTTTGGTTTCTTCGTCTGCTTCTTTTTGTCCCAGTTTGTCCAGGAAATCTTGCAGCAGGCGGTCTTCCAGCAGCGGGCCTATATCTTTAAACTCGTAGTGGGGGTGGATATCTTCCTTGCTGACAATCTTGCTTAGCTCTTCTACCAGCTGTTTTTCGGTAATGCCCGCCTTGTTGCCGCTGAAATATCCTGTAACCCGGAGGTGTACCCGGGCGGAAGGGTGAAGATCCAGACTTTTAAGATGCTGTTCTACTTTTTTAAGAGGATCGTTGTCGGAAGGGGAAAGCTCTATTACCGGTTCTTCGTAGTGAAAAGTGTCCAGGTAGTAGGGGCGGGGCGGCTGGTTTACTTCGATAAAAGCTGCCCTTCTTTGCCCTTTTTCTCTTTTGGTTATGGATACGGGAGACCCGGGATAAACAAAGTAGCTGTTTTGGTTGAAATTATGCAGCTGGAAGCTGGTGTGGAAGTGGCCGGCCAGTACGTAGTGAAAGCCCGCCGTGGCGAAGCTGGAAAGGCGGACGGGCATGTAGCGGCGGTGGCCTTCTTCTCCCATGTCTTTGCGGGTAAAAAAGGCGTCTATAAGTTCCCCGTGGTAAAGGAGTATGTTGCTTTTTTCCGGCGACATTTTATCGGCTATCTGATTAAGATGGTTTATAACCCCGCTTTCGCTGGTGTCCTCGAATGGAAGACCCCAAACTGCAGTGTCATCTATTTCCAGTGGGCTTCCGGGCTCGTTCAGGACCCTGGTGTCCTCCCCGAAGAAAAGCCCTTTAGAAAAAGAAGCGCTGTCGTGGTTCCCGGGTATAATTGCTACAGTAAAACCGGTGCTCGTGAATACTTCGCGGATCTTATCCCGCAGGGTCAGGGAATCAAAATCCTGGTCAAACAGGTCACCGCTTATAGCCAGGAGGTCAATTTTTTCTTTTTGGCCCAAAGATATTATTTCAAGCAGCGCCTGCCACCTTTCATCGCCGTGCTCCTGCAGGTGCAAGTCGGCAGTGTGTAGTATCCTGGTCAAGCAGAACTCACCCCTTTACTGTTATATTTTATACACGGGGGCGTGAATTTCCTGCTATTTTGAGAAGTGATAAGTGAGAGGTTAGAAGTTAAAAGTTGACGGTGGGGGAAGAAAAAGAAGTTTTACTTGATTATAGTAGCAGCATCTGGTATTATGTTCAATAAACTGTAAAGCAATACAAAAAATAAACAGGAATGATGGTTTAACATGAATGAGGGGTACAGGGGTAAAATCAAAAATAAAAGACCAGGTTTTCGCAAAGCAGCCGCATTATTGTGGCTGATAGCGGCGGGGCTTTGTATAATTGCGGTTCTGGTGGCAGTGTTTACTGGCACCGCTTCACGGCTGTGGCCGGATAGCAGCCGGCAGGGTTTTGAAGCGGCCCGGCCCGGTTTAGAGAAGCAGCTTGAAATTGAAAAAGAGAGGCAGATAATCAACCGGCACCTGGAGGAACTTAAAAATAAAAGCGAGGTGAAGGTTAACCACGAGGTGGTAGAGCAAGGCGAAGGCGGGGAGGTGGTGGCTACTATAAACGGAGAAGATATTGAAAGGGAGAAGTACGAAAGAATAAAGAGGCATGTGGAAAAAGAACTGATATTGCAGGGAGTGAAACCGGAAAGCCGGGAGATGTCGAAAAGGCTGAAGCGGGAAAGAAAAAGTATTTTGGAAATGATGGTAATGAATGTAGCCCTGCGGCAGAGGGTGGAAGAGGTGGATCCCGGGGTATGCGAGGAAGAGGTAGAAAAAAGATATGAGATGCACCTGAAAAAATATGGTAGCAAAGAGGCCATGAAAAGCAGCCTTGAGCAAAAAGGGAGGTCCAAAGATGATTTGCGAAGGTCTATATATCAGGACCTGGCAGTGGAGGCCTATATGGATTACTACGTGGAAAAATATATTGAGTAACATTACAGTGTAAGAAGCGAGGAACAATATCTTCTGGGTTCTTCCGGTTAATCCGGTTAAAACCTGGCCCTGGGAGTAAACCTACCGCTTCTAAATGTTTTTTATATTTCCTTGTTGCGTTCCTGCTGTTGTTCTTCTTCCATGACTTCCAGGAATAATTCCACCAGCCCGGGGTCAAACTGGGTTCCGGCGTGGTTTTTTATCTCTTCCATGGCTTTTTCCCTGCTTAAGCTTTCCCGGTGGTCTTTAGGGTGGGTCATGGCATCGAATGCATCTGCGATGGCCAGTATGCGGCATTCCAGGGGGATTTCTTTTCCTTCTATCCCCAGTGGATATCCGCTGCCGTCCCAGTGTTCGTGGTGTTTGAGGATAAGGTCGGCTACCCTGGCCAGGTCCGGGGAGGAGAGGGCTATACGGTAGCCTTTTTCCGAATGCTGGTTTACAATTTCTCTTTCTTCCGGGGTCAGGGGGCCTTTTTTAAAAAGGATCCGGTCGGGGATGCCTACTTTGCCCAGGTCATGCACCCGGGCCAGTAGCTGCAGATCGTTTTGCTGCCGCAGGGAAAGGTTTGCTTTTTCCGCTATGGCCTGGCACAGCCGTGCCACGCGTCGGTCGTGCCCCTGGGAGAGGAAGTCCCTTTCGGAAAGAGTTCCCATCAGCCCTTCCATCATCCGGTTCCTTACTTCCGAGCTGTGCAGCAGCTTGTCGTGGTACATACGGTCGTCGGCTTGTTTGTATGCCTCTTCCAGCGATTCTGCCGGGCTGTAAGCCGTGGCAGTGCCCAGGGAAATGCTCAAGGGAAATTCCTGGTGCATATCGTTGTATTCTTTGATGTGCTTTCTTATACGTTCCGCTACCCCTTTGGCTTCTTCTTCGTCGGTGTAGGTCAGGATTGACGCAAATTCGTCCCCGCCTACCCGGGCCAGGATATCCGACTGCCGGAAAGATTTTTTCATTAGCGAAGCGCAGTTTTTAATATATTCGTCCCCTACCTTGTGCCCCATGGTGTCGTTAATTAGTTTAAGTCCGTCCAGGTCGGCGGAAATTATGGAAATAGGGTATTCCCTGCTTTTCTGCAGCCGGTTAAGCTCTTCTTCAAAAAAGTTCCGGTTGTAGAGTTCTGTTAGCTGGTCGTAAAGGCTGTAGTTTTGTAGTTGCTTTTCGTATCGTTTCCGTTTGCTTATATCCGAGTAAACGCCGTAGCATCCAACAATTTCGCCATCCAGGTAAACGGGTATTCCTTTCACGTGGACGCTGCGGGGTCTTTCCCGTCGGTCGTAGCGGATGGTTTCTTCTTCAATGTTTTTTCCCTGAAGGGCTTGTTCGGAAAAATACCGGGCTGATTTAAGGTCCTTGCCCCGGGAAAGGAGGGTGTCGATATTGTTTCCCTTGATTTCTTCCAGTTTGTAGTCGAAAAGGGTGGCAAATCTTTCGTTTATATCTACGATTTTTTTCTTAGTGTCTACCAGGGCGATGGCCTCCGGGGAGTTTTTAAACAGTGCTTCAAAATACTGTTTTTGCTGGCTTAATTTTTGCTCTGCATGTTTGCGCTGGGTAATATCCCTTATAATGATCAGGTAAGCGGGCTTACCCTGGTACTCGATCGCTCCCATGTTTAATTCTGCGGGAACTTCTCTGCCGTTTTTATGCTGTAGGACGGTTTCAAAAACTCCCGGCTCCTCGTTTTTTGAAGTTTGCTGTTGAAAGAAATGGTAGGCCCTGTTGAATTCCTCCGGGTCCAGGTAGCGGGAGATGGAGGAATTCAACACTTCTTTTTCCGTATAGCCCAGGATGTCCAGTATGGAAGGGTTGGCCAGCTTAATCTTCAAGTTTTGGGAGATAATAATGCCATCGTTGGCGTGTTCTACCACGTTGCGGTAAATTTCCTCCGAGGCCCGCAGGGCTTCTTCGAACTGCTTCTGTTCGGTAAT
>PWGO01000146.1 GCA_003554525.1 Syntrophomonadaceae bacterium | reverse complement strand
AAGAAGTAAAAAATAACCCAAAAATTGTAGCTTTACCCCCCGGTGTCAAGCAGCACCCACATTGGTGCGAAACATCTTCCTCCCCCCTGGTGGGGGAGGAATTAAAGGTGGGGGGGCTTTTTGCTTTTCTCATCTTTTATTTCTGACCTCTGACCTCTGACTTCTCACCTCCAATAAGGTATCCCCCCCATCTTAATCTTCCCCCACGGTGGGGGGAAGAAAGAAGCCCGCGGCAAAGAAGTAAAAAATAACCCAAAAATTGTAGCTTTACCCCCCGGTGTCAAGCAGCACCCACATTGGTGCGAAACATCTTCCTCCCCCCTAGCGGAGGAGGAATTAAAGGTGGGGGATTATTCTCTAAACTTTCACCCCATGAGTAATTACCTTAATATTAAATCACTTTAATCTTGTAGTTAATCTTGTAGTACCTTATCACTCTGGCTATAAATTATCCCATACCGACAAAACAGCAACCAACCAACAAAACAGCAATTACACTCTTTAGTTTTTACTGCTGCAGTTGAATCAATAATAACATATTTACCAATAAAGAACTAACCGGGCTTACAAATGCGGTTTTGACACTGCCCCCTGCTTTCTTCCCCTACTCCCGGGGGCCAAACAGTGCGGTGCCGATACGCAGCATGGTGGCACCTTCTTCTACCGCCACCGGAAAATCATTGGTCATACCCATGGAGAGTTCCCGCAGCTCAAGACCCGTTACCGCCAGGCTGTCTCTCAACTCTCGCAGGCGGCGGAATACCGGCCTTACTTCCTCCGGGTCTTCCACATAAGGAGCCATGGTCATCAATCCCTCTATATTTAGAGCTTCCCAGCGGTGCACTTCATCCAGGAAATCCTTTAATTCCCGGGGCTCCAGCCCGTGCTTGCTATCCTCCCCGGAAACATTCACCTGCACCAGCGCACGAACCGGCTGGCGGATTTCTCCGGATAAATGTTCCGCCTGCTTTTGTAATTCCCGCGCCAGGCTGTATCGGTCCAGTGAATGTATTAAAGAAAAATACCTGGCCGCTTCTTTTGCCTTGTTAGTCTGCAGGTGGCCTACAAAATGCCAGGTAATACCCTCGGGAAGCTGTTCAATTTTAGGCACCGCCTCTTGTATCCTGTTTTCCCCCAGGTCGGTTATATTTAACTCCAGGGCCTGCTTTATCGCGTCGGGAGAAAATTTTTTGGTGACCGCTATAATTTTTACTTTCTCCGGGCTCCTGCCTGCCCTGCTGCAGGCCAGGGCAATCTGTTGATTTATTTTCTGCAAGTTTTTCCCTATCACTTTTATATCCACCTCGCTTACTCCAGCCTTTGGCCTTCCTCTACCAGTCCGGGTGTGGTTATAACCATGGAATAGGGAGCAGGTCCTTCCACTACGTAAACTCCTTCCCTGGAATAAAGAATTTCTACCGGCTTATAATTCACCACCCCGCCCCGGTTTATGTACACACCTTTTTCCCCTTCTAGTTCTACAAGCGACTCCTCCGGCACCAGTACACCTTCGTGTTCGCGGTAATAAAGGCGCGCCACAGCCCTTCGCACTTCGGTGTAACCTTCCAGCTCCCGGTCTATGCTAAAGGTAAAATAGTACCTGTCTTTCCCTTCCGGCCGGGATATATCTACTATTTCTCCTTCTACTTCCTTCCCTTGCCCAAATGCAAATTCTAAATCCATGCGTTCCTTTTCCGCAACCTTTTTACCGGTATCACCGTCCAGCGCTGCGCTGAAATACCATTCCCACCCCCTTACTATCTTAAACAGGGGATCTCCCTGTGTCACCTCAATACGGGAACCGTTTTCCGCAGGTTTTTCTCCCCCACCTTCCAACCCCTCTACGGCTGTGTTGGAAGCGGGCAGGTAATTATAAGGGTAATTACCGGGACCGTAAGCTTCCATTCCATCTACCCGGTAAGACAACACCCCGGGTTTAAAAGTAGTTAAATCCAGGCTGGGAAACAGCTCAGCCATTGACCCTTCTGAATAAGGGTGCCGCACTCCGTTTTCCAGGCGGGAAATAACCGCCGCGTAATTTTTATCTCCCGGGAGGCTTCCATTTAAAAACCCGCTGTCGGGAAATGTTTCCCTGTTGTCGCCTTGCTCTTTAAACAGTGTGCCGGCTTTTTCTCCCACGGAGATCCTTTCCCCGGCCGGTCCCGATTTCACAAATACACCACTGCGTGGCGCGTGCATTACTTCTTCATCCCTGGAAACCAACCCTTCCACGTCCACATAACTTCTCAGCGATCCCGGTTCCGCGGTTTCCATCTGCAGCCGGTAAGAAAACAGCCACGAACTTATCCAGTGGTAACCCAGGTACACCAAAAGGACGGCTATTAGCAGTACGATTAATCTATACAGGGCTTTTTCCAGGCGGGGAAGGTAAGTACGGCCCCCGCCCTTAACTACTCCCAGGCGTTTTTTCTTTTTCGGCATGACTACCCACCTACTATTCCAAAACAATAAACCCCATCATGCGCCCGGTTTTCCCCCTGTCCCTGCGGTAAGAATAAAACAGGGAGGGATAACAGGAGGTACACCAGCGGGAGATATCAATGTTTTCCTCCCGCAGACCGGCCTCCCGGAACTGCCTGCGGGTCACCTCTTCCAGATCCACATGGAAAGAACCGGTTTCCGGATTTCTACGCAGGTATTCCTCACTACTCCACCCCCGGGCGCGAAAAGCTTCCGCTACTTCATCTCCCACCTCAAAACAGCTGAAACATATACAGGGCGACACTGCAGCTTTCAGCCCGGGGGGAGAGGCAAAATACCTGGCGGCCATCTCCCGGACCAGTCGGTAAGCCATGCCTTCCAGTACCCCCCGCCACCCGGCATGAGCCATGCCGATTGATCTTCCTTCCGGGTCCACCAGGTAGAGAAGCAGGCAGTCCGCGGAATAAAAAGTAAGAACCCCCTGCCTGCAACCGGTAACCAGGCCGTCAGCCCCGGACAAGGAATTGCCTGGATAGGCCCCCTTGCCCCGGTCTTCCCCTTCCACGGAAGTTACTAAAACACCGTGGACCGACTCCCCGGACACGGCATAGTTTAAATCCAGGTCCATCGCCTCCAGGAAACGGCGGCGGTTTTCCATTACCTGGGACAAGCTGTCACCCGATTTCAGGCCCGTATTTAAGGAAGCGTACACGCCTTCGCTTATACCGCCCTTGCGAGTGGAAAAACCATGCAGAACACCGCCTGTTTGTCTTAAAAGAGGGGACTGAAGATACTCTATTTCATTTTTTTTCTTTAACACAAAACCTTTCATGAGCCCCGCCTTCTCCTGCTGCCTCTATTAAGCGGCCGGATAAAACCCCATCAGGCCGAAGCAACAATTTCCCCGGATGCCAGGGTTACCGGGTACCCTTCCTTCAGCGAAGCAGCCACGTCAATAATCCTCTGGTTGGAAGACCCCCGGTACGGCAGGGATAAATCCCTTTTTTCCTCTATATAAGGCCCGTCAACAAGCACTGAGGCGGATTCCAGGAGATTAAAAGTATGATGATGGCCAGGTTTGCTTTCCTCCAGCAGGCTTTCCCAGGTATAACCGGTAAACACTATTAAATCCAGCCCCCTGGACCGTATCTCCCTCCCCAGGAGCCACAGGGGGTAAGCCTGCAAGAAAGGCTCGCCACCGGTAAAAGTAACCCCGTGAATTCCTCTTTTTTTCTCCAGGATTTCCAGCACCTCTGCAACCTGCATCTCCGCTCCGCCCCGGGGATCCTGCGCCTCCGGGTTGTGGCATCCCGGACACTTTATAGGGCAGCCCTGGGCAAAAAGCACGAATCTTATCCCCGGACCGTCTACTACGCTTTCTTCTTTTATCCCGTAAACCCTTATTACCGTATTATTACCTTTATTATCCACCCAGAGTCTCCCCTCCCATAAAATGAGGTGCGCGCTTTTTAAGCTCGGCTTTCTTGCTGTCGTTAAACCTGTCTTCCGTGGAAAGATAACCGGTAATTCTTCTTATCCGACGTATCTGGCTGCTGCCGCAGTAGGGGCAGTGATGGTCAATAACGCCGCTGTGAGCACAGTTAAAACATTCGTCTACCGGGTAGTTAATGCCCCCGTAACCTACATCGGAATCATACATGTGCCGCACAATCTTTTCTACAGCCTCTATATTATGCAAGGGCGGGGCTTCCAGTTCCACGTAACTAATGTGCCCCCCGCTGCTCAAGCGGTGGAACTTCCCTTCCACGGAAATCTTGTCAAAAATGGACATGGCGTAATTAACGGGTACATGAAAGGAGTTGGTGTAAAACTCTTTGTCACTTATGCCGGGAATTATGCCAAATTTTTCGCGGTCTATTTCCACAAAACGGCCAGCCAACCCTTCCGCGGGGGTAGCGTAAAGAACAAAGTTCAGGTCAAATTCTTCTGAAAACTGGTCCATACGGCGTTTCATATGCTCCACAATATTATAAGCCACCCCTGCGGCTTCTTCATCTTCGCCGTGGTGCCGCCCGACCAGGGCACAGGTTGCTTCCGCCAGCCCGATAAAACCAATGGAAAGAGTGCCGTGTTTGATTACCTCCCGTATGCTGTCTTCCGGGGACAGCTGTTCAGAATCCAGGTAAAGCTGTTGCCCCATCAGAAACGGAAGGTCGCTGGCTTTCAGGCGGGAAAGAACCTCAAACCGGTGCACCAGCTGCCGCGCGCCCAGGCGCATCAAGCGGTCCAGTTCCACAAAAAACAGTTCCAGGTCACCCTTGCTTTTCAGGGCCAGGCGGGGCAGGTTAAGAGTAACCGGTGCTATGTTACCACGCCCCGCGGAGATTTCCGCTCCATGCCGGTTAGTGATGGTGCGGGTACGGCACCCCATGTAAGCCGGCTCTTCCCCGTAAGGCTGGTTTAAAGAGCTGTCCATAAAACTAAAGGTGGGATTCAAGCGCCGGGCAGCCACTTTTAAGGCCAGCTGGAAAAGG
This sequence comes from Syntrophomonadaceae bacterium, assembly GCA_003554525.1. Taxonomy (GTDB): domain Bacteria; phylum Bacillota; class Dethiobacteria; order DTU022; family PWGO01; genus PWGO01. Next base: position 2,397 of record PWGO01000146.1, on the reverse strand, counting down.
TCGTAGTTGGGATCCCCGGCCTCCATATTTATTCCCTTCTTCAAGCGGAAAACCAGGTTGGGAAATATGGGGTTTTCCCCTCTTCCAAGGCCCTTGCGGAAAGCTTCCAGCACCGCGCGAATAACATGGCGTCCCTCCTTAGAAGTGTCCGTTCCCAGGTTTATGGAGGAAAAAGGCACCTGAGCACCCGCCCGGCTGTGCATGGTGTTCAGGTTATATATAAGGCCTTCCATGGCCTGAAAGATCTCTTCGTACTCGGGCTGATGCTTCAAGTTGCGGACAACCTTACCCAGACTGTAATCAAAATGGGGGAAACTCTGTCCGCCGTACATGTCGTTCTGGTTGCTCTGCAGGATTATTGCGGCCTGCGCCGCGGCAGATGCTATCCTCTGGGGAGGCCTTATAAAACCGTGGCCGGTGTTAAAACCTTTTAACAGCAAATCAGCCATATCAATCTGCAGGCAGTTAAGGGTTTTGCTGTAATAATCCAGGTCGTGGATATGTATGTCGCCTTCCAGGTGAGCCCGCGCGTACTCATCGGGAACCATGTTGCTCAAGTAATATTTTTTGCTTGCAGCCATGGCAATCTGCAGCATCTTGGCCGAGGGCGAATTGTTTATGTTGGCATTCTCGCGGTTGGTTTCTACCAGTATCTCCTTTACCGCATCCATCAGCTCGGACCTTCCTTCCCGGATGCGGGTACGCCTGTCCCGGTAAAGAATATAGGCTTTTGCCGTACGGGCATGTCCATTCTCTATAAGCACTTTTTCCACCACATCCTGGAGAGCTTCCACTTCCGGGATAACCCCGTTAAAACCCTGTTCACGGAGATACCTTATTACCTGGTAAGTTAATCCTTCTGCTGTTTCACGGTTGCTGCCTCCAACTGCCTGCGCCGCCTTGAAAATGGCGTCGGTGATCTTCTCCGGGTAGAAAGGAGTCACCCTGCCGTCCCTCTTCCTTATTTTGGTAAAATAAGGATATTCAGCTATTATCGCCTCCTGTGCTCCCAAACCGCTTTCCGGGCTTACTTGTTTAGTAGCTTTTTCCTCCAACCAGCATCCTCCTCCTGTTTAATTATTGCTTATAACTTTCAGGCGGTTGTGTTTGCCGCCTTCTTCCGGAATAAACCCGGACCATCCGCAACTTACCTACTTGATCCACAATTACTTAATTAATCCGGTTCACTCATCCTGTCCAGCTCTTCTTTAAAAGAGTTAATATCTTTAAACTGGCGAAAAACAGAAGCAAACCGCACGTAAGCAACTTCATCTATAAAACGCAGGCGGGATAAAACCAGGGCGCCTATCCTGTCCGCGGGCACCTCCCGGGGGTATAAACTCTGCACTTCCTGCTCAATATGCTCCACTATTTCTTGCAGGGCAGATATGGAAACATCTCTTTTTTCCGTAGCCCGTAGCAATCCCGCCAGTATTTTGTTCCCGTCCCATACTTCCTTTCTGCCGTCCCGTTTTATAACCATAATCGGCTCTTCTTCCACTTTTTCCATGGTAGTAAACCGCTTCTGGCAGCTCAGGCATTCCCTCCTCCTGCGGATAACCCTTCCGTCTTTAATGGAGCGGGAATCTGTGACCCTGCTTTCCATTTCCCTGCAGTAAGGACACTTCATATGGGAACGATACCTTTCTACAATATTTTCATTATACTTTAAATTATAATACAATATGTAGTATTGTAAAGCTCCCTCAACCCCGGTTTAAAGGATGCTATTTTTTAATTTCTCAAGCTTATGTTTACTTGTTCTTTTTTTCTCTGGTGTAACCCTCCTCGGGGTAATCTACCAGGATAGTATCCACCCCTATTTTGACAATTTTCTCCCAGGGAATGATATAATCCCGTGAACCGGAAAACTTCCCCAGAACTCCTCCCGCGGAGGGTACAATTATGCTTTTAACCATCCCCTTTTCCAGGTCTATGTCCAGATCAACGATGGCGCCCAGCCTGCGCCCGTCGTTTACATTAACCACATCCCGGTCGCGTAGTTCAGAAATTTTAATCATGGGATTTTCCCCTCTCCTGCGCCTCCTTCATTTCCGGAAGGGTTCGCTTAACATATTATACTAACTCCAGTAAAGCCAATATGCTAGCCCTGCAGCGAAAGATTTAAATAAAGAACAATCCCGATGTTCCCGATATCACTGGTGCCGCCGATGCCGCCAGTATCCCCGGTATCTCCATTGTCCCCGGTGTGATAAAAGCACCCCTCAAGGGGTGCTTTTTTTTACACTGTTGAGCCCCTGCAAGTACAGGGGAAGGTAGGAAGGCTGTATCAAGAAACGTTCGTCATTTTTTATTTGCTCTTTTTCACAGCAGATTAAATTGTTAAAATTATAAGCTACTATTGCTTCCCTTTCTTCTACTTCTCCGCCACCCGTT
>PWGO01000122.1 GCA_003554525.1 Syntrophomonadaceae bacterium | reverse complement strand
GAGCCAGGCATGATTTAACACAAGAACAGCTTGCAGATATGGTCAATGTCCGTCGAGAAACTATCGGGCATATTGAAAAAAACAAGTACAACCCATCCCTGACTCTCGCTTACAAAATCGCCAGGGTTTTAAACAGCACTATAGAAGAAGTTTTTATCTTTGAGGAAGATGAATAAAAAAGCTGATCGGTAAAACAATATTTAATATAAGCGGGGACTGGATATATCTTAAATCCCCGCTTATTCACATGGCAATTTTCAGGATGCCCGGCGCCTGGCTTTCAGCATGGCCGGGGTCGTTGCCGGAATAAAAAGCAAATACACGTTGAATAAAACAAGTCCAGATTTATATGTAAAATGCCCACGGCATTTTGATAGACACTCTCAACCTCAGTTCTTTTAGTTTCTCACTGGCTAATGGTTAGCCGCAGGCTAATCTGCTAAGGACTTGAACTGATCTGCTGTTACCTCTCTGGTTTTCTCCCTTACAGACGGTATATTACCCCGTCCACGAATATTTTTCTTATATGATTTTTTTCATAATACAGTTGTAAGGGAGTATTATCTTTTAACGGCATATTAAAAGGAAGAGAGAGTTCCTTGGTGCAGTTCCCGGAAAGGACATTTAAGTCAGTGCGGTGCACATGGTTTCTTCCTCCCAGGTCGGAAAGAGACCCCCCCAGCAGGAGCCCCTCCACGTCACCCATAACATCAGTGCTTATTACCGGGTAACCCACTGTTTTGCCTAACAAAGGAAGACCATCCATTAAAGCCGGTTCTTGCAGGTAATCCAGCCGATCATCTATTACCAGACCTTCACTTACGACCTCCGCTGCTTTTATTTCCAGCAATATAAAGCCTTTGATCTGATCTTCGTAAATACCTACTTTGAAAAATTCCTTCATCAAATGAGTGCTTGATCTTAAAAAAAGATACTGCATTTTTTTTTCAAAAGACCAGTCTTCCGGCAGTGATAACTCTTGCGCTCTTTCTTCTACCGCTTCTTCCAGTAAATATTCGTTAACCCCACCAAAAATAGAGCTGGCATCTTTTCGGTTAGCCATCACCTTCCTTAACCTATCAAAATTAACCCCGATAACCTCTTTCGCTTTTTGAGGGGTTAAAGCTACCAGGTACACCCCCTCCAGCTTTTCATAGGTCTCGACGATAACCCCCAGGTGCCTGCCTTCCCTATCTACTATGTTAAAAGCCATAAAATACCTCCTTTATTATAAATAAATATTACGCTAGCTGGACAGGAAAAACTACTCTGAGTTCATCTTTTCTAAAAACCAGGTAATCATTTGCTACACGGGCAGCTAGCTACCGGAACACATTTGCCCACCCCACCACCCCATAAGGTGAAGAATAATGCTCAAAAACAGGCTCCATTATCTCCCCTTCTTCTGAAAATAAGCCAATTTTCTCCATACACCTAGCTGCTCCTCAGTTTATGCAGTATATGCCAGTATGCTCCCCGCTGCCCGTTTTCTATTGCCTCCAGGAGCAATCGGTTTTCCGTGTAACTGTAATCGCGGTCTTCCCGGGGATCATCCAGGGAAAAGAACCTGGGATCTTCTCCTACGAGGCTGTTTACAAAAGCAGCAGCATCTTCTCCCAACCGGGGGGAGAGATAATATACCGGCTGCAGGAAATTATCGTTACCCTCCAGCGATCCATGCAGGCTGGAGGCTTTTTCCTGATGGCTCATTGCCCGCACTATCTTTTCCAAAGGGGTATCTCGATAAACCCTTAATCCCAGGGCCATGCCCGCCGCCAGGGGATCCAGTTCTTTTACCAGGTTAATGCTGTTTTCCACCGTTACCCGGTCCTCTCCCGGGCCACCCAGTAGCAGGTCCACCATAAAAGGCATATCATAACGGTGGCAGTTTTGTGCCATACGCCTCAAATCCTCTCTGCCGTGAACCCGTCCCAGGCGAAAAAGCATTTCTTCGTCTCCGCTATCCACCCCAAAATTTATACCGGCACAGCCGGCTGTTTTCATTAAATTAGCCAGCTTGTCCGTAAAAGGAAGGGGGCTGCAATAGGCATACCAGCTTATTTTCTCCGACAACCCGCTTTTAATTAACGCCTTGCATATTTCCTCGGCATGAATAATCGGCCGGTTGAACTCAGGATCACAAAAGTGAAAACAGTCAATACCCATCTCCAACAGATTCTGCAATTCTTCCACTACCTGGTGTGCCTGGCGAAATCGCCGCGTTTTGCCCTTGGCCAGGGGATCGGCACAATAAATACAGGTACCATCGCAACCCCGCTTGGTTTCCAGGTTGCCCTGGCCGCCACGTGTAAAGTAGGAGTAGTTGTCCACCAGGGAGCGGCGGCTCAAGTAATCCATCTCCGGAAGAGAAGCAAAACGAGGGGAGTTAAATTTAACCGCGCCCCCGCGGAAGTAAAGGAGCCCGTTAAGCGAAGCCACCTCCATGCCCCGGTGCAGCCGCAAAGCCAGGTGGGCCAGGGTCTCTTCCCCGTCACCCCACACCCCGTAATCAGCACCGCAGTATTTCATAACTTCGGCAGGCATTATGGAAAAACCGCACCCGCCCAGGACTACCGGCAGACGGTACTCCTGCTTGAGCCAGGCAACCAGTTCTTTTATATCCGGGAGAAAAAACTTCCTCCCGGAAAAAGAACTGTCATCCAGGTTGCGGACAGTTACTGCCGCCAGCGTAAAAGGCCCATTTTCCCTAATAGCTTCATCCAGAAAAACAAAAGGCTCCCCGGCCCAGGCCAGGTCCGCAAGAAAGGGTTCTATCCCCTCTGCTTCCAGGGCGGCCCCCAGGTAATCCAGGGCCAGAGGCGCCACAGGAGGGACCAGGCGATTGTTATTTATTAATAAGACTTTCGGTTTTCCCACAGCTTCCATCCCCTTAATATGTTAATTTATTAATATTTTAATATATTAACATGTTTTTCCTTTCCGAGACAGTAAATTATACAAGCAACCCGGCCCGTAAACCTGTCCACGAAAATTGCTTAATATGGTGCTGTATTTTATCTGCGACTTTTTTTTCTACAACTCTTTTTTCTATAACTCTTTTTCTGCGACGCTTAATGTTATTTACTGAATTAATATGGCATACTACCAGTCAATTTCTTCCGGGAAATCAAGAGTAATCCTTATATTATCTGCAACCGTATGGTGTTTTTCTGCCGCATCTGCAACTTCCTTTTTTAACTGCTGGTATTCATCACCCTTTTCGGCCATCCTTTTAGCCATGATCGATATATTTTTTAACCTTTTTTCAGGCTCCATATTAATAAATCTATAGTTAAGCAAATCAACATACTGGGTAATATAGTTGTCCAACCAGCAGTAGTCTTTATTCATGAGATTTATAGTTCGGGCAGCAGCTTTTTCAGCAATGGTTTCTTTAATACACAAAGCAACAGAGGATTGAAATAAGCAAACGCAAGATATATATTTGTCCCAGATATTTTTACTATTAAGCTCCAATGCACTTCTTCCTTTAGTCTGTTTACGGGCATAAATCATAATAAAATCGTTCAACGCCATAGTCACAAACAGTAACTCCGGCCACAACACGTTAAATTTATAATAGATATTTTTTTCAGGCATGATAACAGACATTCTTTTCATCTTTTCCTGGTCAATTCCATTATCAAATGATTCAATCTCCCGGTCTCCCATAAGGGCATGACGGATTTCATAGCAAACACCCAGCACCCTTAACCTGCAAGCTTCATAAGAAATGTTTTCTCCCTCTTCGCCTGTTATTTCGTGCAGCGCGTCATACAACGTTTCCAGATCCCAGTAATCACCATAAATAGAAACCCCCGCATTTTGAGGTGTGTTTACCACGTATAACATTTTATTAATTCCTTTCCATTTGGTAATAATTTGGCAATAATACAATCTTCCACACAAGTCATTATTACTCCTGCTTACGATATACAGTATTATACCATAATTTAGTTATTCAGGGCGGCTTGCCCAATTTACAATATTCCAGGTAAAAAAATAGATCTTTTCCCGTCATATCCGTTATATAGTTTTTTCCCGGTGCAATAATGCTTTCCAAAATAAAAAGACAAAAAATATTGAGATAAACAATCACTTTTTTATTTTCATATTTCACATATTTTCATATTTTCATATTTTCATCTTTATACATGTTAAACATCCAAAAGATTATTGTGCTTTAAAACCCTGATTAGTATGGCTAAGTAGCAGGAGTATCAATGCCAAACAAACTTTTTACACTCTGCCTGGTAAGAACAATAAGGGAGAATACTCCCAGCACTGTACCATAAGGCATAATAATACACTCTATGGCTGCCACTACCAAACAGAAAGTGTGGGATTCCCTTTTCTTTAACTTAATACCCGCAGCAATCATTAACCCGGAAAGAGTAAAATCAAAAGTTATAAAAGCTAAGGAAATAACAATAAAAAACAGGCCAACACAACTGGGAGCTTCACCATCCAGCCCACCAACTAAAATAGCGATTCCTATAAATAAGTGTATTAACGGAAAACAAGAAAGTAACAGATTAATACCACCGGCAACAAAATGAAAAATAGAAAGCAAATTAAGATGATGGTGATCCTGTTCCATAGCTCTCCCCCTTCGTATGTATACTACAGCAATTTCATTACTTATACTTATTCTCAAATCACCGGGAAATAACCTGCATAAATATAACAAAACAAGAACAAGAACAAGAACAGCCAGCCCAAGAGCAAATAGAGTTCAGCCAAGGCAGAAGTAACCAGGGTTCTGTCGCTATCGCTATAAAAGTGCCTGCTTAAATGCCCTGTTTACTAAATCTTTAGTTATTATAATCTTTAGTTATCCCGGGAAAAACCATAAAAAAAAGAGACCAACAGGTAATATGCCCCCACTGTCCCGACAAAACCCCGCCAGGAGGAGCCAGGGTTGCTATCCAGCATTGCCCTGACTTCCCGAGGGGTAATATCCTTACTATAATTAGTACATCTTTTATTACGTGTTACTACGTGCATTTTAGCATAGAAATTGTACCAAGGAAAAAACCTTTTACCTAAAACTATTTACACTCCCATACTCAATACTCAATACTCAATACTCCATACTCTATACTCCCTGCTTATTCTACTTCCTTTTTCCAGTATTTTTTAACCCGTAAAACTCCATAAATAACTGCTGCAATTACTAAAGCAAATGGTAAAATTGTGGTAACTACCAGTGTCAGGTTGGTTAATATGAAAATAAGCCCGTTTAAACCAAAAACAAAAGCATTTCGCACGTCACCACCAAGGTCTTGTAGGAGACCCAAATTAACTGCTCTTTTATCATCAACCTCTTCCCAAATTGCATACACTTTCATATTTTCTTTTATTTCTAATCTATCATCAAGCTGCCTGCCCTCCCCATCTTTTTTAGTATTCCATTCTATAAAATCATAACCGCTCTTGTTGACCTCAGGAAAATCTCTATCGCCAAGAGTATGCCCTTCTTTAACTTCAATATCTACCTTGTCAGCCCGTTTGTCAAAATCTCCGGTATTACTATAAAATTCTACTGTATAAATATCCCTGTCTTTCTGTAGATCCACTGTTATGGTAGCGTAGTTTACTGCGTCTTCAAGGCTCCTCTTTCTACCCACAATACTTTCTATCTGTGATCTAACCTCCTGCAGTTTTTCCTCTACTTTCAACATTTCGCTAATTTCCCCGGCTTCGGCAATCATCTCTAAATACCTGTCTTGCTGCTTTCGCAGGCTCCTGAGCTCAGATTCTATATCCACATAATCCGAAGTAACATCTTCACTGGTGATACTCCGGTCTATTACTTCACCTTTATTCTCTAAGTAATCCATGGTTTCCATAAAGTGTTCTTGGGGTACACGCACGGTCATCTTGCCTTGCAAAACACCGTAATCAATACTGAAACTGGCGTCACTAACATAGCCGTTATACTGAGTTAAATAATCTTCTATCCCTCTCCTGGCTTCCGCTACATCATCTACTTCAAGTTCCAGGGCTCCATTAAAAATAAACATCCTTTCAGGGCTTACTTCCCCATTTAACTCATTGTTCCCATCTGTTTCTTCTACGGACCTTTCTTCTCCCCTGTCATCCTCTTTTAAAGCCCTGTCATGCTCAACCGTGTCGTAGTCTACATCAACTTCTTCCCCTGTGCCACAACCCACCAGGGTTATAGCAAAAATTAAACTGATAATCATTACTATCTTTTTTTTAGTGCTAACACTCATAAACATAGACCCCCTTTTTTTGCAGCCACTTTTGGTAACAGGTAACTCACCATTAAAGCAGCCGATGCTTGCTTTTTATTTTTATATTATTATGACTATCAAAGTCAAGTTTCAGTTCCGTAATATTAATATTTAAAAACCAATTATTGGTTTGACAATTCCCAACTACCTTGATAGTATTTAACAATCAGAAGAGTAAATATAGAAGAGTAAACACCCATTTATAGAAGAACAAAAGCAGTAATTTAGAAGTAAACTTATTAATCAGGAGGAGAATAAATTGAAGGCAAAAATAAAATTATTTATTTATGCAACAATTCTCTTAATTGCTGCAGGTGCCTTAAGTATATTTTTAATAGACTACTATGTTAGCAGCACGGGGGAGGAATATATTGTTGATGATTATAATAAAGTGTCCGAAGCAGAAGCAATTATAGTATTTGGTGCTTATGTTTTTCCAGATGGAAGAGTGTCTGATATATTAAGAGATCGTTTAGATGTCGGGTATGAGCTTTATCAAAAGGATAAAGCGCCAAGAATCATTGTAACAGGAGATCATGGCCAAAAAAATTATGATGAAGTAAATAGTATGAGAAAATATCTGCAAGATAAAGGTGTGCCAAGAGAAGATATATTTATGGATCATGCTGGATTTAGCACCTATGATAGTTTATATAGGGCCAGAGATGTTTTTCTAGTTAGTGATGCGATTTTGGTTACACAGGAATTCCATCTTGTTAGAGCATTATATATAGCAGACAAGCTTGGAATCGATGCTTGTGGGGTTCCATCTGATAAAAGAGCTTATACAAGAATGAGTTATTACCGAAAAAGAGAACTGGGAGCACGCACAAAAGCTTTTATTCAGGCAGGTATATTTAAACCCGAACCTGAATTTCTAGGAGAAACTATTCCCATATGGAAAGAAGGAGTGTTGACAGATGATTAATTCAACACAAGGGACGCGGGGACAGGTCCATTGTCCCAAAAATATTATTTATATCCCCTTTCGAGATAGGCCCTCCCGTGTTTACAACGTGTCGTGTTGTGTAGCATGCCAGGGCCTACGACTCCGGGGACACCTGCAACGTCTCGCCTTTTACGACGGTGCAGAATTAGCTTTCCAGTAGGGGAAAACTGT
>PWGO01000100.1 GCA_003554525.1 Syntrophomonadaceae bacterium | reverse complement strand
TTTTGACACCCCGTTCAATGTTACTCAATAAGCTTACAGAAATATTTAACTTATGGGCTAGCTGTTGCTGATTTAAACCCTTTAATTTTCGCAGCCCTCTGATCCTCTTGCCGAGCTGAACTGACATTAATATTTCCTCCTTGGGTAAAAATTATATGCTAGCCTGTTTTTTTAATATTTTATTTCGACACCTATCCTTAGATTCCTTTTTCTGCTCCCAATTTTCCACAAATATTGGAATATTATTATAGAAAAGACACAAAAAAACCCGCCTATTTAAGGCCGGTAAATAAATCAAGCCGTTGAGCCTTTTTTTATAAAAAAATATTTCCTGACATGGCTTAGTCTTTGTCTACCCGATTATTTACACTGCGTACTATAAACATTCTTACCATCCAAGAGATTACCAGAAATACCCCCAGAAGAATAAGATATTGCACAAGGCATTCCTTCCTTCCTGTAACTATTTAGAGATTACTTGTAGTAATAATCTAAAACTTCTCTCCTTTTATACTAAGCATAAAAGTTATTTATAAATTTGTCAACTAAATTATTTAAAAAATTATTTTAATATTTTAAAATTAACTCTTCTGCCAGCAATCCTTTTAACTCAATTGCTTTAAACAGGTCTGAACAAGGCTTTTTTTATTTCTTTTTCCAGGATCTCTAAAAAATAATGCTTTCCTTCGTGACTGCTGGCTTTATCTATGGCAAGATAAGCCCTGTTATAGTTTTGATTAAGTAAATTAATAATGTAATCCCGGTAATTGGAATTCTTTATTTCTTTTTCCCACAGTTCCCTCTCATTTTTATGGAAAAAAGAACGTTCCAGAGTTTTCAGCAGAGCTTCTCTGTGTGGGCTAACTTCAATAATATATATAACCGGCAATGATATTATTATTTTACGGGGTGTGTTTTTTAGCCAGGTGGTATAATTGGCCTCAAACTCTGTGAGCTCTTTACTCACTTGGCGAATCATCCCCAGGCTATGAGCAAAGTATGCAATTTCTTTCTTAAGGCTTGTCATGCCTCCGAACCAGCATCCCAGGGTACAAGATAGCGGTAAAATAGAAGCTTTCTGGTAACTTAATCTTTGCAAGTAGCTTCTTTTATACCTGGATAGATCCACTTCTCCCAAAGAAGGCATAAATTCTGCTTCTACATATTTATTTATTACTTCTGTCATACCTTTTACTGCTTGAGGAACATCACAGGCCAGAAAGAGGGCAACACTAAAGAGATAGTCGCCTCCCAACAAATCCGAAACCTGGTAATATGATTTATAGTTATTATCTTTTTGTGCAAATTGATGAGCTGTTAGAGCCATGTTTAAAACTTCCATCGAAGCGGCAAAGCGGGCAGTTTGCAAATTCCTTTTTTTATACTGATACATTTTGACACATATTAAAAATAACGTGGAACAGATTCGTCCCTGGTACAGGTAGCTCAGGCTGTATAAATTATGTTTTAAAGAAACAGGTGCGTCGGAAATAGTTCTTTTTAAATATTCCTCTACCTGTTCCATTTCTATCCCTATAAAATCTGTTAATTCCTGGCTGTATCTTGCTTCCTGCCCTATTTCCTTCCTGTGGTTAATATGCAGTAATTCTCCTTTCATAATCGGGACCTCTATCTTTATTTTGCCAGCCAAAGCTAGTATGGAAGCTAGATTACTTTTTTATACCATAATAAACCAAGAAAATAGTAATTTCTCACGTCACCTTATACTCTGATTTCCCAGATAGTTCCAGGTTTACCTTAAAAACTTAACCTCAAATTAATCCCTCTACTAATTTTCTCGTATCATAAGTAGGCGCTATCCCATATTCTACCTCTATCATCTTTGCACAAATCCGATATTGGTTGATTGCCTCAGTCTTTTTACCACCCTGTAACAGATTTTTTATGAGCTGACGGTGAATTTCTTCCTGGTAGGGCTCCCTCCGGCCCGGTAATAAAGTATGCGGGGGGTGTCATGCACCAGTTTCCCGGGAAGCAGATCCAGCCATTTTTTTAGCCTGACATGTTCACCTTGTCCCAGTAATTCCGGGGCTAGCTGCAGCAATGATTCCCTGACAGATCCCAAGTCGTTGGCCTGGTAAAAGTGATTTGCTGCCAGAGAATACATGCCTCGATGGTAATAGATGTTTCCGGCCAAACGGTGCAACTCAAACCACTCTTCACAGGTCAATCTTTTCTGCAGACGACTTAGCAAGTATTCTCTTAACATCTGGTGATAATGGTAAATACCTCCTGCGGAAACTTTTACAAACAGCTGATTTCTGGACAGCTCCTCCAGGTGTTTCCCTGCATCACCATCCCCTGTCAGGGCCTGGCAAGCTTCCCGATCAGGGTATTCCAACAAAGAAGTGATTTCAAGAAAATCCTGCAGGGCAGGAGGTATAATGTTAAACACCTCCTGCTCCAGGTACTCTCGGGTATAACTGGTTATAAATGAAACTATGTCTTCTTTTGTCCCTTCCTGCAATAAAGCATAACGCACCAGGGATAATCCAGCCGCCCATCCCCCAACTTTTTCCCAAAATTGAACCAGTTCTTTATGGCTCACGGAAGTTTCCTGAAAAAAATCTTCAGCTTCTTCCAGGGTAAATGCCAGTTCTTTCCCCACAATTTCAGTTACCCAGCCTCTGGAACGTAAAGTCCCCAGGGGAAAAGGCAAAGAAGTACGGGAAGTTATAATCAGTCTTACCCCTTGAGGCAGATAGCTAATGAGAAGCTGCACCAGCCGGTTTACCAGCGTACTGTGCTGGACCAGATGATAATCATCCAGAATTATCAAAAACTTCTTGCTAATATTATCTATTTCTTTAAATAAAAACCCAAGGAAGCTATTAATTTTTTCTTCCGGAGAAACCTCAACTGCTTCTTTTTTGATCAAAGAACTATAATCCTGACCCCCCAGGCGTTGCCAGCCCCGGGCCAGGTAGCCAAGAAAGGTTTCCAGAACTGCGTCTTCGTTATCCAGCTGATACCAGAGACAAGGTAAGCCGCTTCTTTGAACATATGAGCAGGACAGGCTGGTTTTCCCATATCCCGCTGCGGCTTTAATAAGCACCAGCCGGTTTCCCGGATAATCTTCCATCTTATGTAAAAGCCTATCCCGGATTATCCCCTGGCACTCTTGAGGTAGTACTAATTTGGTCTCAATAAGATAAGACATAAATAACACCACCAAAACTTCTCCCGTAAACAGGATAAATCATTAAACTTTTCAAACTGCACATTAGTTAAGTGTTATATGCGTTTGCTCACTTTCCCAAAACGCTTGCCATCAAAAAAATATTTACATTAAGTATACACTATTTATTAAAATTTGTATAAAAAATATTTACAAAATCATTACATTTATTTAAGCTCCAGGATCAAAAAAGGATAAACTCTTTATAAAGTTTATCCTTTTGGTCCTACTTTAAAAACTGTAAAACTATTTTATTGTTTCCTGTTTAAATTCTTATTTACTGCTCTTCTTGGGGAAGTATTGATACAGCTCCCCGGTCATGCTTTGAATAGGCATGGTTTGAATCCATACTTTGCCTGGGCCGGTGAGAGTGGTTAAAAACAAGCCTTCTCCTCCCAGGAACATATTCTTAATGCCTTTCACCCTCTCAATGTTGAATTCCACGCCTTCTTCAAAGGCCCCCACCGAACCGGTTTCCACGCTGATTTTCTCCCCGGGGCCAAGCTCTTTTTCAATACATTCTCCATCGATCTCAATAAATGCCATTCCCTGGCCGGATAGTTTCTGCATGATAAATCCTTCACCGCCAAAAAAACCTGCTCCAAGCTTTCTCTGTATATAGACATCATAATTTACAGAATCAAAAGCACACAAAAACGCTCTTCGCTGACATATGATGGTTCCCTGGGATACATCTATAGGAATAATATTCCCGGGATAAGTATGGCCGAAAGCTACTATCCCGTTATCTTGCAACCCGGTAAAGTATTGAACGAACATTTCTTCTCCGGAAAAACTGCGCTTTAGAGCCCCGAACACGCCGCCTTTCATTTCCGTATCCATCTTGATGTTCTGATCCATCCATTGCATGGCACCGGCCTGGGCATAAAGTCTTTCCTCCTGCTTGAGCTTGATTTCCACCATGGGCATTACCGAACCTAAAATTTCATAATTCATACTTATACTCCTCTCCTTTTTTGTTTATAGTTGGGTCCCAACCTCCAGAAAAGTTCCAGCAGGTTTTTGAAAAATTTAAAGGTTCTGATGGGTCATTCATAATCTTTTTTTCTTTACTGTATAGATAAACCCTTCTTACCAGCAAGTAATTTTTTAGGTTAATGCTTTCCTCACCCCATCAACAGAATATTTATGATTACTAAAGAACATAACCGCCCAAACTTTATCTCATGCGGCTAAAGTACTGACCATAAGATCAAACAGGCTTATGCTAAAAAATTTATATATTTTTATAATGTATTACCTTTACACCCGGAACCTATTTTAGTTATAATAATGTCACCTGCGGGGCGTAGCGCAGTTTGGCAGCGCGCTTGCTTCGGGAGCAAGAGGTCGCGAGTTCGAATCTCGCCGCTCCGACCAGTGTATGAGGGGCCTTTAGAGCTTCTTGATTTAGTGAGAAGTTTTGAAAGGCCCCTTTAACTTCTTTCTCTAAAGCACCATAAAAACCAACCTCAAATAATGGCTCCCCGGAGAAAGGCTCACTAAAGCCAGATTTAATTAAAACCGTTTGCTTTTTAGGAGATAACCGTAATTATTAAATTTAATGTAACTGCTTAGACCAATACGCCATCCACAGGGGATGGTTCCTTCGCTTGCCCCTTAACTTAATTACTAGAGATATTTTAAAACATGATTCTCAATAAAAAATAAACTCTATCTCAACAGCCAGGAGAATATTAAAGAGCACCCGGAGAATCCGGGTGCTGCAAATAACATTATACAGTATACATTTAATTTATAAAAGCCTTCCTGGAAAGTTGAATTAATAAATCCATGCTCACAAAGCAAATTGAATTATGAGGCTTCTCCATACCAGTAATGGTGTAACAGAAGCCCTATAACTCCACCAGCAAGCAAAAAAACTACCGCTAAAAAGTTACTGATCATGGTATATATCCTCCTTGTAAAAAATAATAATCTTCACCTGAATAAATCCGGTCATATTCTTCATATGATAAATATTTCTCAGCTTCTTCCGGGGGCATAGCCTCTTCAATTATTCTGTGCATAATAGAAGCAGTCTTATGAGCCCATTGACTGTCTGAAGCGTAGCGAACATTCATTCCTTTCAGAGTTGCCTCATGATAATAGCTTCCTCCCGGAGAAAGGTACAGGCTTTTTATCCTTTCCCCCACGTGTTTTACCGAATGTTCTACACTCTTAAATCTTGAAGCGTAACGGTAGGGATTCCTGTCGTAAGCACCCCAGCCGAAGTAGTTATTCTTTTCCCGGGCCAGGCGGGAGGTACCCCAGCCGGTTTCGTTGGCACTGATAGCTGCCAAAGCCAGCGCATTTACTCCGTGTTCCTTTTCTGCCCTGATAAAAGCTTCACCGGTTCCTTGAAGGGAGCCTCCGCCGTTATTTTGGAAGGATGCATCAAGCATGTCCGGAGTAAATCCTGAGGGCCTGGTTAGGTCAAATTTGGTCCCCTTGTTTTCCTTCACAACTTCCCGGTACATGGTTTTCCTTAAATTAAGTATATCCTCAAGTTCATCTATGGTTTTTTCCATCTGTCTTATTTCCTGATATTGCATTTGCAGATCTTTCAGGAGCCGGTCATTATTTTCCAGCTGTTGCTCCAGTTGATGTTCCAGCTCTTGGCGCTGGTGAGACACACTCCGCCAGGCTTCCCATACTCCGGTAACCGCTACCAGTAACAGGTAGAGTATGATCATGAGAAAAAATACCTGGTTATGTCCGGCTATTTTGAATCCGGTTCTCACGGAATACATAACCTTTCTCCTCTCCTCTCCAGAAGAACAGACCGGACCTATCTCAAATTTGTATTATTAACCATTTTTAAAAAAATATACGTTACTACTCAGATTCCGATGTCGCCGACCACGCCACCTTTTTTAACCTTTATTTAGGCTGAATAGTTACAAATATACTTATAAAAGAATGCTGCGCCTGAAAATAGCGCAGCTTTATTTAACCATAAACTATTATCGTAACTACTCAGCCTTTAATGATAACTTTAAATTAGCCAGGGAAGGTATATGGCTATCTTATAAGCTGGCCCCCTCCTGGATAAAAAACAAGACCTGGTTCCCTGGTTTTGTTGTAATAAATCTAAAACTCCTGGAATACTTATCTTGCTTCTGCATAATTTAATAGTCTAAATTTAATTTATAACTTTTTGCTATTTGCCAAAGGAATAACTTTTCTTGACCAAGAGGCCAAAAATTCTGCAGGTTATGCTGACAGTTAGCAGGCCATTAAAAGTAAAGAAAAAAATAAGGGAATAAAGAAATCCAGAAATAATAAATGCCCTGCAAGCTAAAGCAGAGCACCTTTGATAGTATAGTGATAGAAGTAAAAATAACGGGGTACATAAGCCATAAAATAGTAGTATAAAAACACAATAAATGCCGTGAGGTAAACAACGTCAGGTCTTATTCCAGCTGTTCATCGCTTTCAATCAGGTCCAGAACCTTTTTCATCATTCTTAGAAATTCTTCCCTTTCTTCTTCAGGAAGCCTGGAAAAATACATGCTAAGCAAAAAGTACCTTCCTTGTTCCGCTTCCTGGAGATATTGCAGCCCACGGGGAGTTATATTTATCCAAACCTGCCGGCGGTCTTTTTCTTTGCGTTCACGAGAAGCCAGCCCTTGCCGGTATAAGCGGTTTACCAGAGCAGTTATGGCACTGAGAGTTACACCAAGCACCTCCGCCAGGTAAGAAGTAGTGCATGCCCCTTCCGCCCTCAAGCACCGCAAAACTGCCAGCTGTGTCCCCGTAATTTCGTCGGAGGAATACTTTCTAAATAACCACCGAAAACGATTAATTAGACGGCTGAATACCAGATCCAGTTCCTTTATGTACTCAATTACCGGGTCTTTTTCTCCCTTGGACATACCTATCTCCTTTCTTCTTAATAGGATAAGGTTAAAGGTAAAATTTAATTTGATACAATATTTGTTTTTTTAATATTTAATATGTTAATTTAATTTATACTACCATTTCTTTACTGAAACGTCAAGTAAAATCAATGTGCTCCACCAGTGATAAATTGTAACAGACTGGCCTGCACATACAACCAACTAATCTTTTTTGTTCGGGTTCTGCTGAGACCTCCCGGTTCTCGAGCCTTGGGCGTCCACACATGCCGCAGTTCTCTGACTCCGCAGGGCCGGGGAACTGCTCGCTGATTCTACCGCCGCCCCCCGTGTTGCCTTCCCTTTCGGTCCACAAAGTCGGCACCTCAATTTTGGTGTTTTCGGAGCTCCATAGCTCGGCCTGTGCTTCCCCTTCCAACCGGCGACTGTCGGGGTTACCCGCTT
>PWGO01000127.1 GCA_003554525.1 Syntrophomonadaceae bacterium | reverse complement strand
CTTTTGACAAAAGGGTCTAAGGGGTTTAGTTTCTAATTAAGCTGTAAAAGAAACGAGGCTTTCGCCTGCGAGTTTTGCCGCGGCCTGAAGCCGCGAGCACGGAACATTTTATGCGCAAAGCAGCGAGCGAAGGTATAACACAGACCCGAGGCGTCCCTGGTGCTTATTAGAGGTTAGTGTTAGAAAAGAAAAGACATCCAAAAAGGTATTTACGGTACACTTATATATCGATTCCCCCCGCTGGTTCTATGTGTTATAATATAGTGAGCGTAGTGAGTGCAGTGAGCGCAGTAAGCGGGGGTTTTTATGCCTACACTTGTTGTTACACACAACCACGTTGATTTTGATGCACTGGCTTCTACAGTGGCGGCAAGCAAGCTGTACCCGGGGGCGGAGATATCTCTTGTGCATCCCTTTAACCACAATGTCCGGGCTTTTTTAAATCTTTACCGGGATTTCCTTCCCCTGGTAGAAGTAGGAGAAGGAGACCCTCCCTACCGGAGGCTGGTGGTGGTGGATGCCAACCGGAGCAGCAGGGTTGAAAGCTTTAACTTTTTACTGGAAAAAGGCATAGAGCTTCACCTTTATGACCACCATACGGAGCAGGAAGGAGACCTGCAGGCTGATTATGCCCTGGTGGAACCTGTTGGAGCTACGGCTACTTTAATGGTGGAGGAGATAAAAAGAAGGGGCCTGAAGCTGGAAGAGTGGGAAGCAACACTTTTGGCGATGGGTATTTACGAGGATACCGGGAGCCTGATGTTTAATACAACTACTCCACGGGATGTGGAAGCGCTGTCTTACTTGTGGAGCCTGGGGATCAGGATAGAAATGCTCCAGGAATTTATAAACACCTCCCTTAACACTTCGCAGAAAAACCTGCTGGAAAAACTTATTTCTCAGACGGATTTCCTGGAGGTTAACCAGAGAAAGATCCTGGTAAGCCGTGCTTCCCTGGATGGGTATGTTTACGGCATAGGTGAATTGATACACCACGTTTCGGAGCTGGGTGAAGCTGAAGCGGTATTCTGCCTGGTAGAAATGGAAGGCAAGGTTTTGCTGGTAGGTCGCTCGTACAGTGAAGATATTAACCTGGTGGAGCTTCTTTCCCTTTGGCAGGTCAAGGGGCACAGCAGTGCAGTTTCTGTTACTTTAAAGGAACTGGGCCTGGAGGAAGCCAGGGCGGAACTACTGGAAATGCTTCAGAACAACCTGGGGCTACCTACGAAAGCCCGGGAAATAAGCACTTACCCGGTAAATACAGTAGACCAGGATACTACCGTGCAAGAAGCCCTGGATTTAATTACCCGCCTGGGCCACAGCGGTTTTCCCGTCATGGGTGAAGGAAAACTGGTGGGGGTAATATCGCGCAAGGACCTGGAAAAAGCCAGGAGAAGCGAGCTGACACATGCCCCGGTTAAAGGATTTATGAGCAAAAACGTGGTAACGGCACACCCTGAGGATTCTGTTACGTACCTGAGGAATCTCTTGATTTCCAACAATATAGGCAGGGTGCCCCTGTTGAACCGTAAAGGCGAGCTGGAGGGGCTGGTTACCCGTTCCGATATTTTGTATTCTCTCTATAAGGTGGATACTACCGGGAAAAAGTTTTCTTTCCGGGACAAAAACAACAGCGGGCGGGAACTGGAAAACCGTGAAGAATTATCATTACCTGACAGCCTGGAAGAGATAGATGATTTAACCCCGCTGATTAACCGGGATTTGCCGGCCCGGGTACAGAAATTGCTGTTGTTTATTGGACAGGCCGCGGAAAAAGAAGGGATGAAAGTTTACCTGGTGGGCGGCAGTATCCGCGATCTTTTGTTAAAAGAGCCTTTTCCCAAAGACCTGGATTTTGTAGTCCTTTACGAAGCCATTCCTTTTGCAGAAAAGCTCAGCCGGGCGCTGGGAGGTAAGCTGCAGGTATTTGAGCCTTTCGGTACCGCCTCTATTTTTCTTAACGAAGGGATCAGGCTGGATCTGGTTACGGCGAGGAAAGAGTTTTATGCCGCTCCGGGCCAGCTTCCACAGGTGGAAACCTCCAGCTTGAAAAATGACCTGTTCCGCAGGGATTTTACCATCAACACCCTGGCCTGTGCTTTAAACCCCGGCAGTTTTGGCGGGCTCTACGACTTTTTTGGAGGCAGGAGCGACCTGCAGGCCGGGGAAGTGAGGGTCCTGTACCACTTGAGCTTTGTGGATGACCCTTTGCGCATTTTGCGCGCGGTGCGTTTTGAGCAGCGTTTCGGGTTTAAAATTGAAAAAGATACGGCAAAATATATAAAAAAAGCCCTGCGAAGCCGCCTCCTGGAGAAAGTAAGCCGGGAAAGGCTCAACGCGGAGCTTCGCCTGGTTTTCCGGGAGCACGACCCGGTAGCGGTTTTAAAGCGGTTAAACGAATTGGGGATACTCTCCTACATACTTCCCCGTTTAAGGGCCGATTATCAAACCTGGTGGAGACTTTACCGGGCCCGGGAAGTCCTGGAATGGGCCCACACCAGGAAATGGGAGAAGGCTCCCGATGAAGAACTGGTATACCTGGGCACCCTTTATTACGGTTCTTCGCGTGAAACGCTTTACAGCGTGGCCCGCCGCATGCATTATTCCCGTAGCCGCACCCAGGTTTTATTGGCCTGCAGCGAAGGGGTGGCCGGGGCTGTCAATAACTTTAAAAGAAAGAAGGTTAAACCAAGCCCCGTTTACAACACTTTTGCTCCCCTGCCGGATGAAGCTCTCCTGGTTTTTATGGCGGTAGCGGATGAAGACAGGCTTAAAGATTTTCCCCGCCTTTACTGGGATAGGCTGCAAAGAGTAAGGCCCCGGCTACGGGGGCACCATTTGAAGCAGCTGGGCCTGGAGCAGGGCCCCCTTATGGGCAGGGTGTTGCAGGATTTAAAAGAGGCGGTGCTGGATGGAAGGGTGCGTAGTATAGAAGAAGAGAAGAATTTCGTGCTTTCTTACCTGGGGCAAGAGGAGAAAGGAGAAAGCTAATGTTTTTTGATGATATAACGGTTATTCCGTACAGGATAGTGGCGCTTCTGGTGGCGGTCACTTTTCATGAATATGCCCACGGGCGGATGGCCCTGGCCATGGGGGACCGCACTGCAGAACGCCAGGGAAGGCTTACTTTAAACCCCATACCCCATCTTGATCCTATAGGCTCGCTAATGATACTCCTGGTGGGTTTTGGATGGGCCAAGCCCGTGCCTGTTAACCCCTACGCTTTCAGGAATTTTCGGGAAGGTCTATTAAAAGTTTCCCTGGCCGGCCCTTTTGCCAATTTTATCCTGGTTTTTGTCGCCCTGCTGGTAATTCACTTGTTTAACCTGGGGTTAAACCTGAATGTTTTGCATTCCTCTTCGGGAGATGTTTTGGTTGATACGTTTAGTGCTATAATTCTAATAAATGTACTGTTAGGGGTGTTTAACCTGCTGCCTTTCCCGCCCCTGGACGGTTCAAAGGTTCTTATGGCAGTGCTTCCCTCTTCCCTGGCGGGAATATACCGGCAGGTAGAGCCCTACGCCCCGTTAATCCTTATTTTTCTTATAGTAACCAGGGTGTTGGGGATGATTATATTTCCTGTTGCCATGTATATTTTGGTTTTTTTAGACGGCCTGGCGTATATGCTAACCGGTTTATTATATTAAAGAAAGTGGAAACAGTGGAAACAGGGGAGGTTTAAATCATGAGCAGTTCAAAAGTTATCTTGAGTGGAATGCGTCCTACCGGGTTTTTACACCTGGGTAACTACCTGGGGGCCCTGCAGAACTGGTTGGAACTGCAGGAAAAGCACCGGTGTTTTTTCTTTGTGGCGGACTGGCACGCCCTTACCACCGAGTACGAGGCCCCGGGACGCCTGAAGGAGAACATCAACGAAATGGTGCTGGACTGGCTGAGTTCGGGTATAGACCCGGAACGCTCTGTAATATTCCGCCAGTCTGATGTTAAAGAGCATGCAGAGCTGTACTTGCTCTTTTCCATGTTTACGCCTATTTCCTGGCTGGAGAGGTGTCCCACCTTTAAGGAGCAGATCCGCGAGCTGGAGGGAAGGGAGCTGTACACCCACGGATTCCTGGGTTACCCCCTGCTGCAGGCGGCGGACATCCTTATTTACCGGGCGGAGGCGGTACCTGTAGGGGAAGACCAGGCTCCCCACGTGGAAATGACCCGGGAGGTGGCCCGGCGCTTTAACCACCTTTACCGGCGGATTTTTCCCGAGCCGGAAACCATGTTGAACGAATACCCGCTGGTATCCGGCCTGGACGGGCGCAAGATGAGCAAGAGCTACGACAATTTTATCAGCCTGTCCGATGAGCCGGACAGCATCAGGCAAAAAGTTAAAATGATGGTAACCGACCCGGGCCGGGTTCGCAAGACGGACCGGGGCAACCCTGAAGTTTGTACCGTTTATTCTTTCCACCGGTTAACAGGTGGTGAGGATATTGACCGGGTAGCGGGGGAATGCCGCGAAGCCGAAAGGGGATGCGTGCATTGCAAGTCTTTGCTGGCCCAAAATATTATTGAATTTCTGGCCCCGGTTTATTCCCGCAGGCAGGAGTTGTTAAAGCAGGAAGGATACGTGGAAAGCGTGCTTGCCAGGGGGGCGGAAAAGGCCAGAAGTGCAGCTTCCCGTACCCTGGAGGAAGTAAAGGGGGCCATGGGCCTCTAGAGCCTGAGCGGCCGGCATTATTTATAGAATCCCGGTACTGGCAATATTTTTGCGGAGGTCTGTGGAAAAATGGCTTACCAGGTTAAACTTCCCGTCTTTGAAGGGCCTTTCGATCTCTTGTTTCACTTGATACAGAAGCAGGAAATAGATATATGGTCTATCTCCATAACGGAAATAACCGACCAGTACCTGGAGTATCTCCGGGCCATGGAAGAGTTAAACCTGGAAATAGCCAGCGAGTTCCTGGTTATGGCCGCTGCCCTTTTGCGGTTAAAATCCAAAAGGCTTTTACCTTCTTCCAGCTCTTTCTGGGAGGAAGAAGATGATAAAGAGATACTGTCAATTGACAGCACCGAGGACCTGATACGCAAAGTTCTGGAATACAGGTTGTTTAAAGAAGCCGCTTTTTTTCTACGGGAAAGAGAAAAAGAACAAAAAAAGATATTTTTCCGCTCTAGCCGGCAGCCCAGGGTGTACCGGCAAACCAGGCAGGAAACCATATGGGATGAGAGCCAGGAGCCTGAAAAACTGGCCCGGTTGTTCCAGCAGTTGCAGGAGAGGGAACTTAAAGAAAATACCCGGCTATCTTTTACGGTCACGGAAGAATACGGGTTGCGGCAAAAGATGAAGTACATAACGGACAGGCTTAAAAGAAGCAAAAGTCCACTTTATTTTAGTTCCCTGTTGCAGAGTCACAGCGTAGAAGAGATTATAATTACTTTTTTTGCGCTGCTGGAACTGTGCAACCAGAGTGAAGCAAGGGTTTGGCAGGAAAAAAAATTTGGCCCGATATTGATTGAGGTGAAAGAGGCCTAGCTGAAGTTTTTATCACCAAAATGTAGTAATAGCGGATGGAGAAGTGATTTATGCCGGAACAACCTTACAAGTCAGTTATTGAAGCTCTTCTTTTGGTGGCGGAAGAACCTTTGACGCCGGAAAAAATATCGCAGGTAGTGGAAATATCGAAAGAAGAAGTTGCCGGGCTTTTAAATGAACTTCGGGAAGAGTATGAGCGGCATTCCCGGGGTATCCGGCTTTATGAGGCAGATGAAGGCTACAAGCTGGGAACTCCGCCCGAATTATCGGCGTATATTGAAAAACTTTTTTCCGTGGGAGCAAGTCCCACGCTTTCTCGGGCCGCCCTGGAGACTCTTGCCATAATCGCCTACCGCCAGCCCATCACCCGCGTAGAAATTGACGCTATAAGGGGGGTAAAAGGAGCAGGGGTAGTGGATACCCTTTTGAAGAGAAAACTGATTCAGGTGGTGGGCAGGAAAGAAAGCCCGGGGCGTCCACAGCTGTATGGCACTACGCCGGAATTTTTAAAATATTTCGGTTTAAACGATATTCATGAGCTTCCCCCGCTGGAAAAGCTGCAGGATAAAGAATAGTAAAACTTTGCCCCGGAGCGCTGTCATTTAATTGATAAGGCATTATTTTCTCCCTGTTGGGGAATTTTTTATGTACAGGAACTTTCCAGCAGGAGGGCGGGAAATGGATCTCATGTGGGTGGCGGCAGTAGCTTTTTTTATTTTTACCAAGCTAATTGGCTTTTTACTGCTCGGTTATATCAGTATAAATATAGTTTATTTTAGAGAAAATAAAGAGGAAATTGCCGAGTTAGAGGTTAAAGGGAGGGGATTTTCCTATAGATATAAAACCAGCCCCGGTTTATGGTTTTCTTTAAACAAGGGCGCTGCAACGGGTAAAAAGAAGAGCAGCACAGGGAAAGCCCGGGAACAAAACCAGGAAACTTCTCCGGAACCGGGAATGGAAAAGTTAAATAACTTGAAAACATTTTTACCTTTGATTCTACGGGTTGTAAAGTGGTTTTTCAGGAAGGCAGAGTGGAAAAATGCAGAGGTCCGGCTGAACTACGGCAGCGGAGATGCGGCTTCAACGGCCATGGTAATAGGGTTGGCCCGGACTCTGGGAGAAAACCTGCGGGCCGGGTTAAAAAGAAAGAGTGCCGGCGACGGCAAAAAAAGAAAAAAAACCACTTTTCCCGGGCCCGTGCTGGAATTTGAGCCGGATTATAACCGGCAGAAGCTGGAAGCTTATTTAAACCTGCAGGTGCAGGTTCGTCTTTATTTAGTGATATTTATGGTGATATACCTGTATTACCAGCTTAAAGCAAAAAGGAGGCCAGACCATAAAAATGGATAACCACCCCATAGAAAGCCTTATGAAAAATACCATGGAAAACTTGAAAGAAATGGTGGATGTTAATAAGATCGTTGGCGATACGGTAGAAACCCCTGACGGTAATGTAATTATCCCCATATCCAGGATTTCTTTCGGGTACGTAGCGGGAGGCAGTAATTTTGACGAAGAAAGCCAGAACCAGCAGAACAATTCTAATTCTAATACCGGCGATAGCCAGTTTGGGGGAGGAAGCGGCGGAGGAGTATCCATCCAGCCCATAGCGTTTTTAATAGTAGGCCAGGGCCAGGTACGGCTGCTACCGGTGGATAGGCATGCCATGCTTGATCGCCTGATAGATATGGCACCCCAGTTGATGACTTGTATACAAAACAGCTTCGGTTCTAAACAGTAAAACTCGCCAAAACACGCCGCTGTATAATTATCCGGAAAACTGTTATTTTTATATCTCAGGCAGTTTTTTTATGCCCCTGATCATAAAAGAGCGGTAAAAGGAATATTAAATAATAGATATGTACAAAATTGGAGGCTGGAAGTTAGAGGTCAGAGGTCGGAAGTCAGAAGTAAAAGGTGAGAAATATAAAGACCGCCCATTCAAGAAGTCAGAGGTGAGAGGTCAGAAAGCAACGAGCTTTGCCCTGTGGTGCAGTAAGACGAGGGTTGTGTTTATACCGGCAGCGAGCATTGATTTGCTATATCAAACGCGCGCAGCGGCTG
>PWGO01000063.1 GCA_003554525.1 Syntrophomonadaceae bacterium | reverse complement strand
CCTGCCTGCCTCCAATATTTTAATTCGCTGTTATTAACCAACGCCCCGGTGCATTTTTTCTTGCCCCGGGGCGTTGGTTTAACAGTTATTCCAGGCTGTCTTTTATCTTTTCCAGCACTTCTTCGGATACTGCATTGGTGCCTCCAAACACGCTTACGCTTTCCATATCAGGTGGTAGAGAATTAAAGTACTCTATTATTCCCTGCGGCAGTTCTCCGGTGCGACTCAGCAAAACCGGGGCTTCCCGGGTAGCGGCATAGGCTCCACCGGTAAGAGCATCGGGAAAGTCATCTCCTGTAGCCAGGGTGAGGTTTGTCGGCTCTTCAAAAAAGGTTTCGGCTACCTCTGCCGCTGTTTCCCATCTGTCTGCGCCGGCAACCCTCCGGGTACCGCCGGCTTCATGGTAAACCAGGTTGCTTACCGCTGCAGTTCCCCCTATGACATTAATTTCGTTAATGCTACCCTGGTGCGCTTCGAGATATTCCGAGGTTTCCCCAATTAATTCATCGGTACGGGTTAAGAGCACCGGAGCGCCCCTTTCCGCCGCAGCGCTTGATACGGCAACCGCATCAGGGTAGTTTTGACCGGTAGTCAGAAATACTTCTTTGGGTCCACCGGCAAGGGCTTCGGCTATATTGGTCGCGGTTTCATAACGGTTTTTACCGGAGATCCGCTTTACCTCATAATCCCGCCGGAGTTCTTCTACTATCGCGTCAGAAACGGCTGCAGTACCGCCAAGCACATAGACGGTTTCCCCGGGCTGCAGCACCCGTTTTATTTCCCCGGCAGCAGCCGGATGCAGTTTTTCCGTGGGGGTTAAGAGAAGGGGTGCGCCTCGCTCATAAGCCAGGGGAACACCCGCCAGAGCATCCGGATATTCATCCCCCCGGGCCAGAACTACTGCTTGCGCACTACCTTCTTCGGGGAACGACTCCCTGCTTATCTCTACGGCAGTTTCATAGCGGTCTGAACCATACAGGCGGTTTATATCTTTCGGCGTTACCTGCGGATCTTCCGGCTCAATAACCGGATCGGGATCAGGAAGTGGCGGCGGTGAGCCTCCTCCCCTGCGGGGCTCAGGATCTGCTTCTTTTTCTACGGTAACCTCTACAGTTTCCTCGGAAGCCTGGTAACCATCCGCGCTAACGTGAAAAATAATCCCGGCACTGCCTTCGCTTTCTGCTGAAACTTCGTATATAACTTCCGGAACTGAAGAATGTTCCTGGTATACAGCTTCTGTCACTGTAACCACTTCCTTGCCGGTTATCTCATAATCAACCACATAATCATCCACCGGCTCTATCGCTTCTAAATTAATCCGCTCTTTGTCACCTACATCCAAAACAAGTTCCTCCGGAGTTATATTAAAATCAACTTTTTCGGATTCATATGATTCTGTTCTCTTTAAGTTTTCCTCACCTGCGGTTATAACAAAACTGCCGGTGCCGGCCTCCGGATTAGTTACTTTAATATAATAAGTATCATCTTCTGGCGCAGTCCACTCCAGGGAAGAAGAAACATTTCTTTCTTTATAATTTTCGCTAACCTCAAGTTTTGTTTCCGCATCCGCGCCATAAAGTTCTATATTTGTAGCCATTTCTTGTTGATCAAAAGAGAGAAGGCGCCCGGTTTGAATATAATAGTGCGTATTTGCTCCCGCATCAAATTTGTACCACAGTTCATCACTACTATCTTTTAAAGCTCCCCACGTTCTGGAATTATCAGGTTCAATGCGTTGAGCCTTCTGTGGACTGAACGGGGTTTCTTTAATTTCCGGCACCTCTATTGTAGTGGTAGCAGTTCTGGTAAAGGGCTCAAGCAGCTCTGGTTCGGCATCCTCCCCTTTTTCCAATGCTCCGCCAGTATCCAACCTGGCTTCCCCTTTCGGATTGCTCACATATACTTCAAAAGTGTATTCTCCGGCTTCAGTATAGTCACCCAATACACCTGAATAAATACCATCGTTTTTCAATAAATCAGGGGGAGTGCCATCGTCGCGTAAGGGTATGCGTTTTTGGGAACCGCCCGGCTTGGTAACCACCACTTCTACGTCAGCCCCAACAACCGGTTGAGGGCCATAAACACAGGCCATAATATCTATGGGTTCCGGGTAGGTTTCTGCTCCTTTAACAATTAAATCTACATATAAAAAGCTCTCAGCAGTTACTTTGTGCGATATTTTATCAGTCTCAGAAGAAATACCGCTTAATTTGCTTTCCCAGTTGCCTGGTTCCGGATCTTTAACTGTATATATAACCTGGTTTTCTTTAACCTCGTATTCTACTTTTTCAGGCAAACTATCTGGGGTTATCGTATCACCATCCGGCGTGGTCAAATTAAAATTAAAATCTTTATTGTTATCGCTTTCTGCATAAAACCAGGCCCTTTTTTCCATAGGGCTGACGGTGCTTTCAAATAAAACTGGTTCGTTTTCTGAGGCCTCCACTACCTCCTCTGCCAGTGTTACCTCACCACCTGTTAATGCGCCAATGCCATCCATCCATTCTATGTTAAATTGTGCATCCCATCCCTCTTCAGGTTTATTAAGATCGGAAACATGTTCTGGTGCCTCCATCTCCTCAAATGGCTCGTATCGTTTGCGAGTAAATTGAGCCGCGTGCAAAGATTTTAAATTATCACCAAGGGGATTGCTAGCAAGTGTTTCCCAGGCAGATTCCCCATAAACCCTCCATTGAGCATTTTCATGCCCCTTATCCTCAAAGCTTTCATAATCTTCTTTAACACTAAAACGATCATATTCCCAATGGTAATTCATGATTGTATCTACTGCTTTATCACCTTTAAAGGGGCCGTAACCCAATAATTCCTCTAAAGAACCGGGTTCTTCCTGCCCTTCATATTCATCCATAAGTGTATAAGCGTAATGTCCAAGCTCGTGCGCTATGGTTTGCCCTACAAACTTGGGCGTTCTTTTGCCAGACCCTGTGGCAGTATAAATTTTTATACGTCCTTTTCCAGTTAATAACTCCTTGAGAGAACAATCGTTAATCCCGCCAAGTGTTGCATTTGAGCGCCCCGCCTCACTTAATATCTGAATATCTGTATCGTTGAAGTTTTCACCCTCAGTATAAACTTCCAAATTACCTATTACCTGCCTGCCTTCGGTCAATTTGTATACAAGCAATCCTAAATCCTCCAGGAATTTCTCTACTCCATCTGTATCAAATTCGTCTTCATCACTGTCATGCTGGTCAGGGTCCCAGTCAAGACCTACATCCAGATCAAAAACTACTTCCGAATGGTCTTCTACTTTCTGGGGCTTGTAATCAACAGATACATCGTTAGCTTTTAGCTCATTAATGGTACTTATTGCATCACTTCCTGAAGATATGTCTATATAATTGTTTCGGAGCTCAACCACCTCTAAATTTTCCAGGCCGGATAAGGCTTCAATACAAATAAGGTTGTTACTACTAATCCGTAGCGTTTTTAGTTTTGGCAATTCAGCCAGCGGACCTGCGTAGTTTATTTGGTTAGAAGATATAGACAATATCTCCAGCTTTTTTAAACTATCTAAAGGATTTATGTCGTTTATTTCATTATCATAAAGAGTTAGCCATTCCAGCTTGTCAAGATCAGCCAACGGCTCTATATCACTTATTTCATTTCTTCCGAGAGATAGCCGCTCCAGTTTATCAAAATCAGATAACAGATCTATATCGCTTATATTATTATCGCTAAGAGTTAGCCATTCCAGCTTATCAAGGCCGGATAACGGCTCTATATCGCTTATATCATTACTTCCGAGATATAGCGTCTCCAGCCTGTTAAGATCAGCCAACGATTCTATATCGCTTATATCATTACTTCCGAGTTGTAGCGCCTCCAGCTTGTCAAGATTAGACAACGGCTCTATATCACTTATTTCATTAACTGCAAGCCATAGCGACTCCAGGTTGTCAAGATCAGCCAACGGCTCTAAATCTTTTATATCGTTATAATAAAGAACAAGTCTTTCTAGTTGTTCCATCCCGGAAAATGGTTCTATATCACTTATATTATTTTTGCCAAGATTAAGTCTCGTTAAGTTATTAATATCGGATAATTTTTCTATCTCCACAGCACATATTTCATTTTCAAAAAGGTTAATATTTTCCAGGTTTTCTAAATCAACAAGAGGATCTACTTCATTAATTTTGTTTTCACTAAGCTTAAGCTCTTCGAGATTTATCGCATACTCCATACCTGTTAAATCTTTAATGTTCTTATCTTCTGCATCCAGTGAAGTTAGCTCTTCCATTTCTATCTCAGTTATCTTGTCTCCCGCTTCCATATCTAGTGCACTTTTAACTGCTTTTCTTAGATTTTTGTCGGGAATATTTACTTCTTCATAATCTACTAAAACATCTATAATATATGGGCGATTTTTGCTTCCATCATAACTCCTGACTCCGTGAATATCAGTAGCTTCAATAAAATACTCGATGTCTTCTTCACTTAGCTCAACTTCACCTTCATAGGTATCTATTTGCCCTTCATAAGTAGCAATCTCCCCATCATAGGAGTCAATGTATTGCATTTCCACACTATCATACAGTACTGCGCCCACGGGCCGGTAGTACAATTTAACCTCGCCTATAGGGCCTTCAAATTTGTCTTCACTAATATCAGCAGCTATTTCAATAACTGAATTCGGGAGGGCTGTTTCTACCGGTTCATGGTCAATGCGGGGCCTCTCATTGGGAAACACTGGTATCTGGTATGCATATTCGGCTGGGCGGTCTCCCGGTGAAGAAACGGTTTGCGTGCCGTCAGTGGCAGTAATATAAAAATCAACCCCGGGATCATTTACCCATGCAGAAGGTATCTCCCCGCTAAACACAGAACCGTCACGGCTCATGCTAACTTGCCGATAAGAAGCTTCACTGCCTGTAGTGCGGCAAAACAGCCTGGCGCTCTCCACACCTATACTTGAGGTTATTTCCGCCTCAATATTTATAACTTTTTTTGCAGGCTGCTGATCATAGAGAAGGGCCCTGGTTTCTTCCGTCAGTGAAATCTCCGGGGTTTCCCCGACTGTATAAGTTATAGAATCCGTTGCAATTCCTTGATCCATGTAAACACTTGCTTCTACTGTCCTTTCCGTATCATCCACCTGCGGGTTGTGAGTCCAGTAGGTAAGCAAATACTGGTCCCGGAGAGAACGAGAAAGTTCCTGGTATATTTCCTCCAGCTTGGAACTGCACGGGGTGTAGTAATAACCGCCCCCGGTTTCATCAGCAATACGCTCCAAAACATCTTCATCTACATTGCCCAGGCCTATAGTATATACGGGCACTCCCTTGGAACGCGCCAGATCAATGACATCATCCTCACAACAACTGCTGCGGTTATCTCTACCATCGGTAAACGCCAGCACCGCCGGTATGCCTACTTCTTCACTGGCCATCTCTATTGACTCACACACGGCATCGTATAATGCAGTCCATCCTCCGGCAGAAAGAGGTTCTATGGCATCTACTAAGTCACTGTTATCACCGGTGAATTCCTGGTCCACGGTAACGCTGGAAGCATACGATATTACCGCGCCCCGGTCTTCCGCGGTGAGGTTTTCTGTTATAGATTTTGCTGCTTCCCTGGCATCTGCCATATCCCCCCTCATACTGCCGCTGCGGTCTATAGCCAGGGCTACCGCCAGGTTGTCCACCTCCTTTACCCTGGTAGTATCTACCCTTTGCTCTACAGCTCTATTTTCCAACTCCGAACGTTCGGTTACTTCAAAATTGTCCGAAGTTAACTCTTTCTGCAGGGGACCATCAAAAGTGGATACCGATGCATAGGTATTAACCCGGGGAAATTCCGATATGTCTATAGAACTCAAAGATATTTGAATATCCTGGGATGGCACCTTATCCTGCGTTTCATACTTTATATCCACCCCTTCATCTTTCAAGTCTTCAATTATTTCCATGCTAGAGCTGCCGGGGTCTGTATCAATATAGTTTTCCTCTATATCAACTTTCTTTAAGTTTTCCAGGCCTGGCAACCCCCCTATCATGCCTTCTATCTCGTTATTATGAAGGTCAACTACTTCCAGCCTGTCCAGGTCGGACAGGGGCGATATATTGCTAACCCGGTTGTACCTGAGATTCAGGTGCTTTAAGTTTGATAAATTAGACAGAGATTTTATATATTTTATATTATTAAATCCAAGGTACAGCTCTTCCAGGTTGTCCAAATCTTTTAAAACAATAAAATAACCTATATTGTTAGATCTAAGATCCAACTTTCGCAATTGCTCCAGCCCATGAATTGGCTCTATATCATTATTATTTACATTATTGTGTTCAAGATTAAGTTCTTCCAGATGGTCCAGTTTAGAAACAGGTTCCAAATCGCGTATTTGGTTTCTTTTCAAGTTAAGATATTCCAGGTTTTTGGCATATCTCAATTTGGTTATATCTTTTATATTTTTATCAACCGCCTCAAAACAGGTCAGCCCTTCCATATCACCTACGGTTACGCCTTCATCCTGCCCTTTGCCCAACGAACTTAAAAGCGCAGACTCCAGATTTTCATCTGGTATTTTTAACACACGTTTAGAAAGATCCTTCTGTGATTCATGTTTCACTTCTACTCCATTATCTTTTAATTCGTTAATAACTTCCATATCCTTGCTGCCCGAACTTGTATCAATAAAGTTGTTTTCTACATCAAGTTCCTGCAAGCCATCCAAAGTAGTCAAAGGTTCCGGCTTGTAAATATTGTTATTGCTTAAATCCAGCTCGTTTAAATGTTCCAAACCCGTAAGCGGAGAAATACAGTTAATCTTATTACCGCCAAGGTAAAGCTCCTCTAAACTCCCTGCGGCCCCCAGGCCGGTAATATCCTTTATGCTCTGATCTTCTGCTACCAGTGAGATTATCTCCTCCATATCTTCCCTGTAAATATCCTCATCCTGTTCTGCACCAAGCTCCTCTCGAACTATTGCCTCCAGGTTTTCATCTTGAAAACTTACCCGTGGATCAACCATTGCCGTGAAAGAAACGCCCGGTTTTATAAGCAATACCAGCAGTATTGCCAGGGTTAGAACAAAAATCCCCTTTGCTAATGTTACACAACACCTTTTACCCGACCAACTAAAAAATGAACTACAAGAATAATCTACCAAATAAATAACATCCTAACCGTATTTAGTAATTTCTATTTTAACTATAACACACGTATGTCACACCTAAGTCACACTAATACGGAATTTTACTTATTCGGAATTATTTTATTTATCAAAAATATCTTAACATTCACTTCGACAATATTCCCTACTTTTTTCAGGAAACTCAAGGGGAACTGGTGCCAGTGCTTCAGCAACTACAGGGACAAGGGGACAGGTCCACCAGGGACAAGGGGACAGGTCCACTGTCCCGGCAATAGATAAAAGATATAGTAAATGAAACTTTCCACGTAACCACAGGGACAAGGGGACAGGTCCACTGTCCCGGCAATAGATAAAAGATATAGTAAATGAAACTTTCCACGTAACCAAAGCTTTGAAGTAGAAAAGGTGGGCAGGCCTTTTCTTGGCACCACTACCCGGCTGGTGCTATAATTAAATTACACAATGAAAATAAAGCAAGATGAAAGCAGGTAGCGCTATGAGCATGATAAACCAGCCCCATGATAAATTTTTTGTAACTACTCAAGCCAAGTAAAAGTAAGTTAAGAGGCATGCTGCGCCTGCGGG
>PWGO01000180.1 GCA_003554525.1 Syntrophomonadaceae bacterium | reverse complement strand
TTCTTCTATGCCTGTAGGTTATTTCCTTCCTCTTTTCTCCTAATCTCATTTTACCCGGAGTAAAACCACCCATAATAAACAAATAAATAAACAAATAAATAAACAAATAAAAAAGTGAAAAGCAAAGAAGATCGGCCGTGCTCAAACAGCTCTTCTCTTCCCCGCTTCCCACCTTTTATTAAAAAATAAATCAAATTGCCTTAACTGCTCAGGTTTGCAGTTGCATCTTTATTCCTCTACCGGCAGCGAGCTCAAGGTATCTGCCAGGTCAGTATAGACTTCCATGGGAACGCTGCGATACATGCCAATTATAGACATGTGACAGTAGTTTTCCAGTTTATCCATTTTATTCCACTTTCCGGGCTCCGGGTTGCCGTCATATTCCACCACTTCATCTTCCGACCCCTGCGTAGGGGAAGTCATGGAAGGCAGGCTGACCAGCCCGTCGTTTTCTTTCCAATCCGGGTCTCCGTAAATCTCGGTTCTTCCCATTCTCCTTGCAAATGGCCTAAGAAAAGGCATCATGGTAATATGGGGGCGGTGATTATCACTAAACACCCTTTCACTGGTAGCCGTGTTGTTTATGGAAAAATAATACACATCAGGCTGTGCTTCAACCCAGCTGTTTAACTCTTTGGCTCCTTCGGTATGCAAATCCCACGCGCTTATATCTTTTGTTTCCCATACTTCACTGTCAAAAAGCCGCTTATAATACTCGCACATGCTCTCATCTTCCTCTTTATGAAGCCCCCAGTGTTGCAGGCCAAAATCGTATAGCTGATTGTCTTCCGGCAAGAAACGCGATACCGACTTCACCATATCTTCAAAAAACGGTAAAAAATCATCTACATCATCGGCAATAGTAGAACCGTCGTGGGGTGTAGCAACGCTGGTAATGCTGGCTACTTTGCCGGCGGCCTCACCGGAAAAAAGTTTCGATATTTCGTCACCTGTAGTCTGTTCCCTTTCTTCCGGGCAACCCTCTTCCAGTAGCTGTACCAGGGTGCGTATGGTTTGTCCCCCCATGCTGTGCCCCACCAGGTGAATCTTGTTCACTTCCCCGGTTTGCGGGTCCTTTTCTCCCCATTCCGGGTACAGGCCTTCGTAAGTCTTTCCGTACCTGTCATGCCCGTACTCCTGCGAGTGAGCTTCACCATAATCAACAGTGCCGCCTTTTATAACTGCATACAATTCCGCTGCTCTATCCCAGTTGCTGGCAAAAGGGCTTACGTTGGCTATATAAACCTCGTGGCCCCGGTCTTCCAGTTCTTCCTTTATACTATCAGTCCCCCCCCAGTAATCCATACCCACAACCTGCTCACCAAAACCCCAGCCCAGTCCATGCACAAAAACTATGGGATAGTCGTTTCCGGAATCTGGTTCCGCCCCGGCATCCAGGTCACCAGCCAGGTTTCCCACCAAAATGCTAAAGCAGAAGAACATTACCACACCAGCCACTAGCGGCAGACCTTTACGCAAAATTACCCCTCCTTTTAAGGTTCACACTCTTTTTTATTTATAATATATTCTTAATATTTTTGCAAAGTTACACCTACCGCGTGCTTATACCCCGGAAAAATGTACAGTCCCTGGAAGTAAGCACCAACATTTTTCAAAACCTGCGGAGGTTAAACACGGTAAGCGCTTCGGTGCTATCTTCCCCCACGGGGAAAACATTCCAGGTAACCGACGTGGACCGGGAAGAGGCTGGACGCATATGGAAATGGTACCGCAGGAATAAAAACTGGGAAATAGAAAAAACATCGTAACTACTTACGGTGTTAAAGCTTAGAAAATAAAAGCCCCCTACCTTATGGGAAGTTGGACCTGGTGCCTGGTAACCATTATCCACAGGAGCCTGAGTAATAACAAAACATCTTTCTCTAACCTCTAACTTGACTTCCAGAGTGGAAACCGGGTCAAGATTACTCCCCCTCCCCTTCCTCTTTGGAAAAGGTTCCATCTCCGGCACCTTTTTCTCCCAGGAGAAGGATGAACTCTTTAACCAGATCCGGATCAAACTGCCTGCCGGCTTCCTTTTTCAACTCCTTAATTGCTTCTTCCCTGCTCTGGGCCCGCTGATAGGGCCGGTCGTTGGTCATGGCGTCGTAGGCATCAACTATGGCAAGGATGCGGCATTCCACCGGGATTTCTTTACCCGCCAGGCCCATGGGGTATCCCTTGCCGTCCCACCTCTCGTGGTGTTTTAAAATAAGATCCGCTATACCGGAAAGGTCCGTGGAAGAAAGTGCAATACGGAATCCTTTCTCGGAATGCTGGCGCATTATCTCCCACTCTTCCTCGTTAAGCGGGCCTTTTTTAAACAGTATACGGTCGGGTATTCCCACCTTACCCAGGTCATGTACCTGGGCAAGAAGGGCCAGGTCGGAAAGCTGTTTTTGAGTAAGATTTATCCTTTTTCCCAACTCAAGACACAACTCTTCCAGCCTCTGGGCATGCCCTTCGGTAATATAGTCCCTTTCCCCCAGGGTAAGCATGAGAGACCTGATTATCTGCGACTTGGCGCCCGTCCCCTTATGCAGCTTGTCGCGGTACATCAGGTCGTCTGCTTCCCTGAAAGCTTCTTCCAGCGGCTTGCTAATCTTTTCCGCCGTGGAAAGACCTACGGAAATACTCAAGGGCACCTGGTGCTCGTTTTTGCGGTTGTACAACTCCACGTTGGATTTTATACGTTCCACTACTTCTTCCCCCTTTTCTCTGCCCGTACGGGGCAGGATGGCCACAAATTCATCCCCACCTACCCGGGCCAGTATGTCGGAACGCCGCAGCGAATCCTGTAAAACCATAGCACAGGCTTTTAAAAGCTCATCTCCCTTTTCGTGACCCAGGGTGTCGTTTACCAGCTTCAAACCGTCCAGGTCAACAGAAATTATGGTAACAGGATACTCCCTACCCCCGCTCAGGCGGTTTAATTCGTTTTCAAAATAGGCCCGGTTGTAAAGGTCAGTAAGCTGGTCGTGCATGCTCAGGTATTTCAACTGTTCCTCGTAGCGCTTTCTCTCGGTAACATCGCGCCCTATCCCCCGGAAACCAGTCACCCTGCCCTCGTCGTTGCGCACTAGAGTTAAAGAAAACTCTCCAATAGCCGTTGTGCCATCACTCCGCACCAGTTCCATGGTCAGGGAATGTTCCGAACGTCCGGACTGGTAAACCCGGTTAAATTTCTCAAATGCTTCTTCCGGATCTTTACATATTTGTTGGAAGCTCTTACCAATCAGGCCATCCACAGTATATCCCAGCGTGCGCGCCGCGGATTCGTTGCAAAAGGTGACTATCCCTTTCAGGTTGGCCTCGTAATAACCGTCCTCCATGGTAGCCAGTATCTCGCGGTATTTTTCCTCGGATTCCCTCAGCGCTTCCTCGGCTTCCTTGCGAGCGTTTATATCCATCACGGATATAAACCCTGCGGGCTTGCCCTGGAAAGTAATCAATGCCCCGGTAAGCGATACCCATTTTTCTTTTCCCTCTTTAGTTATTATTTTAAAATCGTATTGAAAAGGTTCAGTATCACCGGCCTGCCTCATCTGGCCTTTTTCCCAGATTGTCTGCCGGTAATCCGGGTGGACAATTTTCCAGTAGTACATCCCGTACAGCTCTTCCTTGGAATGGCCGGTAATTTTTTCCGCCGCGGAGTTAACATAAACCCACACGTCCTCCTGGTAAATCATTATTGCCAGGGGTGAAGATTCAGCCAGCGTCCTGAATTTTTCCTCGCTCTCTTTAAGCGCTTCCCTGGCCTGGTATTCCTCAGTAATATCGGAAAATACCATAACTACCCCGGTAATTTCCCCTTCCCGGCTGTAAACGGGTGCGGCACTGTCGGATATATAGTACCGGCTTCCATTCCGGGATATTAACACGGTGTCATTGGCCAGGCCTACCTTTTTCCCTGTCTCTATCACCTGCTGCGCCGGGTTTAATTCCAGTTCGCCGGTCCTGGAATTTATTATGTTAAACACCTCGCTCAGCGGTTTTCCTACCGCCTCCAACCATTTCCACCCGGTAAGATTTTCCGCCTGGAGGTTCATCCTGGTTACATAACCCCCGGTATCGGTAACTATAACCCCGTCGCCAATAGACTGCAGGATTATGGAAAGGTTTTCCTCGCTTTCTTTTAGCTTTTCTTCAATCCTGACACGCCCGGTTATATCCACTACGGAAGCTATAACCTCTCTGGTTTCCGTAATTATATCCGCTATAAGGAGAGCTTTCTTGGGGTTATCTTCGCTGTCACGGTAAGTAAATTCATAACTTTGGGGGGCTTCATCTACCTTTTCCAGGCGGAGCTTTCTATAGCTGTTCATCAATTCCAGCTCATCTTCAAAAACAAAATCCTGCCACTTCATTTTCCCTTCTATTTCTTCTTTGGAATAACCGGTAAGCTCTTCTGTCTTTCTATTAACCAGCGAGACAGTATCATCAGGCTCTACAACCACGGTAGCCGCCCCGGTAGCTTCAAAAAGGGCCCGGTAACGCATTTGGCTTTTTTCCAGCTCGGCCTGCTGCCTGTAGGCATAATTCAAAACTATACCCAAAGAAAAGGCAAGTAAAAAATAAACCAGCACTGATATTCCCAGCAATGCTAAATTCTCCCCGTGAATCGCAAAAGATAAGCCTACAGCCACAGTTGTCCACAGCGCAGAAGCTATACCCCCGCGCAACCGCCACTGCAGGCAGCAACCTATAATAAAAAACAGGCCGGTCATGCCAATAATCTTGGGCGTAGCCCAGTAAGCAGCAGCAAACAGCAGCACCGCTACTACTACCAGCAACACCCCGGTTTTGTTCATTACCTCCGCCCTAAGCGGCAGCATAAACACCACTCCATATATTAATTAAAAGCCCGCAGCACGTATATTGAATATTTTGACAACTATCTCCCCTGTTTTTTTGCTTCGCTTAACCGGTACCTGGCCCCGGGATTTTTTTCTAATAATACCCGTAACCGTATTATTCTACACCTTTCAATAATATTCCTTTATTATATCGCCGTTATATCTTTTAATAAAATTAGAAGGTAACCGGGCCATTTAAATAGAAATTTTAATTTCAGGGTTAACCTCAAGGCGCAGGCAGGGCCTCCCCTTTAGAACTGGAAAAACCGGAAAGAAAGGATGAAATAAAACATGAAACAAGATAACCAGCTCCACCAGGGCGATGCAAAAATTTACGAAAGAAACTATAAAAAGTACGGTTTAAACTTTAACCCTATAGTATCTTTTGCCAGCGGCGCTTTTGTTTTAATTTTTTCCCTTTACGCTCTTTTTAATTTAGAACACGCACACCGGATGTTCAACCTGCTAAACGAGGTTATAGTCACCAATTTCGATTGGGTTTTTATAATTTCCAGCAACTTTTTTATCCTGGTATGCCTCTACCTGGCTGTTTCCCGCCTGGGATCCGTGCGGATAGGAGGGGTTAAATGCCAGCCGGAGTTTTCCAATTTTGCCTGGTATTCCATGCTTATTTCTGCCGGGATGGGCATAGGGTTGATGTTCTGGGCGGTAGGCGAACCCCTGGAACACCTGATTGCCGAAGCTCCTCCCATATTTGAAAGCTCTGATGCCACCCATACCGCCATGGCTACTACTTTTTTTCACTGGGGGCTCCATCCCTGGGGGATATACGCCCTGATGGCCCTGTCTTTGGCATTTTTCGCATTTAACCGGAAAATGCCGCTATCCCTGCGGTCAGTATTTTACCCGCTTTTTAAAGAAAAAATATACGGGCCCGTGGGAGATATTATTGACACGTTTGCCGTGTTGTCGGTAATATTCGGCCTGGCCACTTCGCTGGGGCTGGGCATTAAACAAATTAACAGTGGCCTGGACTACCTGCTGGGAATTGGTTATAACGTTCATATCCAGGTTATATTAATAGCCATAATTACTCTCATAGCCATAATTTCCGTGATTTCCGGGATCCAAAAAGGAATAAAATTTCTGTCTACCTTAAATATTAAACTGGCTTTTATTTTTATGATGGCCATATTTATCCTGGGCCCAACGGCATACATCCTACGCCTTTTTTCCAGCTCCATGGGGGTATATTTCAGTAACGTAGTGGAATACGCTTCCTACCTTTCTATAGGCGACCAGTCATGGCAGAGCGCATGGACCATTTTCTACCTGGCCTGGTGGATTTCCTGGTCTCCTTTTGTGGGCATGTTTATAGCCCGGGTTTCCAAGGGCAGAACAGTTCGGGAGCTGGTGCTGGGGGTTCTTATTGTTCCCTCCCTTCTCTCCTTTTTCTGGCTTACCGTTTTCGGGGGCACCGCTTTTGAAATTAACGAAGCCACCGGCGGCGCACTTTTTCAGGAAGTCCAGGCAAACCTCCCGGTAGCACTCTTTGAAATGATCAGCTACCTGAGCATACCGGCTCTTGCCGAAATTTTCCGTGTTATCCTTTTCGTCGTAGCTACTGCACTGGTTATCAACTACTTTATAACCTCTTCCGATTCCGGCTCGCTGGTGGTGGATAAGCTCACCTCCGGTGGACTTATGGATACGCCGGTAAAACAGCGGGTTTTTTGGGCCTGCATGGAAGGCCTGGTGGCAGCCGTGCTGCTCCTGATAGGAGGGGAAAAAGCTTTAATGGCCCTACAGACGGCAGTCATAAGCGCCGGACTCCCCCTGGCGGTGATACTTACTGTTATGACCATATCCCTTATAAGAGGAATTGAAATGGCTCACACCAAGCAGATGAAAGTCCTGGATTATGAGAAATTTCAAAGGCTGCTAAAGCTGAGCAAGAAAAAAGACCACCTGGACCTGTAGGGTTTAACTGCGCCCGCCCCCCAGGGCTGATCATTATAGAGTAGTTACAAGCGTAAAATATGTATATTATATTGTTGGGAACCCGGGCTTTCTTTATACTTCCACACGAGGACTGATGTTTCATATCAATTCCATTATGACACAAAAACCCACTCTACCTGCTGCAAGGCTTCCAGGTTGGACAAGGGATCACCGCGGACTGCCACCAGGCAAGGAGCCCGGTTAATTTCCAGGGAGCCCGCAAAGGTTTCCAGGCCAAGCACCGCAGCATTATTTGATGTGGCGGAAATCAATGCCTGGCGCTGGAATAACCCCGCCCCGACATACAACTTTATTTCTTCCAAAAGCCCCTTACCGTGTTTTACCCCGGCAGCACCGGAATCCGTTCCCATGCCTAAAAGAACCCCGCATTCATGGGCCATCTGTATTTTCTCCTGCTGTTCACGATAAATCCTTGTTATTAACTCAATTTCCCTGGAACTCCACAGCCATCGCCGC
Organism: Syntrophomonadaceae bacterium; assembly: GCA_003554525.1. GTDB lineage: Bacteria > Bacillota > Dethiobacteria > DTU022 > PWGO01 > PWGO01. The sequence continues at coordinate 425 of PWGO01000180.1, read as the reverse complement.
GGCTCCCTTACCTGTGCAGCGACGGGAATTACCGTGGGAACCCAGGCCACTCCCCGCTCAGCCATCTCGTACAGGCTTTCCCTGCTCAGAAAATACCCGTGTTCTACCGAATCCACACCGGCGTGAACAGCCGTTTTTACCGCCTCCTCCGAGCTGGCGTGGGCCATTACTTTTATACCCCACTGGCGGGCCCGGCTTACAATATGCGTTAGCTCTTCCCGGTCAATTTTAACTTTTCCCACCTTGCCGTATTCTTTAAAGCTGACAATACCGGATACCAGGACCTTTAACTGATCTACACCTTCACTGCAGCTGCGGTCAATCTGCTCATTTATTTCTTTTTTGCTGGAAAAGCCGCCACCCAGGAAAGAACCATAGCTTTCGGCTTTACGCAAGGCCTGACCGGTTGCTATTACCCCGGGGGC